>CAZMTP010000025.1:0-4454 GCA_964569185.1 uncultured bacterium
AGTTTCTATTTTCTTCGTCCAACATTTTTATACTCCTCCAAGTCTAACTTTTGTAAGAGGAAGCTTTTTTTAATTTTGCTTCACTCCGAAAACGGAAACTAAAACTGTTTACGTTTTCGCTAGATTATTATTATTCTCAACTTAAGAACACTAATTATCTCATAAAATTGCAATCAAATCAACGTCTTAATTCAAAATCAATTGAGTTAATATCGCTATCTATTGTACCTGTTAGTGCAAAAAAAATCTATCTCATTTTATAAGTTACTAATAATCAGCATATTACGTACTATTTAAAAAACTTATTTTTTTATTATCATGGAAAGCGGATTCTTCGTTATATTAAGGAAAAAACTGCAAATTGGAAAAACATCTACAATGCTGCGGACCATTTTCATCCTTTTTCTCATTTTATTTACATCTCTTGAATCCAAACCTCCTGAGCTCACTGTTAAGGATGCGCGGGTCAAAATCGAAGAGATTTTAAAGGCCCACGTTTCTTATCAACAATTGACCCCTGAGCTGATGAAAAGAGTGTTTGATAACTATTTAGACGAGATCGATCCTTTAAAAACCTATCTCATTGAAAATGAGATAGTTAAATGGGCAAGTCCCAGTGAAGATCTATTAAAAAAAACAGTAGCAGAGATAAAAAAAGAGAATTTTTCCACTTTTCTAGAGCTTCACCAAACTATAGCGCCGGCAATTGAGCGCCGCCATCAGATCGAAAAAGCCATTGAAAAGGCCGCCCTCGCCAAGAGCCCCTCGGCTAAGGAATTTAAGGACCTAAAATGGGCTAAAAATAAAGAAGAGTTAGATCAACGTATTTGCTGGATAAAAGCACTTCAGTGGGATGTCGCTGAGAAATTCAATGCAGAAACCAAAGAACAGTTTATTAAAAAACTGGAAAAAAGGCGTCTTAGCAGAGAGGAAGAGCTCTTAGGCAAGTCCCATAAAGAGCGAGAGCAGATCATGCTCTCCTATTTGCTTAAAGCTTTTAGCTCCGCCCTTGACTCTCAAACAGCCTATTTTACTCCTTCAGAAGCCAATCAATTTATGATTCAAGTGCAGCAAAAACTCTTTGGTATAGGCGCGCAATTGCGTGATGATTTAAACGGATTTACCATTGTCCGCCTTCTAGATGATTCTCCCGCTAGCAAAGGGAATAAATTGAGGGCTGGAGACCGCATTATTGCGGTGAATCAAGAGCCTGTTGTGGGCATGGAAATTACAGAGGCGGTAGAGCTGATCCGGGGGCCCCAGGGCTCTAATGTGCTTTTGACCATTTTGCGGGAAACGGAAGAAAATGGCCAAAAAAAAGAAGAGAAGCTCAACATCGATATTATGCGCGGGGAAGTGATCTTAAAAGAGTCCCGATTAGAGACATTTTATGAGCCTTTTGGACAGGGTGTGATCGGCATTTTACACCTCTTTTCCTTCTATCAAGATTCTAAGAGTAGTTCAACAGAGGACCTCCACCAGGCGATCCTAGATCTGAAAAAACAGCACAATTTAAAAGGGATTATCTTAGACCTTCGCAATAATGCAGGGGGTCTTTTACCGCAGGCGGTCTCTGTAAGCAGCCTATTTATCAAAAAGGGTATCGTTGTCTCTGTAAAGGATAATACAGGCAAAGTGCTCCATTTGCGTAATACAGATGGGAAAGTGGCGTGGGATGGGCCCCTCCTTATTTTGACAAATAAAACAAGCGCATCCGCATCGGAAATTGTAGCGCAGACACTGCAAGATTATGGCCGCGCTATCGTTGTAGGGGATGCGACTACCTATGGCAAGGGGACTTTCCAAACCTTTACTTTAGAAGCCAGCAATTACGGAAAAGTGAACCCCAAAGGCGAGTATAAAGTGACACGGGGAAGGTATTATACCGTCTCTGGGAAAAGCCCACAGCTTGTGGGTGTAAAAGCAGACATTGTGGTGCCAGGGGTCTATTCTGAGCTGGAGATAGGAGAAAAGTTCTCCAAGTACCCTCTGGAAAACGATCAGATTCCTGCAAATTTCGATGATGATCTTTCTGATGTCCCCTCAATCCACAAGAAAGATATTCTAAGGCTCTATAAGTTCAATCTGCAGCCCATTTTGACCCTCTACCAGCCCTATCTTGAAAAATTGAAAACTAACTCTGATGCGCGCATTAAGCAGAATAAAAACTATCAAAGCTTGATCAAAGAGATCAGCAAAAAAGAGGCAGATACGGAACCTAAGGAATCCTACGGTCATACAGATCTTCAGCTTTCCGAGACCATCAATATCATGAAAGATCTCATCTTCCTCCATCAAGAACCCGCTCAAGTTGCTACCGGAACCGAGGGGTAAAATTGTGCCTGTTCCAGGCACAATTTCAATAAAAAAAAGAAGAAGGCGACCTTGCTTACGAACAATTTCATAGAAAAAGAATTGCCAAAATTTGTATCCAAAAAATCTCTAAAAAAATCAAAATAGCTTACTACTGAATAAAAAACAGGATAGTCGGCGATAGCTTAATGAGTGTGCGCAACGCTGGATAAGTTGGAGGTAATAGATCATGTCTCATACGTTTGCAAGTGACAACTTCGCGGGAGTTCATCCCGAAATCATGATGGCCATACAAAAAGCAAACGTGGGTCATGCAATGGCTTATGGTGCTGATTCTTGGACAGAACGGTCTAATACGATTTTTAAGAAAATTTTTGGCCTAGCAGTTGAGAGCTTTATAGTTTTCAATGGAACTGCAGCCAATGTCTGTTCTCTAAGACATTTGTTTTCTCCATGGCAAGCGATCATTTGTCCGTCATCTGCTCATATTTGGATGGATGAATGTGGAGCTCCTCAAGCAAATACTGGATGTTCTCTTTTGCCCGTAGCTTCAAAGAATGGAAAAATTATACCGGAGCAGTGTGAGGTTTTTTTACATGGAAGAGGGTCCCAACATCATGTGCAGCCGGCGGCAATTTCCATCACGCAGTCAACAGAATTAGGGACCGTGTACTCCATTGAAGAGATGAAAAAACTGATCCAGTTTGCTCATAAAAATGATCTTTTATTTCATGTGGATGGAGCGCGTCTTTGTAACGCGGCTGCAAGTCTAAACGTTTCTTTAAAAGCTTTGACTACGGATCTCGGTGTCGATGTCCTTTCTTTCGGAGGCACTAAGAACGGGTTGATGGGAGCAGAGGCTATTGTCTTCTTAAAAGAAGGGCTCTCGGAAAACTTTCAATATATCAGAAAGCAGTCGATGCAGCTCGCTTCTAAAATGAGGTTTTTATCTGCGCAGATGGTTGCGTTATTAGAGGGCGATTTATGGCTGCGCAATGCCTCTCACGCAAACGCCATGGCAAAACTATTAGAGACAAGCTTGCGACGGCATTGCCCGTATCTTCCGATTCTTTATTCTGTGGACGCAAACGCTGTATTTGTTCAGCTTCCTTCCATGAGGATATTGGAGAAGTTACAAAAAAAAAGTTTTTTTTGGATTTGGGACCATGAACAGGTGGTGGCGCGTTGGATGACTTCGTGGGACACTGAGCCTTCTTTCGTGGAGGCATTTATTGTAGAACTCAAAAAAATAATTGGTAGTGGCTGAATCGGTTGGGGATGTTGCTCAAAAAATCTGAAAAATGGGGTTCTGACCGCCTTATCTTCAATAACATAATGAAGCTTGAAGAGGATTTCTCCAAAGAGCTATGCTGTTAGTCAATCAAATAAGGCACTGATTGGACAATTTGAGCTTTCAAACTCTCGTAAGAGCAATTCTTTTTTAGCTCAGCTTTTAAATCCTGGCAAAGGGCTTGAATTTCAATTTCAGGATCTAAAATACCTTTCATTAGCTGATCTTTTAGAGTGGCTATTGCCACACGCATATTGATTTTATAAACATGCTTTAGAGGCTTCAGTTTGTGCTCTTCTTCCTCTGCTTTTTGTGGTAGTATAATTCTCTCAACTCTTCATCTTCTCGAAGTTCATCTGTTAAACAAAAATATACAGCTGAAAATTCACGCGTATCTTTTTGCATAGCAGCTCGCGCAAAATTCTTATCATTTCTGAGTTCCACATTGGCGAATTGAAATGCGGATGCATCTTGCTGAATAATATCAAGCACGAATTCTTTATCGCCCTTAAGCTTTTTGCTTGCATATTCAAATGCATGCGAATTTGCCTTAACAGCGGCAAGCACAACTTCTTTATCATTTTGAAGCTCTTTGCTAGCATCTTTAAGATTAAGACCACATTGCTTAACAGAGGCAAGTACAACTTTTTTATTCTTCTTAAGCTTTTCATTGGCAAAAGAAAGTACAAAATCATCTTGCTTAATTGCGGCTAGCGCTAAGTTTTCATCTACATATTGTGGATAATTAACAGCTCTAATATGTTGATGAATTCTTAAGACTTGAGCGATTTCCTGTGTAGTGTAGCCATTTTCAACTCTCTGCGGAACCGCTTCTGGGCGACTGTTAGCA
>CAZMTP010000025.1:4554-22319 GCA_964569185.1 uncultured bacterium
CCGCTTCTGGGCGACTGTTAGCAATATTAGCTTTTAGTGCTAGTGCTTTGGATTTTTTTGGCGTTATCTGTTGCAAACTATTTACAAAGTCATAAATAGCAACAATAATATTTCCCAAAATAGGAACTAAAAGAGCAATACAGCGACTAAAGTTTTTTTCGTTTAAGTGGGTATAATAATAGCGACTACTAACAGTAGTCGATTTTTTCATTGAAGGGATAATAACAGCCTTCTGAAAAATATCGATCAAATTAGTGATAGTACTGAGAAATGGAACGTAATCGCAAATATTGTCAGCTTTTATCAAAAAATTTCTAATACTTTCCATCAAATTTAACCACGCTGTTTAAATTGAAAAGAAATTATAAATAACCAATTATAAAATAGCAATTTCAGTATAACTTTTGTAATTATGACCTTGCCTCCGCTGCCCTAATTTTTCGGGCACGGGCACGTTAAATCCCAAGCTTTGATTTTCCAGTTGGTTCTGCGAATTGACGCGAAAAGGGACCCGCGACTAGAAGAAGTGGGAAATGAGCGCATGAGCAGCCGATGGTGATTCTAGCTTCGCCAAATGGGCAGCGGGGAGCGCGAAGCTAGCTCCCGACTGTCTAGGGCGCCTTTTTTTTAATTATTTAATAAATTGTGGGCTGAAACAGCCACAATTTAGTACAATGGCGGGCATTATGATGGTAAGAACACGTATAGCTCCTTCTCCTACGGGTGATCCGCATGTAGGCACAGCCTATATGGCCCTTTTCAATTTAATTTTTGCACGCCACTTTAAAGGAAAATTTATTCTACGTATTGAAGATACCGATCAAAAACGATCTAGACCTGACTATGAAGAAAATATTTATAAAGCCCTAAAATGGGCCCATATCAATTGGGACGAAGGACCTGATGTGGGGGGCCCCTATGGTCCCTACCGGCAATCGGAAAGAACCGAAATCTACCAAAAATATTGCACTCAGCTAGTCGAAGAAGGCAAGGCCTATAAATGCTTTGCCACTCCAGAAGAGCTCTCCGAGATGCGCGAAGTGGCATCAAAATTGGGCAAAAAGATCGGGTATGACCGCCGCTACCGTAATTTGAGTCCTGCAGAAGTAGCCCAAAGAGAAGCCGCAGGGCAGCCATTCACAATCCGGCTTAAAGTGCCTCTGACTGGAGACTGTGTCTATGACGATGCGATCAAAGGCAGGATCACAGTGCCTTGGGCAGATGTGGACGACCAGATTTTACTAAAATCAGATGGCTTTCCGACCTATCATTTAGCTGTTGTTGTCGATGATTATTTGATGAAAATCACGCATGTGATCCGAGGCGATGAATGGATGAGCTCGACCCCTAAACATATTCTCCTTTATCAGGTGTTTGGATGGACTCCTCCCACATTCATGCATATGCCGCTTCTATTGGGCCGAGATGGCAAAAAACTCTCCAAGAGAAAAAATCCTACCTCGATCTTTTATTACCGCGATTCGGGATATTTGCCTGATGCTTTTTTGAACTTTTTGACCCATATGGGCTACAGCATGCCCGGTGATAAAGAAATCTATCCCTTAAATGAGATCATCCAAGACTTTGATCCTAAACGCATCGGCGTTTCTGGCGCTTTTTTCGATATTACAAAACTGGATTGGATGAACCAGCAATACATCATCAACAAAATCCCTGAGACAGAACTATGGAAAAAGATTGAACAGTGGGGATTTTCCGATGCTTTTATGCGCAAGCTCATGCCCCTTTGCCATACAAGAATTAAAACATTTGGCGAGTTCATCGAGCTTTGTGACTTTTTCTTTATTAATCATATTCCGCACTCTGAAGAGCTGCTTTGCCCCAAAGTAACGGCTGAAAGGGCCTGCTTTATGCTGCAGACAACCATTTGGAGTATGGACGAGCAGGAAAATTGGGGAAAAACAGGGATCGAAACCGCGTCTCACAAAGTGGCGGAGTTATTTGGCGCCCATCATAAAAAAATGATCATGCCCATGCTTTATGGCGCCCTTACTGGCAAGCATCATGGACCTCCTCTATTTGAATCGGTAGAACTTTTAGGGAAAGACCGGACACGCGCACGCCTCTTGCAAGCGATTGAATTTTTAGGGGGCATCTCCAATAAAAAAATGGACCTTTTAACAAAATGTTGGACAAGAGGTAACTGCAGCGAATTAATGACCGTGTAATTATCTTATTTCCTCTGGAGCATCGATCTCGTCTTTAGAGATGATGTACTGTGGATGATAGCCTGAATCGGCGCAACTCGCGAAAAATGCAGTAAACAATAAAAAACAGAGCAGTTTCATCTTTTCTTTTATACAATATGTCAGTTATTGACCGCAATCACCCAGCCACTGTCACGATTCAAGAGCGCTATCCTCTCACACGGCCCGGCTCTACGAAAACCACTTATCATATCACCTTGAATTTAAAAAATTCCGGCCTCCATTTTAAGCCGGGAGACTCTCTCGGCATTTTTGCGCAAAATGATCCTCTTTTGGTCCAACAAATCATAGCCGCTTTAAAGTGCACCGGCAAAGAAGAGATCCTCCATCAAGGTTCTCCACTAAAGCTCATCGATTTTCTAACCTGTAAAGCCAACCTTTTCCGCCTGACATCTAACTTCCTTAAGCTGCTCGATGCTCCTCAGTTAAATCCTCTTCAGCTTCAAGAGTATCTAGCGGCTAGAGACCCTTTAAGCTTTTTTAAGGAATTTGACACTCAGAAGGTGCCTCTGCAACAATGGTGCGCTCAATTTGCTCCTTTATTGCCCCGTTTTTACTCCGTAGCCTCCTCGCTCAAGACGCAACAAGATTCTGTAGATTTAGTTGTGGCGCTTCTCTCTTTTACACAGTGCGGCGAAAAACGTTTCGGTGTTGCCAGCCATTTTCTTTGTCACCTCGCAGAAATCAACAAGACTCCCGTTCCCGTTTATGTACAGCCGGCACATCGCTTTGGCCTTCCTGAAGATTTGCATGCCCCGATCATTATGATTGGCCCTGGAACAGGAGTGGCGCCCTTCCGTGCTTTCTTGCAAGAGCGCTTACATTTAGGCTCTCAAGGAGACCACTGGCTCTTTTTTGGCGAGCGCAATCGTCAATTTGATTTTTTCTACGAGCATTATTGGTCCGATTTAGTGGCCCAAAATAAATTGCGTTTAGATCTTGCTTTTTCACGTGATCAGAGTACAAAATTTTATGTGCAGCACAAAATGGACGAGCAGCGCGCTTTGCTATGGCGCTGGCTCCAAGACGGGGCTTATCTTTATGTGTGCGGCGATGCAGACAATATGGCCAAAGAGGTCGACGCTATGCTTCACACTATCGCCCAAACAGAAGGCAGACTCACACCCGAACAGTCCAAAGCCTACATCAAAAATCTCCGCCACATCAAACGCTATCTATTAGATGTATACTAATTGAGAAGAAGAGAAAAAAGGCGGGAATAGACAGTCGAGAGCGCCTTCTTCTTTTTTTTTTAGAACTCTACGGTAGTTAAGATGCAGAGACATTGGATTCCTTCGCCACGGCCAAAATCGTTGAGATTGTTGCCAGAGGTGACAGTAAGTCCTACCTGATCTGGCCTGATTTTCAATACATGAGCCACTTTTTGCCTGATTGCATCCACCTTTTTTTGCATGCGGGGCCGCTTTCCTTCGATGGCGAGCGCCACATGCTCGATCTGCTGCTTGCCCAAAGTTTTGAGCGCCTCTTCTACGTAGACCTGACTATCGGTGATTTTTTTCTCATGGCACAGTTTAATGGCCAGATCTCCCATAATAGACACATGAGTCACTGAGGTGATCGCATTGCAAATCGCATGATAGACAATATCCCCATCTGAATCTGCATCCAGTCCAGGCATCTCTTCAAAAACAATGCCTCCCATGACACATTTTTTTGATCCTGCAGTGGCTAAAAATCGATGGCTATCTTGCCCTAAGCCTGTCCTAAACTTGGGATATTTCATGGAGATCTATAAAGCTTGTCTTAACCTGCTTTTCTTTTTGATGTCTATCTAATGCCAATTGGATCAGTCGATCCACTAGTTCTGGCAATGGAATGCCACTGGCTTCCCAAAGTCTAGGATAGACGCTTAATTTTGTAAATCCAGGAATGGTATTAATTTCATTGACAAGCACCTCTCCATTTTTCTTTAAAAAGAGGTCCACTCGCGCCATTCCCTCACAGCACAGGGCCTGATAGGCCTGCAATGAGGTAGTTTGCACTTTGGAGAGTTCTGCAGGTAAAAGCTCTACGGGAATCTTGAAAATGGCCCCCCCGCTCTCCATATACTTGGCCTCATAAGAATAAAACTCTGTGGCTGCAGAGATCACTTCCCCTGGAAGAGAAACAATCGGATGTTCATTGCCTAAAACAGAGCACTCAATCTCCCTTCCCTCTACAAATTCTTCTATAAGTATTTTTCTGTCATATTGAAATGCTGCAGCAATCGCTAGTGCAAAATCTTCCTTTTTTTTCACTTTGCTAATCCCTATGGAAGAGCCTGCATTGGCCGGCTTAACAAAAAAGGGCAATCCCAATTCTTTTTGTAACTTTTCGAAAGAAAAGTGATGGGCCAGGTGGCTCTGAATAGAGATAAATTTGGCTGTGGGAATGCCCGCATCGCGCAGCAAACGCTTCATCACATCTTTGTCCATGCCAATCGCAGAGCCCAACACTCCAGCTCCTACAAAAGGAATATTGGCAAGTTTTAGCAACCCTTGAATGGTCCCATCTTCTCCATTAGGACCATGAAGCACGGGAAAAATCACATCTAGTGAACCAAGCGGAATCTTTTTTGATAAACTGACCAGCTGCTCGCCCTCTTCTTTGGGAACAACAGCAATCGGCTGTTTGCTGCCGGCAAATTGTACCAGCTTAGGATGGTGCGCATCGGCCAAATAGTGTTCATTTTCACGCAGATGCCACTCGCCATTTTTATCAATTCCAATGACCACCACTTCATATTTGTCTTTACTTAAAGCATCGATCACATTTTTTGCTGAGAGAAGCGCTACTTCATGCTCAAAAGATTTTCCACCAAACACAACTCCTACTCGAATTTTTTTATGCATACATTTACCATATTAATCTGTCATGTCCATCTTACACATTTGCAACACTTTTTTCGACTTAGAACTTTCAAAGCAGCCCTTTCCTCCTCTTGAGCAGGCGTTCAATCTGCACGAGGTATTTCTTCAGCTGCAATTTCTGCCTTTTCTTTACGCGAGTACAGAAGAAGAGGTGCTGGTCAGCTTTGCCCCCGAAGACCATTTTTGGAAACGGCTCCACTCTCCTCCAAAATTGCGTCTGGTTGAAGAAACGTCATTTTCATCTGATTTATCGATCGAAGTATGGGGCCACTCTCCCACTATTTTAGAATGGGCAAAAAAAAGAGGACTCACTTATCAGATGCCGCCGTGGCCAGTAGTCCAGCAGGTTAATTCCAAAGCTTTTTCTTTTGAAGCGTGCCCCCTTCCTGGAGGGCAACTCATCCATAATGAAAGCGAACTCAAACAGTGGCTGCGCACTCTTAGGGGCGAGGCAGTGCTTAAAACCTGCTTTGGAACAGCAGGAAGAGGCCATCTGCTTTTCAAAGAGATTAATGATCCTAAACTCAAAATTTTCGCAGAACAAGAATGGCAACAAGGGCGCGCTGTGATAGGCGAGCCATGGATGCGCCGCGTTTTAGATTTCAGTACGCAATGGGAAATCTCCAATACAAAAGAGATCAGAAAAATCGGCTCCACGCTCTGTCACAATGATCCGAAAGGAAGATATCGACAAAACAGCGTAGGCGACACTAAGACGCTTTTTGGTGTGCACGTAGAAAAAGTAGAAGAACAGGAGCGCTTTGTGCAAAAGGTTCTATCAAAAATTGCGCTGCTTGGCTACTTTGGAAATGTAGGCATCGACGCAATGATTTATGAAAATGAAAGGGGCGCACTGCAACTGCACCCTATCGTGGAAATCAATGCGCGCAAAACGATGGGATGGGCAGCACTTGCCATCCAGAAAAAACATTTTCCTGGAAAAAATGTGCGGCTTGCTTTTACAAAAAATAAAGAGGCTGGGATACTGCCTCTTTTTGCAAAACAAAAGGTTCCTTTTTCAAGGTACATTGAGATTACAATTATATGAGCGAAGACATCTTAAAAATTAAGGGTGGTGTCCCCCTAAAAGGACAGGTCAAAGCAGCGGGCGCAAAAAATGTGATTTCTAAATTGCTTGTCGCCTCGCTACTCACCAATAAGCGCTGTATTTTTCATAATATCCCCAACATTTTAGAAGTGGAGATCACGATCGATCTTTGCCGCGAAATTGGCAGCGAAGTGCTTTGGGATAAAACAGCAAAAACAATTGAAATTGTCACGAAGCATCTAAAAACCACCTATATTCCTCACCGGTTCTGCGGTGCCAATCGTATTCCGATCTTAATGATCGGAGCCCTTTTGGGACGCACCGATGAATCGATTATTGTGCCTACTGTCGGCGGCGACCGCATTGGAAAAAGACCCGTAGACTTCCATATTCAATCTTTAGAAAAAATGGGCGCTGTCATCGAATACCGCGAAATGAAAAAAGAGGGCGCCTATTTTGCGCAGGCCCATCGCGGATTACATGGAGCGATCATCCATCTGCCCTATCCTTCTGTCGGCGCCACAGAAAACACCATTTTGGCCGCCACAAAAGCAAGAGGCACCACTGTCATCAAAAATGCGGCGATCGAGCCCGAGATCATCGATATCATTCTCTTTTTGCAAAAATTAGGCGTGGTCATCTCTGTTGATGTGGACCGCACGATTACAATTAAAGAGACGCATCAGTTCCATGAAGTGGAACATACAGTGATGACAGATCGTATCGAAGCGGCCTCCTTAGGCATGGTCGCTATCAGCACACAAGGCCGCGTTTTTGTCGAAGGCGCTACTCATCACCATATGATCACATTTCTCAATAAATTAAGAGAAATTGGCGGCGGTTTTGAAGTGAAAGAAAATGGGATCGATTTCTTTTTCAATGGCCCACTCAAAGGGGGCGTCCACATTGAGACCGATGTCCATCCTGGATTTATGACCGACTGGCAACAGCCCTTTGTGGTTTTAATGACCCAAACCCATGGCACCTCTGTCATCCATGAAACGGTCTATGAAAACCGTTTTGGCTATACAAAAACTCTAAAAGAAATGGGCGCCGACATTGAGATGTATACTCACTGTCTTGGCAATAAGAACTGCCGCTTTGCGTCGCAAGGCTTCGAGCACAGCATTGTGATTAAAGGCCCCACTCCTTTAAGAGCTAAGGAGATCATTATTCCCGATTTAAGAGCGGGATTTGCCTATGTGATGGCTGCCTTGCTGGCTCAAGATGAAAGTATTATTACCGGAGTTTCTAATCTGGATCGCGGATACGAGTATATTGTGGACAAACTCTCTTCTTTAGGGGCAGATATCCAGCGTATTTCCCTACCTGATACAGATGAAAAGACAAAATCGTCTCTATTTTCTTCGCGGCATACAGTGAAAACTTGACAGAGAATTAGGGTTGTCTCTACCCTTTTCCTCCTATGAGTACCCCGCTTTGGAAACAGATTCAAAAACAAAACTTTACAAGTTTTCGCGACCTCTTTTCATTTTTAGAAATTAAGGATGAAAAGCCATTTCATTTGAAACCTAAGTTCCCATTAAATGTCCCACGCCGCTTGGCAGAAAAAATAAGAAAAAATAGCTTAGACGATCCGATCTTGCGTCAATTTGTGCCTTTAGAGGAAGAAACAGCCCTCTCTTCACAGTTCAAAGCCGATCCTGTTTGTGATCAAGAATTTCGCAAAGAAAAAAAACTGTTGCACAAGTACCGGGGGCGCGCGCTTTTACTTTGCACAAGTGCCTGTGCCATGCATTGTCGTTTCTGTTTTAGGCAGAATTTTCCTTATGAAACAGAGCAAAAGGGGTTTGAAAAAGAGCTCCAAATCATCGCTGAAGACCCTTCCTTAACTGAAATTATCTTAAGTGGAGGCGATCCCTTATCACTCAGCAACAAAGAGCTTGCGCAGCTGTTTTCTGACCTATCGAAAATTCCCCATCTTAAAATTGTGCGCTTCCATACCCGTTTTCCTATTGGCATCCCGGAGCGAATCGATCCTGAGTTTTTAACCATTTTAAAACAGTGTTCATTGCAAATTTTTTTTGTTGTCCACGTCAACCACTACCTAGAATTGGACAATGACGTTCTTTTAGCCCTAAAGTCCATTAGGCAATTGGGTATCCCATTACTTACGCAAACCGTTCTCTTACAGGGTGTCAATGACACCGTCTGCGTGCTTAAAGCCCTATTTGAAAAACTGATTGAAAACGGAATAGTGCCCTACTATCTGCACCAATTAGATCAGGTCCAGGGCGGCATGCATTTTGAAGTAGAACAGTCAAAAGGGGTAGCTTTAATGATGCAATTAAAAGAGCTGCTGCCCGGCTACGCCCTTCCCAAATATGTGAAGGAAGAGGCGCATAAAAAACACAAATCAGACCTGTTGCTTTTTGAGGTAGGCGTCGATCACTTGCCATAGGACGCCCTTCCAATGGTATGGCTTTGATTTTATATCGAGAAGCACCTGCCCATTTTGAATGATCTCGTCAATCAGATACTGCTCTGCCTTCGATCCTATAAGCTGTTTTAATATCTGGAATGAGCCAGCATCTTCCGACGTGACTTCGATTGCGCGTAACTCTGCACTCCAATGGGTTAATTGAGGTAATTCTGCTTTAAGTGCAGCAAAGTTCATTTGATTTGTTAGAGTTTCAATCTGTAACTCTGCCTCTTGAATAGCTGCATCAAATGCTTGTTTAAATTTCGCAAAATCCTCTTCAGGTATTCGCGATAGCCATCTATTGAAAGAAGCTAAGTGTAAAAAAGATTGTAAAGTCTTTTTAAACTTATCAAATTCTGCTCCTGGAATATCTTTAATTGCACTATCTAGCATTCTAATACCGACCTCAATCTGTTCAATCGTCAAACCTTGTTGATCAAAGTCGCGACGCTTAGATTTAAGGATGACTAAGGCTCTTTCAAACTTATTTTTTTGTGTGGCCCGTTTCCGAATTTCATTGATAGTAGTACTTAATTCTCTAGTTGCTTCTTCAAAACTTTTTGCTAATGTATTGCTAAAAAACAGAAGGGGTTTTATTTTCTTTTCGCTGAATTTGAATGACAGTTGCGTGACTGTGCGTGTAAGCCCAAGCCAAGATTCTTCTGCCTTTTTAAAATTTTCAGCACTGGTGTTTTGACACTCTTCGATAAATTTATTGGATGCTTTTCTTAGCTCTACTATTGCATCTGCAATTTCATTATTAATCGCTTTAGATGGATCTAAAGCATGGTGGACCGATTCTTCCACGGCATAGGCTACTGTCATTTTGAAAGCATCAAGCAGCGTGGCCTCTACTAAATTGTTAGCTTCTTGAGAAATTTCTTGTGAAGATTTTTGCATTAATAAAGTTAAATTATCCAGAGCATACCAGACAAATTCAGCGAGAATTTTCTCTTGTAGAAAATATTGAATAAATTTCAATAGTTCTGTAGACGCTGTTGGTGAAATTCCTTGTGCAATCAGATCTGATGCAAAATATTTGACCGCTTCAGGGGAAATTTTTCCATTGAGATACCGATGTAAAGAAACTGAACTGTTCATGACTTGGTGTAGTTGGATAGTTTTAAAAACTTGATTAATTAAACCTTGCATCAGATTGTGATGGGATATAGAGTGGCTAACCGATACGGAAGCATGCCGTTTATTTACAGAAAATTCTCGATTAAATTCTTCTAATTTTTCTTTAATAAATTCATTGATTAGATGTTGGAAAGTGGTTCCTATTTCAAGCGCATTTTGAGTCATTTCATAGAGCGCTGGAAGTGTCCATTTTCTCAAAATGATCTGCACAATTTTCTTGATCAATCGGTTCGCTATCCAGTCAATGGGCAGGGTGCTAATATAAATCACGCCTGATAATCCCTTCTTAGCAGCACCAAATACAGCATCGATGATTCTGTAGTTTGTGTTAGGAAAGACAACATTTAAGATTTTTTCAAACGGCGCGCTGAGTGAAAAAACAGGAATATATCTTTCAATTAAAATACGGGCCAGTTCATCAACGCGGGCTGCATTAATTTTTCCATTTAGATTGAATGTATCAAAATAGTTCTCAATATACTCTTCAATAGAGGTTTGTAAAACTGTGTGCGAGGCATCTAAATTTGTCAGTTGTGATTCGAAAGTAGTTAAATGGGCCCTCAAAGGTTTAACCCCTAGAAAAAATAGATCTTCTACACGTGCATTGGGACTTTTGTTGAGAAAAGTGATAAGATCTTTTTCAACTTTTTTTACACTTTCACTAATATAAAATTCCAAAATAGGGGCTGTCAGATACAAATGGAAAAAAACCACTATTCTTCTAAAAATAGACGTATGATTCCCAAACTGCATCTGAATTGCTTCACGAAATGTGATGTTTGAACGCTGTGCCAAGTCCCATAAAAGAGGAAAAAGTGTGGAGATCTCTTCTTCTGGGAAAATGATTTTTGCAAGCGCCATGTTTGCTGCCAATGTGCTAAAAAAAGCACATTTATCACGGATAGCATCAATGATCTTTGGCGGCACCTGGTTTTCAACTTCTGCAAGAATTGTTCTTTTTTGAAGCTCTGCTCGGAGCCTTCTTGATTCATCAATTTGTCGTCTAAGCTCACTTGAATCAGGCCGCTCAGATAACCCTATGCTTTTCTTTACCCAATCCAGTGCATTCACTTTAAGAGCTTCTGTTGTCATTTGCACTAGCCCCATCTGCAATTCTCGGAAATGGGCAATGATTGAATATACTGCATTTAGTGTCTCTTCTTGAATGGGCTGGTTACGTACAAGGGCATCACATAATTGTTCAATTGCCTCCTTTTGCGGCCCTGTAAGAGTCGCAGGAGAATGATCTGCTTCCGCCGCTCCAGCAAGAATCTGTTCAAATTGGGCATTAAATTTTTGTAACTGCTCTACTAAATGAGCCTTTTGCAATGGAGAATAAAAACGATGCTCTTTTAAGTGAGATAATTCTTGGTATAAACTATCTAATGAAGGATTAGGTGTTTGCGTTGCTGACTTTTTAAGCGCTTGCAAAGCCTCTTGACCCGCATCACCCATTTGTCCTGCGAGTAAATGAAACGTTCGATTTGCAAAATTTAGTACCCCATTCCAAGCTGACTGAGCAGAATCGTGAATTGCTGTACGTACTCTTGCTGTAACTCCCGCCGCTCTTGCCGGTGCAGGAGCTGCCAAAGAGGAAACAGGAATAACTGGGCCGGGATTTAAGTTGCTGTTATCAAATAACCCTAATGACATAATAATCTATAATTTAATTACATAAATTCTAAACAGATTTGGGTTAATTTGCAATCTTATAAAAAGATATAAAAAATAATTTCTTTTTTACATCTTTTCTAAAGTCTTCAACCCTAGAATTTCCAGCCCTTTCTTTAGAATACGCCCCGCCGCTTCGCAAAGGAGCACCCGGCTCTCTTCAAGGTCTGACCCTTCAACGCGGCAATCGCGGAAAAAGGCGTGGAATTTCTCGGCCAGTTCGTAAAGATATTCACAGAGTTGATGCGGCAGAAGGTCATCGGCCACTCTTTCTAAGACCTCTCCAAAGCGTCTCACATGCAGCGCTAACTGAATTTCTGTAGGATGTGTCAGTTGAATCTGCGCTGTTTTGATCAGCTCTGAAATCTCTTTGCCGACTTTCCGTTTAATGCTTTGAATACGCACATAGGCATAGAGCAAAAAGGGTGCTGTATTGCCTTCGAAGCGGAGCATTCTTTCGTAGCTAAATACATAATCTTTGATCCGATGCGTCGATAGATCGGCATACTTAAGAGCGTCCACACCCAAAATCTGCGCCATCTGTTCAATCTCTTTCTCCGAGGCGTCGGGAAGTCTTTCTCTAAAGATCTCTTTGGCTTTATCGATCGCTTCTTGGATCAGATCGATCAGTTTTTCTGTTTCTCCCGAGCGTGTTTTAAATTTTGTTCCTTCAGAAGAGAGCACCAGTCCAAAAGGCACATGATCAAAGCGCACTTTTTTCGAATCTAAATAACCCGCTTTTTCTGCCGCTTGGGTGATCATTGAAAAGTGTAGCTTTTGGCCTGCATCGGTCAAGACAATGATCCGGTCCGCTTTTTCCACCTCGATACGGTGGCGCATCGCTGCCATATCGGTTGTGGCATAGTTGTAGCCGCCATCCGATTTTTGAATGATCAAAGGAAGCGGTTCCCCTTCTTTGGTTGTAAATCCTTCCAAAAAGAGACACTTGGCTCCATTAGAAACAGTCACAAGCCCTTTTTTTTCTAAATCGGCCACTACTTTGGACAAAAATGGATTATAGAAAGATTCGCCTCGCTCATTAAGCTTCACATCGAGTAGATGATAAATTTCTGCAAAACCCTTGCGGGAGATATCGCAAATCATCTGCCACGCTTCCAAGGAGGCTTCATCTCCCCCTTGCAATAGCACCACTTGTGCTTGGGCACGCTTTTTAAACTCTGGATCTTCATCAAAGCGCTTTTTTGCTGCGCGATACCAGCCCATTAACTCATAGAGGCCGACCCTCTTTTTCCCTGTTAAAACTTCGGGTTCCTTTTTTTTTAAATAGGCAATGAGCATGCCAAATTGGGTTCCCCAATCGCCAATATGATTAAGACGCAGCACATCATAGCCTAAAAATTCAAAGAGTCGGGCGATCGCATCTCCAATAATGGTAGAGCGCAAATGGCCCACATGGAGCTCTTTTGCAATATTGGGAGAAGAAAACTCCACAATAATTCTCTGCGCTGCGGCAGGATAGGGTACTCCGAAATGGGCATCGGTTAAAAGTTGTTTGATCTCTTTCTCAAGAAAGGGAACAGACAAAGTGAAATTAATAAAACCAGGACCTGCAATTTCAATCTTTTCGAAAAGGCCATCTCCAAGCAAAGAGACAATCTGTTTGGCAATATCGTGTGGATTTTGATTTAAAACTTTAGAGAGTTTTAGCGGATTATTGCACTGGTAATGACCAAATTGTGATTGCTTACTGGGAACCACCTCTGGCCTTAAAAGCTCTTGCTGGCCGGTCAGCTGCGCGCCAAATGCACTTTTGAGTGCCGTCCCGATCTTTTCTTCAAGCCTCTTTAATATCGTTTGCACAATTAATAGCTGATGTTTGCATGGTGTAGATGGACAGGTTCTGAGCGCTTCCCGATACCATATTTTAAACGGTATTCGGCAAGAGTCATCACAGCTTGTTGCGTCGAGCAATTATTTTTAGTTGCAATATCAAAAATGAGCATGAGCTGGTCATAAATTTTATCTACCCTATTTCTCGCTGCATGAGGATTATAGCCTTCTTCAAAAGTCTCGTGCGTCACGTTAATCAGGCCCCCTGCATTGATCACAAAGTCTGGCGCATAAAGAATGCCCCTCCGCATCAGATGCACGCCATCATTATCTGTTAAAAGCTGGTTATTAGCGCAGCCTGCAACAGCGCGGCACCGTAGCTCTGGAATCGTTTTTGGATTAAGCGCTGCTCCAAGAGCACAAGGAGCAAATACATCACACTCCACTTTGTGAATTTTATCTGGAGAGACCCATGTGGCATTGTAAAGCCTAGCGAGTCTTTCTACTTTCTCTTGATTGATATCGCTGATGATCAGCTTGGCACCGTGCCAAAAAAGAAGATGGGCCAATTTTTCGCCTACGCTTCCCACTCCTTGGATGGCAATGAGACGTCCCGCCACAGAATCTGACTGATAGATCTTTTTTAAAACAGCCTGAATCCCACGGAAAGTGCCCCAAGCCGTATAAGGACAAGGATCGCCGCTACTTTTTTCATTTGGGATCCCGACCAGATAAGGGGATACAGTGCTAATAACACGCAGGTCATCTAGAGTACAGCCCACATCTTCTGCAGCAATGTAAGCCCCTTTTAAAGTATTCAGGGCAGCACCAAAAGCTAAAAGCTGCTCTTCGGTAATTTTCTTTTTAGGAGTCGAAATAATGACACTTTTTCCTCCGCCCCAAGCGCATTCTGCAATCGCAGACTTATAAGTCATTCCTTGAGAAAGCCGCAGTACATCATTTAAGGCGTCCTGGAAGGTCGCGTAAGGGAAAATACGGGTGCCGCCAAGAGCAGGCCCAAGCAGGGTATTATGAATGGCAATAATGGCAATCAGCCCCGAAGCCTTATCAGTGACTTTAATCACCTTCTCATGGCTTTGGACCGGTATCTCTTCCCACAGCAGTGTGTCCGGTGTCGCTATTGTCATAAGACCTCCTTTAAAGTAGGAAAAGCATAGCAATTTATAGGACGAAGATCAATCTGCATTTTTAAACATTAAAATATTAAGGATGAGATAACTTCTCTTGAACAATATTAGTTATTTCCGCTACGCTCCTTCTCTAAATTAATAGACAGGACACTATTTTCATGGCCAAAATTGTCATCAGCGAAGCTTTGCGCAAAGAATTAGAAAAATTTCTTCATAAAAATCGCAAGACCGATTTAGTCACCGCTTACCTCTACTTCCTTGAAAAGAAATATCAGGTTAAGCCTGTGCTTTTTGCGCGCGAGAAAATGATTTACCAGAGCTTAGATGGGCTGACCAAAAAACTGGAAGATCAAGGAAAACTTTGGCGCGAAACAGAAATTAAAATTCAATTTGGACAAGAAAGCGTCAATGAGCAGACCAAAAAAATTTATATCTGTCCCTTCACAGGTAAAGTTTTTGGAGACAATACACACCCAAATCCGCAAGATGCGATCTATGATTGGGTCTCTAAATGTCCTGAAAATACAGAGCGCATGGGCGGCCTAAAAGTAAAAAGATTTTTTGTTTCTGAAGACCCGGAAGTAATTAAAAATTATATTGTAAAACGCAAAGAGCCCATTACAAAAATTGTTTACTCTTCAGTGATCACTGGAAAACTCTTCAATAGCAAAGCAAGCGTGATCGACGATTTTGTGAAAAACCAGACCAAATCTCTAAATCTGATTGAAGTTCCAAGTCAAAATCGGTTCCAAATTGAAGAGCGCTTCTTACAGTTCATTCAAGAGCATTTAGATGAGAAACGAATCTCTGAATTTGTGGAAGCGCTTTCAGAATTCAAAGAGTTTGCTTCTTACATTGAAGGATGGCTCGAAGAAGATAAAGAAATTTCTATCGATGAAGCCACATGACATGTTTTCTTCTTCTCAAGAAGAGACACAGCAATTGGGACATAAGCTTGCCCAGCAACTTTCTCCCAATAGCGTCCTCGCAGTGCAAGGCGATTTAGGCGCAGGAAAAACAACGTTGATTAAGGGAATTGTTTCCTCTGTTTTAGGACTGGATCCCGCTCTTGTCAACAGCCCTACGTTCACTTATTTAAATATCTATCCAGGAGACCCTGTTTTTTACCATTTCGACCTCTATCGCATTCAGAACGAAAACGATTTTTTTAAGCTAGGATTTCTTGACTACTTGGACGCAGGAGGGATCTGTTGTATCGAATGGCCTGAAAGAATTCGGTCTATTTTGCCTGAGAAAACTCTCTGGATCCAGTTGGCCTATCACGACGCTACAAAGAGGGTGCTCAAATGGGTTTAATCGAAGAAGAGGTATTTGTCTGTTTAGATTGTGAAACCACCGGTTTAGACCCCGATCAGGATCGAATCATTGAAGTGGCTATTGCGAAATTCACTTTCAATGACATTCTAGAAACTTATGAGACACTGATCGATCCAGGGTGCCCCATCTCCACAGCTTCGATAGAGATCCATCATATTTCAGATACGATGGTACAAGGAAAACCGAAAATTGCAAGCGTATTACCCACTCTTTTTAAAATCATCGACAAACATATTCTCATTGGACATGGAATTAATTTAGACATTGCATTTCTTTGCAGTGAGGCAAAAAGACATCAGGTCCCCTGCACTCTTGAAGCCGCCCCTTACATAGATACACTGCGGATGGCGCGCCTCTATGGAGAAAGCCCTGTTAATTCTTTAGAAAAGCTCCGGCAACACTTTAATATAGCGGAAGAGGGGGCCCATCGCGCGATGAGCGATGTGATTGTGAATATCGAAGTGTTCAAATATCTGGCTACCCAGTTTAAAACGACACAGCAGCTTTTGCAACGCCTGGAACGGCCCATCCAATTAAAAGCGATGCCTCTGGGCAAACATAAAGGAAGGCCGCTTTCAGAAATTCCATCAGAATATCTGCAATGGGCGGCCAATAAAGATTTCGATCAAGACCTTCTTTACTCTATTAAAACAGAACTTAAAAGAAGAAAAACAGGCCCTCAGTTTAAACAAGCAGGCAACCCCTTCAATGTCCTATGAAAAAACTCACCCTAAATGCACTCCCGGTCAAAGGAAAAAAAGTGCTGGTCCGCGTCGATTTTAACGTACCGCAAAATAAAGATGGATCGATCTCTGATGATACGCGGATCCAAGCCTCTCTTCCCACCATTCAATATATTTTGAAAGAGGGAGGAAGTGTCATTTTGATGAGCCATTTAGGACGACCAGAAGGAAAAAAAGAGCTGAAATATTCATTGGCGCCCTGCGCAAAACGGCTCTCAGAACTTTTAAAAAAACCGGTGCTTTTTGCTCCCGATTGCATTGGGAGTGAAGTGAAAAAAATGGCCCATGCCTTACAACCGGGACAACTGCTCTTGCTTGAAAATCTGCGTTTTCATGCGGCAGAAGAAAAGCCAGAAAAAGATCCTTCGTTTGCAAAACAGCTTGCGGCGTTAGGCGCTATCTATGTGAATGATGCTTTTGGGACTGCCCATCGTGCCCACTCCTCCACTGCCACCATCACAAAATATTTCCCTAAAACAGCAGCAGCAGGATTTTTACTCCAAAAAGAGATCGATTTTTTAGGTTCTGCCTTTACCCATCCCAAACATCCTTTCTATGCCTTGATTGGCGGCGCTAAAATTTCGACAAAAATTGGCGTGCTAGAATCGCTGCTCACTAAAGTGGATGCTCTTTTTATTGGTGGAGCCATGGCCTACACTTTTTTGAAAGCGCAAGGGATTTCGATTGGAGATTCTCTGCATGAAGACGATGCCATGGAAAAAGCAGCCCATTTTTTAAAAAAGGCTGCGGCAAAAAAAATCGCTGTCTATCTTCCTCTAGATTTTGTGGTGGCTAATCGCTTCTCCAATGATGCCGAGTCAAAAATCGTTTCTATTAAAGAGGGTATTCCCAAAGGGTGGCAGGGCATGGATATTGGGCCCAAAACAGTAAAAGAGTGGACTCATGAAGTGCAAAAAGCGGCAATGGTCTTCTGGAATGGCCCTGTCGGTGTATTTGAATTTTCCCATTTTGCTAAAGGGACCAATGAAATGGCTAAAGCCTTAGCAGATCTTAAAGCAACAACGATTGTTGGTGGGGGCGATTCGGTTGCCGCAATCAGCCATTTGGGGTTACAAGATCGTTTCACCCATGTCTCCACAGGCGGGGGTGCTACTCTAGAATATATTGAGTTTGGCCACTTACCGGGAATCGATGCACTCACAAATATTTAAAATTAAAATTTTAATTTATAGTGTTGACACCTTTGCCTTTCCCCTTTATCTTATGTTCTTTTTCTGCTAGAATGTAAAACATCTTATTCAAAGATACATATGTCTTCTTATGAGGGATTTAGCAAATTAAGGGCGTTTCTCTGGCCGATCCACGCTAGGGAATTGAAGAA
>CAZMTP010000026.1:0-22185 GCA_964569185.1 uncultured bacterium
ATTTAAAGAGGAGCGCCTGGCTCTCGGGGATCCAGGTCATATGGTCGATCGCAGCGGCTAAATTGCGATCCGCAATGTTTTTTGTGTCCAGTTTTTCTGTCAGCTCATCTAAAGCATCTTCTATCTCATCGCGCGACAGATTTTGTGGGCTGTAGAGGAAAATTTTAGAAGAGGTAGCAAAAGAGTCCACATCGACAAATTTGATGATCGACTGAATATGCTCTAAAGATTTGGCATCGCCTGTAAAGATCAACGAATTAGTTGCCGGCACCCATTTCATCGAATGGATCGTAGCGAGCAGCGCCTGGTCAGAAAGGCCGGAAGATTCTAAACTTTTTCGGATGTCCATCATCGAAGACTCTAATTCTTTTCCGGTCATAAATTGGGGCGTATAGAGCCAGTAGTGCGATGTGGAGAACGCGGTGGCATCAAAGGTGGGCAATAATTCCGCGATTTTTTTAAGCGCCTCATCTGTCCCAGTAAAGATAAACGAGTCGGTCTCTTTAATGTATTTCATGCTTTTGATCGCATCGACAAGCGCTTTATCGGCAGGGCTTTTTTTCAATGTTTTTGCCAGATCATTTAAGGCATGTTCAATCTGTGCTTCCGTGGTCTGTTGGATTTTATAAATATAGAAATTGCTTTTTGTAGTAGGTGAAGTATCAAGTGTTTTTAAAATGTCCTCGATTTTTGCATAAGTGTCGGCATCAGTAATAAATAGGAGAGAGCTTGAGTCTTTGATCGTTTTCACTTTTTTAAGCGTGCGTATTAAGCGGAATGAGGGGACGGAAGAGGACTCCAGATCTTTGGCGATCTGTTTGAGCTCGACAATGATCTCTTCGGGCGCTTTATATTCTGCTTTATACAGATAGACTTTTTCATTACTTAGCTGCCCTTTGGTGATATCTTTGACCTCCACGTCTAGATCCTCGATGATCTCCATGGTGCGCTCGATCAGATTGGGAGTGGACACAATAAATACGGTGTTGGTCTCTTTTTGGGGCACAAAAATGAGCGGATTAGATCCCGCAATGGGCGTTAAGATCTGCTTGGCCGCATCGATGAGTGTGTCTGAAGAGAGATATTTAGCTCGGTAAGATTCAATTTCCAACGGAGATTTGGCCGTATCTAAAGTGGTGAGCAAGGTGGACACTTTTTCCACATTGGTGGCGATGTCTGTCACGATCAGCTGTCTTGTTTCGCTATAGACATCCACAATGGCCGCATTTGAGATCATCGGTTTAATGATGGCGGCAACAGCAGTTAAATTAGCATTTTTCACACGGAACACACGTGTGATGAGAGGAGGCGTGGGGCTATCATCGCCTGCATCTTGAGAGACAATGGCAGGCAGCTGATTTACTGTTTTGCTGCTAGTGATGATAAAATTATTGTCTTGTTCGAGTAGATTTAAGTTATGGATGCGCAACGATTGAATCAGCGCAGACATAATATTTTTAAGCGTGATCGGCTCTTCAGAAACGATGGTCACGTTGAATTGCAGCTCATTATCTTCGAAGACAAAATTACTGCCGGTGATCTTACTGACAAAGCGGATATATTCAATGATGGAGACATTATTGAAATTAATCAGATAGCGGTCATTTTCAGAATCGCCTGAGCGCAAGAGCGTCCAGTGCTTCGTCCCATCTTTTGCAGCGATTAGACTCTCTTCAGGAAGAGTTTGCTGTGTCGGTTCGTCAGCATATGCAGGCCCAATGTAAAAGCAGGAGAGACAGACTAAGCATTGTAAAAACCCGCGCTGTCTCCAAAAAATTTCTTTCATAAATAGGCAATAACGATCCTATATAGACGTCGATAAAAAGTTATTAGATTCTGGATTTTCCCAAAAGGAAAATATCAAACTCCACCTTTAGCGTGCCTCTGCCGGTGCCCGATTTTTTATCAACCACCCGTTCGCTTTGCTCACTAGAGACCACAGAGATCACAGAGAAGCAAGACAAGGCCGTGATCCCCGCTTTCATCTGCAAAAATAATGTATTCACTAAAGTCATTTCGCATTTTGGTCCGCTGTACAGAGCTTATATAAAAGTGATAGAAGGCTTAAGGTTTTTTTAAATGCAATTAGTTTGATTTATCTGTTAAGGTTGGTAATTAGTATTTTCTTTTTCCCATGAAGAAATAAAATTACGAAGGGGTAGCAATAACGCAAGAGGATTTTTCAAGTTCCAATATCTTTTGAGGTCATCAAAAGGGATCCTTACCACAAATGGACCATCTACATAATTGCTTACAGCATATGGCTGAAAGATGATGATCAAACATGAGCCGTCGATGACGAACGTGTTGATATCACTTATCTTTAAGTCAGTGCGTAATGGTGCATTGCCTGAAAAGTAGCTGCTAGGCTGTGTTTTTAAGGTTTTTTCGCAGTACTGTCTTAAAAATTCTTTCTGATCCGATGTAGTAAAAAAATCATTAAGAGTAATTTCCTGGTATTTGCCATTAATTTTACAGTATGTTTTTCCTTCATAAAACCCTGATCCATGCGGAAGACCAGAATATAAATCGGTTTCTCCAAATAAACTAATAACTTCCTTTGAAAATAAAACGGTTCTTAATGAATAGCGCATTTGAAATGGACCTTCATTAGGATGCCCCTCAAAAAGTTTTTCTATAAAATCCTGTTTAGTGAGACTTAGGTTATTGGTGTCCCCACAAGCTGATAAAAGAAAAAGCAAGAAGAAGCAAAAATACGGCATACTTTTCTCCTCTGGGACTAAGTGATAACTTCAAATGGCTTAGAGCCATGTTCAGGACGTAAATAATAACTGCTTTTGTAATGGACCAATATTGCATGCAATTTACCTTGAAGGGCGAGATTGATAGCTTCTGATTTTGCAAACCATTTATTCTTTCCAGATTGGATAATTAAATACTCCACAATTGTTCCTCGTTTCTTATGGACGCCTGAAATAATCCATTTCTCTATAAAATCTTCATTACCTGTTTTCCATCCTTTTGTGATAAATATTCTTCAATCATTAGGGAGTCCTGTCTGCTTTGAGCTGGGAAAATAACACGGAAGAACACGGAAGTCAAGCTCTTCCGTGTTTATGAATTTTTTGTCGTAATTCTAATGGAGTGACCCATTATTCAAGAATTACAACCAGTGAGCGGGTGGTTAAATTATATTTAACTCGAACACGTAACGCATAAAGGTTATGCAACACACCCAAAAATCAGGCAGGGATCCGTTAAATGCGGGCTTGAGAGCCCAAGGAAAGCGTTTCCACTTTTGGCGAAAGAGCGCCCAAAACTTCATGGAAACTCTTTTTTAAGTCCTGATCTTTCTTTTTTGGATTAAGGATCAGCTTAAAGACATAAGAGACGCGCCATGTTTTCACTGAGGAAGGAATGCGCGACTCTTCGATACTATGCCAAATATCGCCTTCGAAGAAGACAAGCCGCATATTTAGACAATCGGCGCGTAGGGCGATTTCGCCATTTTCTTTATAGAAAACGGTTCCTAAAGCGTACTCAGGCAAAAATTTTGGGTCTGTCGCGTAGAGCATGACAGAGACAAGCCAAGGTTTGCCTGGAGCGCCATTTGCAAAATTGTTTTCATGCAGCTCTTTTGTGGGGGAGTAGAGGACAGGAATACCAAAAGAGAGCGTTTTTTCTGGATTGCAGTCGCGATGTTTACCCAGTTCCATACTTTCGCGGGACGCTTCCTCAAGAAAATTGGCAATAATAGCCGGTGATCCATGAGCAGAGTGGTCCGATAATTCCCAAGGAAGAGTGGTCACTTCAGCTTCCATGCGATCTGCCAAAGTAGAAAAAAGATCGTAGACTTCCTTTACTACTTCAGGCGGGGAAGAGAAAAATTGCCATCTCTCTTTTCCATCCATTGAAAGCGCAGGTTTTTCCCCTTTTTTTATCGCCTCAGGACTTCCATAGCTGTTTCTACTGAAAGTGGCCTTTTTAGAATAGGCACGCAGCTCATTGCCTTCTTCTTTTTGAAAGAAATTATCGAGGATATAGATCTCTTTTCCTTCTAAAGAACCATGTTTGATCTTGCAGCGCTCCATGCGTGAAACAGTAGAGGTAGAAAGATGGGGCTCAAAATGAAAAATGAGCAGTGACGTATTGGGATGATCGTAGTGTGCATCTGTAAGGACGACAGCATCTTTTCTTATTTTAATCATAATTTTTCAATGACTAGGACAAGCGCTTCCTGATATTTGTAATAGCTACAACTTTCAGGAACTTCAACAGGAATTATTTTCTCTTGATAGTCTAGATGTGGGTTGGTAATCACATGCTCAAAAAACTGTGCATTTTCAAACTTTGAGCGCGGACTAATAGAAAAACTGGAAAAACGGCTCCCTTTTTTCATATGGTCTTTGACGCAGGCTTGCAAAAAGAGAAAACTTTGGTCTACTGGTTTTCGAATAGGAGAACCCGCTGTTTTTATTTCATTTTTTTCTAACTGGTATTTTTTAATCATCTTTTCATACTGTGTTTCAGTAATTTGCCCATTGCTTTTTAGTGTGAATAAAAAACGAGAAAGATCTTGTAGATTAAATTGACCTGCTTGCTGGTAAAACTCTTCGATATCCTGATCGGAATAACGGATTGTAGTGAGCTGTGGAAGCGTTTCGGCTACAAGGGCTGAAAGCTCTTTTTCTTTAGTCAGAACTAGGCTGCTCATGTCCCGCATCTGTTGGATTTCTGTTTCTGCTTCGGGATCGAAATCATTAAAAAAAATCGCATCAAATAGACCCAGTTTGGGAAGCGCATTTTCCCATGTATCCTGTATCACCGTTGCATTGGGCCGCTTTTTTGCCCATTGGAGCGCTTTTTTTGCCACCTCAGGCCTCCATTCAATAATCGTGTGGTGCGTGGGGTGATAAGTTTGAATATGAGTAGCCGAGTAACCCAATCCAAATCCAACCTCGAGTACGTTGCCTGACGGGCGTAGGGCGTTAATGAGCGCCTCTAAATAGGGTTTTTCCCATTTCATTCTGGTAAGTTTGTCCATATGTCTTAATTTTTTAAAATTTACCTCTTTATGTCAATTACTAAAATTAAGATGATTAAATTAATTGTAAATTTTATTCCGATTTTGTTTAATACGATTTATGAAACTGATGACTCTCAATATCTGGGGAGGACACATTTACAGTCCTCTATTGGAATTTATTAATTCTCATTGCCATGTAGATATTTTCTGTTTACAAGAAGTCTATCACCAGGCGCAGGAAAAGATATCGGATGATGACAAGAAAGTAAGTCTCAATATTTTTTCAGAAATACATGCGTTGCTTCCGGAGCATCAGCCCTTTTTCAGACCGGTCCTGAAAGATTTTGGAGTGGGGATGTTTGTAAAGAAGGAAATTCCTGTTTTGGAAGAAGGAGAAGTGCGGATTTACGATAATCCACAGTATCAAGGCAAAGGACCTGCGCACCCTCGGAATTTACAATGGATCAAATGCGTGATCAATAGTAAAGAGTATGCAGTCATCAATGTTCACGGACTTTGGAATGGGATGGGGAAGAAAGACTGTCCTGACCGACTAGCGCAATCAAAAAAAATTAAAGAGTTTATGGATTCGATTGCGGCGCCCAAAATTTTGTGTGGCGATTTTAATTTGCGTCCCGATACAGAAAGCATCAAAATTATAGAGCAAGGGATGCACAATCTTATTCGTTCTTATAATATTTCCTCTACGCGCACCAGTTTTTATTCAAAAGAAGAGCGCTTTGCTGATTACATTTTTACATCTCCTGATATTCCTATTAATACTTTCGAAGTATTAACAGCAGAGGTGTCTGATCATTCTCCTCTGTTGCTCGACTTTTTTTAAACTAAGAAATCCGAGACAGCATCAACAAGATTTCAGGATGTTTTGCATCAAAGGCAGGATGGGAGGCCACTTTTTTGAGGACGGTTTCTGCTGCGCGTGTCGGTGAGAGGAGTAAATTCTCTGCCGTGGCGCCGAGCAGCTGATTCTCTAGCTCGCTGTTGGGTTCCAGTTCAAGTGAATGGAAAATCAGCACATCGCCATCATTCCAATTATCGCCAGCAGCAGAAAAAGCAGCATTTAAATCGGTACCTAAGAGGGGATTTTCTGTGCGCAATTTCCGCACGGTATTACTGCCTTGAGGCACATGCAGCAAAGGACCAAGTCCGCATCCAATAAAGGAGAGGCTATCATGAAAAGGATCCAGCATTAACAGCCCTAAATGAAATTTTTCTCCTATAGAGTCCATACAGAGCAGGCGATTGAGATTTTGTACAAATTTAACACTATGAAATAGTTTTTTAGGATCCATCATATAGTCATCAGTAAGCGCTCTTGTTAAGCCGCGCAAATTGGCAATCGCAAGGGAGCTGCCGATACCTGTGGATTTTGTCTTGGCGAGCAAGATGCCAAAAAGATTATTCGGAAATTTTAGAAAATCGTAATAGATGCCCACCTCGCCCATGACGCGGTGTTTGCCGATGCCGATTTCTGCGCGTGTCCAAGCAGGAATCTCTGAAGGCGATAAGCTATTGCCCGCGCGCTGGAGCGTTTCCATATACTCTTTCACCTGGTCGCTGCCTGACTGCTCTTTTTCAATTTCTGGCGATTTTAAATATTGGGAAATATCAGTGATAAAATCGACAATGTCGTGATAGCGCTCTTTCACTGAGATGGCCAGCGCTTTGCCCACAATTTTCTGTAGATTGGGTGGAAGCAAAGAAAGATTGATGACTCCAAAACTAAGTTTTCCCAGGATCAGTTCGTATGCGATGATGCCTAAAGAAAAAATGTCTGAAGCAAAGGTCACATTCATCGGATCTTCTTTTTGCTCCGGGCTCATGTAGCTCGGAGTGCCCATGATCTTCTTCTCCACGGACGCTTTTTGCGGTTCAAAATCTTCATTCAGCTGCGCAATGCCAAAATCGATCACTTTCACTTCGCCATCTTCTGCAATGAGCACATTTTCTGGTTTCAAATCGCGATGGATCACGCCATGGGAATGGAGGTGGCAAAGGGCATAAGCGACTTGCAAAATGATCTCTAGCGACCGTTTTAAGGAAAAGGATTGCTGCATCAAAAACTGGCTTAAGGAGACGCCTTGGATAAACTCCATGGCAATATAAAGACCGCCTTCCCATTGCCCTTGTCCATAGAGTTTCACAATGTTGGGATGATCGGTCAGACCGATAATCTTGGACTCCCAGATAAAATGGTCCATCATTTCGGGATGGTTCACATATTCTGGAGAGAGCACTTTGACCACAAGCGGCTTTTTGGTCTCTGGATGGATGCCTAAGTAGAGAAGGCTCATCCCTCCTTTGCTGAGGAGAGTTTCAATTTTATAAGGGCCAATTTTTTCGGGAAGCGTCAGGTTTGTCTGTCTATCGATAAAGGTAGGAAGAGTATTTTGTTTGTAGAATTCATCCATGGTTATTGATGTGCAAGAGGCGCACTCCTAACAGTTCTCCAAGTTTGAGCAACTCTCCAGCGGCCACTTTTTTTCCTCCTAAAGTGATATCCACACTTTGTTCAGGAGGGACAACGAAATCTAGTGTATTGCCCGCTTTTAATTGCAACAGCTTTTCAACACTAATCACTATCCTACCCACTTCCACCACTAGATTTAACTGATCTTTAGAATCTGGCGGCTCAGCCCACTCTGGAATTTCAAGTTCATCCTCTTCCATTTCTTCAGGGATTTTTTCTCCTTGATAAAAAGCGTAATCGGCGATTTTTATCTCGCCCTCTTTAAGCCTCACTTGGAAAAGAGGCGTCGTTTCTAATGTGAGATATCCACTCCCTTTTCCGCTTGTTGGATCGAAACTGCAGCGGTCCAGAACAATAAAATCTCCTGCTTTAGCGCTTTCCCATTGCTCTTTTTTTAAAACGCTATTCCCTACTTCTACACGCAGGGACACTTCCAATTCTTTGGCCATCTCTTCGGTCAGAACAGAGGGTTTATGCTGTTGGAAATAGCTTAAAAAAGCTTGGTGCAGTTCTTTGGGACAGATCAGTCGCGCCCAAAGTTTTAAACTATTGACCCCAATACTTAGATCAATACAAAAAGCTCCTTCCTTAGGCAAGGGAGAAGGCTCTACTAATTTTGGAGAGAGGTCGCCAAAGGGATGCAACTGATCAAAGATCTGAAGCATTCTCAGTAGTGTAAAGGTGTAAAACCCTTCTTTTAAGGCGCGGTCAGAAAAACCTTTAAAAGAGTGGTCTTTGGTCAAAAGATAGCTGCTTAGTTTTGCAATGTCTTCTTGAGGCATGGCAAAATAGCCGATCCCTGCAAGAGGGGTGAGTTCAAAAGAGGTGATAAAAGGATGATCCCCCAAACCAGAAAGAAGTTTATCTTTTTCATGCCATACTGTTTTCTCGGCAGAAAGCTTCAAGGTTTTCACTTGAAAAAGCGCAGCAAACTGGTTCGACGCCTCTTTCCATGGAAAAGGAGGAGAGCCAGTCCACATAGGGATGAGTTTGGCCTGTTGTAGCGCCTCTTCAACTTTTCTAACCCAAGGATAGGCGACTTGTGTCATAAATGGCGGCCTTTATCTTTATCCGATGGCGGGGACACTTTTCCTTTTTGGAAAGATTTTTTATCTGAAATATGTGCCTCAATGCGGTAAACTTCAAAATTAAAATTTCCCCTTTGAAACGCTGCCGTAAGTTCAGATGCGCTCATCTGAAATACCTGCACTGCTTCTGGAGAAGCGGAAAGTTCAATATTGTAGATTTTAGGGGCTGTACTGTATTCGGTGATGGTGATTTTGGTGCCATAAAATAACGATTTGGAAAACTCTGGGGAATCCAATGTCATTGTTGTTTGATTGATTCCTGAATCCATGCAATGGGAAATGCAGCCCACCATCTCTTTGAATAGTTCTGCAATTTGTATGGCGACGGGCGCATGGGACGGCAGCGCCTCTATAGAAGGCTGCAAATGGAATGGCAATATAGGGGCCACCGCGCTGCTCTGGCCCTCTTTTTGATCTTTTAAAGAATTTTGCAATAGATTTTGAATAGCCTCTTGAATTTCTGACGAAGGAAATGGTTTTTTTTCTTTTTTTTCCATGCACGGTTTAGGAAATGCTGCTTTTGGTTTAGCCTTCAGCCTTTCTTTATTATGCATCTTATGAATCTCTGAATTTAACGCCATGGAAATATCTGAGTGCATTTATTCCTTTTTCTTTTTGATTCGGGTGACTTTTCCTTTTTTCTCTTCCTTTCTAGCAGGAAGTTCACGCCATTCTAATCGATTTACTTTGAAATTATATTTGCCCGCTTCAAAAGCTGCTACTAATTCATTATAATTTGCCTGGATTTGCCCTGCGACTTGCGTGGGAACCAGCATTTCAATATTAAAAACTTTTGGAGCCGTACTAAACTCTCTAACAATAATTTGAGTGCCGTAAAAAGGAGAGGCTTTAAACTGTTCTGAAGTTAAATTAATTGTTGTTTCTGTAATTCCAGAATCTGTCATCACTGTCATCACACCTACCATACGATCGAAAAGGTCCCACATCTGGGGGAATGCTGCAAAAGGGGTAAATAAGGGCGCAAAAGAGGGAGTCGGTACTTCATAGACAATAGGGGCGATTTCCATCGGAACTATCGAAGGAGCTGCAGCGGCCTCGATCTCTTTGTTCTCGCTTTTTTCTTTGACGCTCTCCCAGCTGCCTGTAGGTAGAGGAGGAGATGGCGCTGTTTCGAGCGTTTCTGCTTCTTCTTCTACTTTTTCTTTTTCTTTAGCGGGCATGCCGAGCAATTTTTCTGGGAAAGCCTCTTCTTTGGGTGTCTCTTTGACCGGTTTGGGAGCTGCTTTTAGCGGCGGCTCTAATTTTACTTTTTTTAGAGCAGGTTTAACCACTTTTTCAGGAGCTGCTTTTTTCTTCGCTTTTTTAGCCTTTTCTTGTTCTGAAGGCGGTGGCGGCTCTTTTTGTGCTGGCGTGACCCCCGCTTCTTCTCCCATTTCTGGGACATAGCCTTCTGGTGGCAGCGAAGGCGCCGCAGGAGCCTGCTCTGAGGGAACCTCTTCTTCAGTGTATTCTTCGGGAGTTGCTGCAGTGGAGGGGGCTGTTTCTGCTAATTTAGATACATTAATTTTAAAAGTATCTTCTGTTTCTGGTTCTACTTTAGGTGTGAGCTGGCCGGGGACCATTCCTTGGGCCATAGAGGCAGCATCCGCTTCTATTTCATATCTGCTTTTTCGTTTGCGCTTTTCCTCTGGGTCAACTTCGCGCACTTCCCCAACACGCATGATCTTTTTAAAAGAGTCCGCGTTGACCGATTTTTTAACCTTTTTTTCTCCAGCACCTTCTGGCCCTTCTTTGGGGCCTACGCCGTGTGCTACCACAAAATCACCTCTTTTTCTTCTGTTTTTTTGCGATATGTCTTGCGGTCCCTATTTCGTCCGCTTCCAGCGATTCTCGATACTCTAATTCGGCCAGCTTCTCTTTTTTCCATTCTTTTTCATGTTCTTTGAGTTTCTCTACATCTTGTAATTTTTTTATATAATTTGCTCTAGCTATTTCAACTTCTTTTTCTGCCGCCTCCACTTTTTTCTTCTGCTCTTTCACTTTTGTTTCATGTGTTTTAAGCTCTTCTTGCACCTCTTTTAAATACAATTTCATCTGTTGGATTTTTGTTGTTTTTTCGCCGGCATCGAGAGCTTCACGGAGCTGATTTAATTTTTCCTCTTTATGCGCTTTGACCTTATCGCGCTCCTTTTCTAAAGCTTTTAATTTCTCTTCTTCTTTGATAAGCAGCGCTTTTTTTTCGCGCAGAACTTTCTCCGCTTCATCCAGCTTCTTTTTTTTGATGAATTGAAGTTGCTCTAGGGGATATTTCTGTTTTTCTTCCATTATAATTTATAATTAGCGAAATAAAGCGCGCAGTTGTTGCAGCGTCTCTTCAAAAGAGCATTTCTCTTCGACTTGTTGCTTTAAGAAACGATTGACTTTATCAATATATTTAATGGCAAAATCTGCCATTTTGTCTGATCCAGGTTTATATTCCCCAATGCGGATTAAAAGTTCATTCTTTTTATAGTGGGAAAGCACCTCGCGCACTTTTCCGATCAATTGAAGATGTTCTTCATCGATGATGTGGGTCAATACGCGGCTAATAGAGGCAAGAATATCGATCGCAGGATAGTGGTATTGGCGCGCTAACTCATTGGAAAGAATAATATGGCCGTCCAAAATCGATTTGCTCTCATCAGAGATCGGCTCATTGATATCATCGCCTGCCACTAAGATCGTGTAAAAGGCGGTCATCCAGCCTTTATCTGAATTTCCAGACCGCTCCATGAGGCGGGGAAGGGTGGCAAAAACAGAGGGAGTAAAACCGGCGCGTGCAGGCGGTTCCCCCGCGGCCAGTCCAATCTCTCTTAAAGCTCTAGCAAAACGGGTCACAGAGTCCATCATCAAGATGACCGTTTTACCCTGATCTCTAAAATATTCTGCGATCGCAGTGCCTACATAGGCAGCATTCAATCGTAATTGGGCAGCCTGGTCTGAAGTGGACACGATCACGACCGATCGCGACATTCCTTCAGGGCCTAGATCATTGATAAGAAATTCCCGTACCTCGCGGCCCCTCTCTCCAATGAGAGAGATCACATTCACATCAGCTTTGGCATTGCGGGCGATCATTCCGAGCAGCGTTGATTTTCCAACGCCTGCCCCGGAAAAGATTCCCATACGTTGGCCTTTTCCTGTGGTCAAGACGCCATCGATTGCCCGCACCCCTGTTGGAATGGGCTCGTCAATGAGCTTTCTTTTGAGCGGGTCGGGAGGCGACCGCATGATGGAATAAAGATGTTTTAAATCGAGCGGCCCCTTTTCCTCGACATCGATAGGTTCGCCGCGGCCATTCAGCACCCTTCCCAAAAGTTCAGGGCCTACTTTGATGTGCAGCGGCATCCGCATCGGAATGACCTCTGAAGAAGGGCCGATGCCGGCCATTTCCCCAAGAGGAGAAAGAAACACCTCTTCTTTAGTGAAGCCGATCACTTCGGCCATTAAAGGTTCGGCGCCCTCTCGTTTGATCAGGCAGACCTCTCCCATTTTCACTTCAGGGATGACCGCTTTGATCAGCATGCCGATCACTTCGGTGATCCTGCCGTGAACAGAGGTCAGTTCGACTTCATCTAGGTGGGTTAAGAATTTGTCAAAATCGGAAGAGTGTCCCATTGTAAAGAGTATCCATTATAATTGGATATTCATCAGCATTTTAATATCGTCCATCGCTTTACTTAAGAGGATCGAAGAATATTCCAATTCCTGTTGTGCTTTATTTAGTTTGATCTGAACGAGAAGCATATCGGCAGCTGATAAACTCTCTCCTTTATCTTTTAAGCCTTTAATCAGATCTTGAGCGCCTTCCAACTGATTTTGGCCATCGGTGATCATAGCCAAAAATTTCTGTAGAGGCCCTGCCCCTGCAGGAGTCTCCTTCTCAGGAGCGATTTCAGCTCCCATTTTTGACGCTGCAGAACGTAAATGGGCATTAGCGCTAGAGAGCTTGTTTTTTAGAATGTATTTGGAAGACTGTTTTAGTTTTAAATTCGGAGTGTTGAGTTGGGTGGCCATATCTCCCAGAGTGCTTTGTGCCTGCGTTGTTTGAGCGAGTAGCGTGCTCATGGTAGGGCCGGCAGGAGGCAGTGCCCCATGTGCAAGGTCAAAAGGAGAGACTTGTACCGGTTTTGTCGCTAAGAGCGCGTTGGGCTGCGCCCCTTGCATATAAGCTTGGAACGGCTGGGTCGGCGGCTTTTGCTGCTCTTGGCCAATGGGCCCCACAATATTGGAGCGTGGAATTTCTTCGTCTGGCGCTGGAGTTGGTATGGTCATGAATGGTTACTTTTTCTTCTTCTTTTCTGATTTCTGGAGCTGGACGGGGCTAGGCGCTTTTTTTACAAATTTTTCCACAAATTCCAGCGCTGTGTGAGCAAGCTGTTTCAGTGTGGGATCAGATGCTTTTTGTGCAGAATGCTCCAATATTTTTTCTCCCTTTGCCACCTCAGTGGTCGTCAAAGAGTAGCAGATGCCTAAAAAGGTCTTGGCCATGTCGTTATTAGGCTCTTTTGCAAGCACCTCATCGAAACATTTGCATGCCTGTTTGAGCTCTAATTTCATCATATGCATATAACCCATCCCAATTTTGGGAAGAGTATTTTCCGGTCTTAGCAGCTCCGAAGCGCGGAACAGTTTGACAGCAGCATCTTCGTCGGCCTGATTGACCGCAATAAAGCCTGCCTCGCACAGCAGGAAGAAATGCTCTTTGAATTTCTGAAGTTTGGCCATGTTAAAACTCCTCTTAAAATCTTAAACTTAGCTCGATTTCTGGTTCCGTACCGATTGCATGATAGACGATTGGATCTGGCTGACCAAGTTCGAAATCGATTCTCCAATCTGGGTCACCTGCCCCATTTGGAATTGAAGCAATAAGAATTTACCAGGAGTCGCCTGTGAAATTTTACTCGCTACAGCGCGCACGGCAGAAACAACCTTACTCTGTAGAATGATATACTGTTTAATCAAAGTAGAAAAGGTAATCGTTCCTGACCAGGGTGAACGAAATGTAGGGGTTCCCATCAAAATTCTCCTTGCTTAGTGTATTTATTTTTTCGCCAATGCGCGATGCAATACCCTTTGAAGTGCGGCAAAACCATGAAGTAAAATGCCGTAATCATCAAAATCTTCCGTTTCAGCGCCCTGACGAAGTAAGTTCTTTAGTTCAAAAATTGTAGTTTCAATTTCTTTCATCTGTTTTTTAGCTTTTTCAGGATCATTTTTTAGATCCCTTTCGAGGTCAAACTGAACAGGTCCTCGACCTTTTTTTTCAAAACCGTACATAGAGTACTCCAACTACTGTTTATTGCAGATTGTAGTTAATCTTATATTTAACGCCATCTTTTTCTAACAGAACGAGATTGGATTTAACTCCCGTCACCTTCATTCCATCTAAAGTATCGCCGCTGCCGAGAATACGTCCATTAATCACTACATAAAATTCTTTTTCATCTCTTTTTGAAAAACCGGTGACCGGATATTGGGTGCTAATATCGGTGCGGGACATATCTTCGGTTGTGACCACAACGAAATTTTTCACCATACGCACCCCCGGCAGCGCTTTAATGTGGGGGAGCAGGGCAACCAGCTTTTCATTGTGCGCTTTATCGGCCCTTCCTGTTAAGACCACCTCTCCATTGCTCAGTTGAAGGACCACCCCGGCAAGCCCTTGCGAAGCCAGTTCGCTCTGGATTTGGGTCTGCAAATTGCTTTCTACAACCACCTGATTTTCCAAACGGTCAAGATAAGGGAAATTCAGATTCATGTAGTCGCTTAAAGCCTCTAGTTGAGGCGTCGTTTTTAAATAGCCCCTCAGGACAAATTTGCCTGGCGTCACCGAATAGATCGACACACCGACCCATTCCGGATAGGTCATTAAGACCGCATTCATATTTTGCCACACATATTCATCAATGATCACATTGTCTTCGATGTCATGGACAAACGGCATGTTTTTCAATAAGTAGGTCAACTCCTGCTTTTCAACTGAGGTGAGCACATGCCCTAAAATAAAAAGCTTGCCTGTGGACTGATTGAACGAATATTGGACCCCAGGGAATTTATGGACCACTTCTTCTAACGTTTTGCCTTCATCGCCCGCTTTGACCACAATGGGCTCGGCTTTAAACAGACCTACCATAGCTGTGATACAGCCCAAAATAAGAAAGGCGAAAATCCCGGCCATCACCAGATGTTTTTTAGGGATGACCATCTCTCTCCAATCACGGGGAGGGGCTTTAATTTTTACCTCTTCAGGCGCTAAAGCAGGAGGACGGGCCAATGGTACCATAGAGGGAGGGGAGACAATGGTTTCTCGAGCCTTTAACCGGTCAATCACAAGAAAGCTGGTCGTACCAAGTCCGACCAAATCTTCAGAAACCAGCTCTTTTTTTCCGCTGATCAGTTCCCCATTGACAATGACCCCATTGCGGCTCCCTAAATCTTCAATGAATACATGATCATTATCGTCTACGCTCAAACGGGCATGCTGCCGAGAGACGCTGAGGTCTTGAAAGACGATATCGCAGATATTGGGGTCTTTCCCTATCACATAGGTAGAAGAGCGCTGCATCGAAAATTCAGCCCCGGCATTGGGCCCAGAAATCACCTTTAAGAGCCAGCGGGTTTCAGGGGCAACGCCAAAAGGCAAAGGAGCAGCTTCTTCAGGAGGGGCAGATTCTGCCACCTCTTCGCTAGGGCGAGTCTCAGTAAAGCGGAAAAAGGTATTGCCAATTTGGATAATATCGCCTTCTCTCAAGAGGACCGGTTCGGCGATGATTTTGCCATTTTGCATGGCAGGGTTGACCGAGCTCAAATTCTCTAAAATAAAGCCTTCTGGGGTCTCCCGAATGATCACATGACGCCGAGAGACCATTGGGTCTTCCAGCATCGTATCGGACACATCAGGATCTCTACCTAAGACCCATTCCCTAGGCTGTTTTTTTTCCGCTTCTTCAAAAGCGACGGCCATGCCGGCAAGAGGGCCTTCTTCAGCGATCAAATAACCATTCATTTTTTATCCTTCAAATACCGGCTAATTTCTTCCTTCCAATAGTCTAGAATGTTGGCAAAATCCTCTACTGCCTCACGAAAGTGTCGGTAATTCATGTCATAAGGCAAATCTAAGGAGAGTGTCAAGAAGTTCTCATCCTTATCCAGGCCAATGACCCCTCCCAAAGTCCCTTGCCCTAAAAAATTAGCCTTCATCAGGTAGATGAGTAGACTTTCATGCTTTCCCTTAGGATAGGGGCAGATAGGGGCAAAGAAGTAGACCCCAGGGGAAAGCTCTTTAATCGAAATCTGATTCTTAGCGTTTAAAGGGAAATGGTAAAAAGGCCCCTCTTTAGAGGGGGGAGACCCTAATTTAAGTTCTTTGGCTAGTTGCTGAAGATGGCTTTCTAACACAGTCATAGGATTCCTCTCGGCTAGCAGAGATTAATATCTCCCAAGAAAATAAAAAGCAATCATTTCTTTCAACATCCTTATAATCAATGACTTATAACTTACTGACACTCTTTAACTTATACTTAATAATCTATTTAAAAAATCTTTACAATTAATATATAATATTTTAATATAAGAATAAGGACCATTATCGGGAGATTAAAACAATGTCAGCAAATAGTTCAGCTATTAATTCTAATGCCACTAGCAGCCTTTTACCACAAGAGCTACAAGGGCCATCTAATGACCTCCAAGACAGCTTGCAAGACGCTCTTTTATTACAGATAGAAGATGCTTTGGAGACTCTATTGGAAACAAACGGATTGACGGACGACCAACAAACGCAGCTCGCCACAGTAGATACAACGCAGGCCAATCTGTCAGACAATACACAGTTTGATATGACAAGCCAGCAGCTTGAAACAAACTCTGTTTCAGCTTAAATAACAAATTATGGAAGAAAGTATGGAAGAGCAATATCATAAACTATTAGACCTCATAAAAAAAGCTAATGGAGACAAATCCTTTAAATTAGAGGATTTATTAAAAGAGGTAATCATTTTCTTTGATAATATTAGAGGTACTTATGTAAGCGCTCCTAAAGAAGAAAAGCAAGAGCTTATGAAAATGATGAACCAGCTCTATACCCATCTACAAACGATCTCTAAACAAGTAAGCGAAAAATCAGGAATGACTGAAGCTGATTTAAAAGCGTATACAGAAGATTCTAGCAACTTTTCAGAAGAGCAATGGAGATTTTTGCAGCAGTCTAAAGAAAAGCTTCAAACATCTGTTAAACAATTCAGCGCATCTTTAAGAGAGCGGCCAGGTGTGCCCCAAGTCCCTAAGCGTAAACGCACTCCGAAAATCAAAAAAAGAGACTGGGCTTAATCCATAACACCCTGACAATCAAAGTTTTATGATTATTAAGAAACTATTAAGAAAATATTGACTATATAATAAGAAACGTTATAAAATTAATTTAGACAAATTATAAACATATTAAAAAGAGCATAAAAAAATGGCTAACAATCAATTACAAGATATTCCTCCAACAAATGCGTTCCAAGTAGATTATGACCAATTAATGGCATTGGAGAACATGACTTTAGAAGCTAAAAAAGAACTTTTAGAGGACATTCTAAAAAGTTATACCATGGGCAACTCTATGCAAGCTGCCGTCATGATGATGGATGCTGCAGGTGAGGTCCAAGGGGATACAGCTGCGCAATTTGGTGCTATCAACGAAATCGACTCTGACTTAGGTAACGTCAACGCTGACGGCCAGAACATGATGAGTGCGATCACTTCCTACTTAGAAGGTCTAATCCCTTCTGGTGGTGGTGGTACAAATGCACCTGCTTATGCAGCCCTCCAAGCGATCCAAAAGGATTTGGGCTCAACGCCTCCGAACTATTCTGATATTCAGACGCAGATTACGACGCTTCAGAATTATGTACAAAATGACTCTAATATGCCGCCTACCATTCAGACTGACATTTTAAACGACTTAAATGTGATGCAGCAAAATGCTAACCCTTCTGGCAATATGGCTGCATTTGGTGGTGCAATGTGCTCTGTTCTTGGGCTATTAAACTATCAAGCAAACCCAGAACTTCAGCAGATTATTGCACTTGTTGCGGCGTTACAACCACTGCTGCAGGCTCCTCCTAATAATCCGCCTTCGCAACAGCTAATGGACAATTTAAACACAGCGATTAACAATCTTCAGGCACCCGATTTGGCTCAATTAAAAGCCACTCTTACTGGTGATTATAATCAATTAGAATCCTGTTACAGCAATTGGAACCCAGTGGGTTTCAACGTTGTGCTAAAGGAAATGCAAAACTCTATATCCCAGCAACCAACATACGCACAATGGAATCTTCAACAGAGCTCACAATGGCAAGCTTTAACACAGGATCTTTATACGGGTAATTGGAAACAACTATCTAAAGATGCTGCCACACTTGTCAACTCAATTAATCAGAATGCTTTTGGTACTTTGAATGCTCAGTTGAAAACGCAGCTGCTTGGTGACCTTGCTACGATTCAAATGAACTGTAGTACAAACCCACCTAATACCAATTTGATAGATGCTGCAATGGCCGATATGTACTACAACCTTGATAATGGTAGCGGCACTAATCCTTCAGCTCCTGTACAGCCAGATTATTCGCAGATAATACCGAAAATGCAAGAGTTTATTGACGACTTAACTGAAATGGCAGCATTTATTAATGCGCACCAAGATCGTTTTGCAGGCGGCAGTGGAACTACAATATTAAATGAAATTCAGACTATACAAGGTGTGTTTGGAGCTTCATGGAACAATCCAACGGCGATGTGCCAGCAGGTAAATACTTGGTTGCAACAGGCAAATAGTGGAACCACTCCGCAGCAGATTCAGACTTTGACGGCTGCTGCACAAAGTATCGATAGATCGACAAGTGCTCTGTCCTCTTCTTCTAGAATCTCGCTTGATTATAAAACAAACCAGTACAAGCAGATTATTGGAGATGAAGAAAGCTCGATCCAAACATTGTTACAAGGAATAATCGGGTTTATACATAACCAGAAAAACAGTTAATTAAATAATAAACAAAAAAAGGAAAATAATATGTCAACAGCAGTAAGTAATAATACTCAAATAGATCCTAGCTCAGTGAGCGGGAATCAACTGGCAGGCCAAGCAGCCACCGCTGTTTTAGCTTCGTTTCTCTTCATTCTTTTTGAAGCCCTTAAAAAGGAAGATGAATCGGCTGGTAACCGCGAGATTGCAAACGGCCAAGCCGAGCAGTCGATGGGTGTAGGCGTTGAAGAGCTTGTTTATAATGCTCAGACGGTCAATCCGACAACTGTCACAATGAACTGCGGCGATGCTGGAGTGATTACAGGCACAGGGCATGGTACTTTAGGTGCCGATGCTAACCTCGTACAAAACGTGATTGCAGCTGGTAAAAATGCGCAGTCATTTATTACTGCGGCTTCTACACAATATCAAACTGACACGCAAAATGCGACCCAAAACGAAAACCAGGCTGACGGAGTGACGCAAACATTCCCAACAGCGATGAGCGCGGACAGTGATGATGATAAAGCAACACTCTCTGTAGAACCAGATATTATGGGAATTATGCAGCAGGTAACTTCTGCAATTAGCCAGGCTAACCCTTATTAAAATTAAAAAAGGTAAAAAATATGTCTCAAAATATGAATATTACCCCAAATGGAACACTGGCGTCACAAGCCACTGTTCCATCGGTTAAATCTGCGGCAAAAGGGTCTTCTTCGGATACTCTAAGCTTAGCTGCTGTTTTGGCGCAAGCGGCCTATTTTCTCTCTGAGATCGAGGCCGATATTGCAGGTAAATATAATTTAAACAAAACGCAATCTGATGATCTGGTCGTTCAAAGCGAACAAACCCTTTCTAAGCAGAGATTGAATGATGCAATCAGTCAAGCCAAAAAAATACAAGCGGAACAAGATGCGATCAATAGAATGAATCCTATCGAGAAGGCCTTTTCTGTTATTGCCTCAGTTCTTGTTGCGGCCTTTGCACTTCTTGCAGGGCAGCCTGAAGTGGCAGCTCTGATGATCGTCATGACAGTCATGAACGAATCAGGTGCGACTAATGCAATCATCGGCAATAACCTTGGAGCTACTCTTGGAATGCTAGCCGTTGTCACTGTCCTTTCATTTGGTGTTGGTACTATGGCTACAACTGGAGAAGCTGCAGAAGTAGCTGCTCAAGCTGGAGCGAGAGTAGGCCAAGAAGCTGCAGAAGAAGCGGGCGAAGAAGCTGCTGAAATTGCTGCTGAAAATGGCGCGGAACAAGGACCACAAGCGGCTAAATCATTTTTATCAAAAGTGCTTGATGCAATAATGCCAAGATTAAGCGTTGCACTTACTATACAGAACGACATCCAAATGTTGTTATCGACTCAAGCAATCCAAAATATTGCAAAAGCGGCGAACTTAAGCCAAGAAGACCTAGCTATTTTAACAGGCATTTTAATGGCAATTGCAATTTTGTCATCTGTAGCTGCTGGTAAAGCTCTTGCGAGCGGTGCAGGCGAAGTAGAAGCAGTTGGTCAAGGCGCAGCTGGAAAATTAAAAGCTGCTTTAAAAACGTTTATTAGCAAGCTAAATTTAAACAATCCTAAGGTGCTCTTTGGTATGCGCGCATTGCAGAACGCATTCAATGCGGGAACTAGCGGCATGCAGATTGCTCAAGGAACCATTGAGCTTAATCAAGCTAATTTAACTAAGGCTATGGCGGACGACTATGCCATCATCGATTTAGTCCAAACGCTTATGGCTGTAGCAAATAATGGGATCGCAAATTCTGAGCAACAGGTTAACACGTTATTAAAAGGACACCAAGACGGAACGGGAATGATCTCGAGCTGGTTGGATGGTCAAAGGCAATTTACACAAGTATTAGCAAGTAATTCGCCGGTTTAAAAATTTATAATAAAAATAAGGAGATAAAAAATGTCAGCACATGTTCAAAATAACTCAGGACCGGTAAACCAAGCAGATACCGGCAATCCTTTTTCGCAGATCACAATGTCAAGGACAGCGATTGCACTCATTCCTCTTTTAGAGAACTTTGCGCTGCTTTTGCTGTTGTTGGCCCTGCAAACAGAGCAGGCAATGGACTCAAGCAAACTTGCAGGTCAGACTGCAAATGCAAAGGCCAAAGCAATGCAACAAAAAGGTCATGATCAGGCCATGGGGCAGATATGGCAAGCCGCGACTACAATCTTCGGCGCAGGACTTAGTATTGCAGCCTTTGCCGTCCCAAATCCAGGTGAAAATACAAATGATGATGAGATCACATCTTTAAGCAACCAGAGATCACAGCTTGAAGAGTTGAAGAATGAAATTAATACACGTTCGGGCATTCAAGGCGGTGGTATAGCTGATAATAATCAAAATCGGCCCCAAATTAATGAAGATTGGATCACAGAATTGAAAGGCGGTAAATTCCTTGTGGAAAATAAGGTTACAGAGACACGTTATCAGCCACTCCGTCTATTCGGCTCTAAGAAAGGGTTTGGATCACAAACAGTGGACAATCCTGAACAAAGAATGTTGTATCAATCTAGAGATCCTATTTTCGATGATCAAGAAGGACCACTTCCTGGCGTCAGTATTAAATCTGCGATGGAAGCAATCGAAGCTAGAAGTCCAGAAGATGCGGAAGAGATCAAAACGGCGCTAAATAAAGAGATTGATAAGAGAACAATGGATATTAACTCTAAAGCTCAAAAATTGAGTACATATAATAGTTATAGACAGACATTCTCTGGTTTGGTCAGGGATGCAACAACTGGCACTGGAAATATCAAAGGTGCTGGCTACCAGCAAAAAGCTGGAACTGATGATCTTGTCACGGAAGTTAACAGTGCTGTTAACTCGCAGATGAGCTCAGTGGTTGGAACCAATACCCAATCAGTTGATCGTCTTACAAGCGAAGCTCAATCAGTACTCCAAAATGCTCAGGCAATTTCGGGTTCTGCAACTGCTTCTCAGTAAGCGTAGCTTAGATCCAACAGTCCAAAAACCGCTGTTAATAGCAGCGGTTTTTTTATTTAACCCATTAACAATGAATTTATTAAGTAATTTAAAATAGATTGTATTAAATTAAATTTTATATTATAATTTAACTATATGAGTTACAATATAAATCTATTCGATAATTCTCAGTTACAACGGGATACGGCCGCTGGCTATCGCCAATCAGCCGCTCCGCTTTCTTCTTTGGACCAAAAAATTGAACACATTTTTGAGACTGTTATTGGACGAAGAGCGCTTAGAGCATCTGGAAATGAACGATTAGCTGAAAGACGATCCAAGTCTTTTACTCATACCTCTTCAAAAGGCGAGGAATATGCTTACCAGTATTCAGGTCCTCTAAGAGATCAAGCTGAGCAATTGATAGATTTGACTATCGATATGAAATATCTCATTGTTGAGCGTTATAATATTGATCTTGATCCTTCGAGGGTAAAAGATTTCCATGTCCATTTCGAAGACTATACTTGTACATTTACTGACCCTAACACGGGACGTAAAATTATCATTCCGTTGAAAGAAGAGCAACACCCGAGCGTACAAGAATTTCGAGATTTCTACTTTAAAATCGCACGTCCATTCTTTAGACATCGAAA
>CAZMTP010000027.1:0-22018 GCA_964569185.1 uncultured bacterium
GACGATTTTTTTTGACTATAATATCTCGAGAAAGCTACAACTAACATTCGAGGATATAAGAAGTATTCCCTCGAGAATATATCCATAAGCATTCTTATGGGTAGGCCAAAATTATTCAAAGGAGTAAGTAAAATGGCAAAAGAATCAAAAAAATCAAAATTCATGCAACCAATGGCTGTCAGCGAAGAACTGGCCGCAATTGTAGGCAGAGGACCAATGCCTCGCACTGAAGTGACAAAGAAACTTTGGGCCTATATTAAAAATCATCGCAGACAAGATCCTAACAACAAACGTAACATTATTCCAGATGAAAAATTGGCAAAAGTGATTGGAAAAAAGCCAATCAATATGTTTGAAATGACAAAAGCTGTCAGCAAGCACCTCTCTTGATTTTTCTGGCAGAATATGGTTTTGTTGTCATGTTCTGCCTTTCTTTCTTTGGATCATGAATAAGTTTAAGATTGTTTTGGCCTATGACGGCACCCGCTATGGGGGCTGGCAAGTGCAGCCTAATTCTATTTCCATTCAAGCCTTAGTTGAAGAAGCGCTCTCCACCCTTTTAAGAACTAAGGTGAGTGTCACTGCTTCTGGACGCACAGACGCAGGCGTGCACGCACTTGCGCAAACGGCACACTTTATCCATCACAGCGCTTTGGAACTTGCAAAATTACAGCTCTCTCTCAATGGCATTTTACCTCAAGATATCCGCATCTGTTCAATAGAGCCTGTGCCTGACGATTTCCATGCGCGCTACAGCGCCACCTCCAAAGTGTACCGCTACCATCTTCGCTTAAACAAAGAGCCCGATCCTTTTAAAAAACCTTACCAGTGGCATCTCCATTTCCCCCTTTCCATTGACCTCTTAAAAAAGGCGGCCCGCTATTTTATTGGAGAGCATGATTTCACCTCATTTTCAAACCAAGGCGATCAAGGCGCTGTGGCACATAATCCCATTCGTACAATTCATAGGTTAGATATTGAACAAGAGGAGGGCGGCATCTATTTAGAATTTGAGGGCAATGGTTTTCTCTATAAGATGGTGCGCAATATCACCGGAGTGCTATTAGATGTGTGCAGAGGAAAAATCGCACCCGAAGCAATCCCCACTATTTTTGCAGCGAAAGACCGCAGCAAAGCCTCCGCTGCGGCGCCTCCGCAGGGACTTTTTTTAGTGAAAGTCAATTATCCTAATTTGACACTCTCGAAAGAAGAAAAACGGGAAATCCCTTGCAGTCCGCTCTCTTTGAGCTGAGGGTGCCGATCAGAACAGATTAAAATAGGTTTGGCCACAGTCTCTTTTAAAGCTTGGATGCCTCGAAACGTATCTTCGAAGCCGACAATGCGGTCTGCATGATCTGCAAGCAATTCGATCGCTTTTAAATAGCCATCGGGGGCCGGTTTAGAGTTTTCATACTGCTCTCGAGTAATCCAGACAGGAATCGTATCTAGAATCGGTTGTGCTAGGCGGATCAGTTTCACTTGTGTTGCCCAAGAGTTAGTGACCACACACCGCTTAATTTTACGGATGGAAAGCGCCTTTAAGAAATCTTCCACTCCTGGCATTAAGGCAATCTTGCCCTGCTGCAATAGATCCAAATAGAGTTGCTTTTTCTCAGCATAGAGCCTATTCCAGTCAGGTTCTTTGGCTAAAAGCTGTGGAAATTCGGTATAGAGTGCCGCAGAAATATTTCCATCTTTGTGGGCGATGCCGCAATAGTGATCAAAGTCCCAAGTGAGCCTGCACCCATGTTTCTGACAAAGCGCCTGATAGGCAGCAAAATGGAGCCGCTCGGTATCTACAAGCAGCCCATCAAAATCAAGCAAAAAAAGATCAAACTGATCAATCCATCTAAAGTGCATAGGGCAACGATTTTAAAGTTTTTAAATGGAATTGTCTATGGTAAGTATTTATTTTTATTTATTAAATTCCAGTCAGAAATTCTTACTTGCTTTAAAGGTCATTAAAAAAGTAGAATGACGGGAAATGGACCAGGCGATCCTAGTCGGCGCTAGACCTCGGACAGTTCCGGGGTTTTTCGCTTTATGGGGGTTTCTATATGAGGGAAAACCTTAAACCCATTCCCCTGGTATTCTGGATACATCCGAAATTTTTTCTCTATAATTTTAAAAGCTGGATTTTCTTGTTCAGGGTTAATCAGGAAACGAACTATTGGATAAGCAACTAGATCCGCAATTTGAAGTCCAACACTATTCGTCTTTTTGTCGGCAAAACAAAGCCGGAGAGGGTATATGGCCTGCAAATCATCATTTTTTGCAACAATTCTTTGAAATACAATTTGTAACTCATCATCCTCTTTCTTTCCTCTTGATTCGATGATGATATGTGTTAATTTATGGCATTGATTATTACCCCTCAAGAATTGATAAATTTCCTCAATACAGTGTTCTAAACTCAATTCATAAGGGTTACATGCAGGCAAAGTTCCTTCTTGTAGATGGCGTTTGTCAATAGCCATTGCTATTATTTCGAAGGAAGATCTGCCTATAACATTATTTAATTCGTTAATAAAATCGGCTCGTATGATTTGATCATGAAGAAACTGAAAATCATCAAGCCTCTTTCTTAATTTAGAGCTATGCAATACTGTTAAATCGTGTCCCCAAAATGCGAATTTAAAACCCTTGATGTATTTTATGACTTCTTCAAGATACGCCTTTTTTGAAAAAATGCAAAATGCAAGAACAAAAACAGGATATAGCTTATTCACATCATCCATAGAGTGATCACCACTCTCATCTGCATAGACGATATACTCACTGTGATTGCAATTGTTCATTCTAATAGCTCTAACCTGGACTTCAAAAAGAGCCATTAAATCAAAAAATCGATATCCTCTCCACCGATTCTTTACATACGAAATCTTTTTGAAGAACTCCTCCGTCTAAACAGAGGAGATTTTCCGAAGCGAATGAGTGGTTATTTTTCTTGATTTTTGAATGCGGATACTTACTGAATAGGCCGGACTCCTCTCAGGCGGAGTGGCTCCCGCCATCCCCGTCCTGCGAGCCGGTTCGCGTGGGGCTGCGAAAAAATTGAAAGTATAAGTGGATTTAATCAGATGTTGGCTTTTAGTCGAATTTGGAGCTTGAAGCTAACTTGGAAGAAAGTTAGCAAAAGCGAAAATTCAGCTAAAAGTCAAAAGATGGATAAAGACACTCTGCTTGCGATTTATGAGTAGCCCTGGCAGAGCGCTTCACTTCCCCCTTCGGGCCGGTTCGGCCGGTTTGCTTTGCAAACAACGCCCTTCACCTGCTTGCGTACGTGAGCCAAGACTTTGGCTCACTTCCAAGGAACGCTGCGCAGCCAAACAGAAGCCAACCGATTGATTCATCGGCAAAAAAAAGGAGGCGAATGCCTCCTTTGTTTTTGCCGATGATCGGACTCCTCTCAGGCAGTGCGGCTCCCGCCGTCGCTGTCCTGCGAGCCGGTTCGCGCTACGCAGAGCGCTTCACTTCGAGTCCGAACGGGAGTCAAACTTTTGACTCCCTTCATCGACAAAAAAAAAGCTCCCGTCGGGAGCTTTTTTTTGCCGATGATCGGACTCGAACCAACACCCTATTGCTAGGAGCAGATTTTGAATCTGCCGCGTCTGCCATTTCGCCACATCGGCAATGCGCCCAATATTAGACCGGCAGACATTAAAATTCACTTCTTTTCCCAAGGATAGGGCGCCCGCACACGATGCTGCTCCGGCGCAATCTGATAAGGATATTCATCATGATTCCTCAAGATCGGTTCAGCCACCGCATTCCCTTTCCGGATTTTCTCTTTTTCTGACTCCTCTAGACCCGAACAGCCGGTCCCCACTAATAAAATGGTAAAAAAATATTTTAAACCGCTTGACATTGCACCACCGCTTGATTATGCAGTTAATTATATGGGCCCAGAGAATAAAAGAGAGGACGAAAAAGTCCGTAATAATCGCATTATCGCTGAAAGTCCTCTTATGAAAAAGATCTTAGAAGATCTTTCCAAAATTGCCAAAAGCGACTCTAGCGTCTTTATCCATGGAGAATCGGGCACAGGCAAGGAGGTGGTCGCCCACGCGATCCACTACGAGTCTAAACGGTCTACTTGCCCCTTTGTGAAAGTGAACTGCGCCGCCATTCCAGAAACATTGATGGAATCGGAGTTTTTTGGCCATGAAAAGGGCTCATTCACAGGCGCCATTCAAAGGCGCACCGGTCGCTTCGAGCTGGCCGATAAAGGAACTCTATTACTCGACGAGATCTCAGAAATCTCCCTCTCGCTGCAATCTAAACTGCTACGTGCTGTCCAAGAGCAGGAATTTGAAAGAGTGGGCGGCATTCTGCCCATCAAAGTCAATGTGCGCTTTATTTCCACTTCTAATCGCAATATGAAAGAAGCGATTTTGAATAAACAGTTCCGCGAAGATCTCTACTACCGTTTAAATGTGGTCCCGCTCTATTTACCGCCTCTTCGGGAGCGTAAAGAAGATATCATTCCTCTAGCGGAATACTTTTTAGAGCGGCTTTGTGAAAAAGAAAAGAAACGGTTCTCTGATGAAGCAAAACAGAAGCTGCTCGATTATCCCTGGCCAGGCAATATCCGCGAGCTAGCCAATGTGATCGAGCGCACTGTGGTGTTTCATGGAGCGGAGCTTATTTTAGTGGAACATCTTAACTTAGAAGCTGCCCCTGGTGTGCAAAAACCAGCCCTTTTAAGTTTAAAAGAGCTAGAAAAGCAGCATATCCTGGAAACGTTGTCAGCGCAAAATAACAACAAGAGCAAAACGGCAAAACTACTTGGTATTAGCTTACGGACGCTGAGGAACAAACTTTCGGAGTACTTAAAGAGCGCAGGAAACTCCGGACCATGATCTGCATCTGCTCCCACTCTGCACGCTTTCTCTCTAGAGGCGAATCAAAAAAGTAGCGGGCAAAAAGCCGCTGCAGAGCAAACTCTAGCGGCTGCAAAAAACATTCAAATGCGCTCTCTTCTTTCAGATCCATCTGGAGAACCACCATTTTTCCGCTTTCTTTGTAGGAATCGCCGCATTTCTTCAATTCTTGGACCATTTGCTCACAAAGTTTCAAACAGCGGCCTAAAGAGGCTGCAAGCTCCTCTGACGCAGCGTCTAGTTTCTCTTCCAAATCTTTGGGGAAGCCACTTTTTTGTATCTGGGCATGGATTTTACCGTGCAGGTCATAGCTGTTTGTGCAATATTTTTTTCGCACCTCTTCTAAAGGCAGATAAGGAATCTTGGAAAATCCAATCCCCCCTTCTGTGGCATTAATAAACGTTCTTTCTGGATGGGCCTTGGCAAAGGCAGAAATGCAATCGGATTCCATGATCCATTTGATGAGTGTCTGCACTTTTTTCCCTTGTCTATCTTTGCGCATGACCCGTTTGTCTGTGATGCGCGCGTCATGATCCAGCTGTTTTGCGCTATTTTTTTCTACAATACCGGACGCATAGCGTTGCATCCCTGTGAATGCAAGGTCGACCCCTGAAAGAATGATCGGATTGCATCCCAATTCATAGGCAAAGGCTATGGCAAGCGTTGTCACTGAAAACGCTTCACGCCCCAGCTCTGGACCAATGGCTGTGCCTTCAATGGGCAACCTTTTCTCAAACCATTCTTCGGCAAGTCCTCCGGTGTCTGATTTCATGTAGCCAAAAGGGCCATTACAGGTCTGAAATAGATCTTTTTGCACTCTCGCAGCATATAAAAAAGGAGTTTCAAAACTGGACGCCTCTTTTAAGCGCTCATACTCTTCCTGATTGGGATCTAAAGCCATGCAGAAATGGGGCCTCAGCTGGTGACGGCCAAATGCAGTAATGGCCGAACCGCCCGCAAAAATCAGTGCTTCCTGTTCCATCTGCCTCAAAGATTCGATATCTTTTTGCAAAGAAGGTCCTGCGCCACAAATCAGAGCGGGAATATCTTTAAACATCCCCTTAAAGCGGTTGGCAAAAAAAGAGATGGGCAATTTCAATAAATTTGGATAGAGATTGGCAAATAGTTTGTGGGAATAGAGCACTTCTGAAAGCAGCGCCGCAATGCTGGCATGGTTGCGATACAGCTTTAACTGGATTTTTTTGAAAAAAGAGGCCCGTTTTTTCTGATAAGATGTTGTCGCCGCCACTTCCACGCGGTCTGTGGAATACTCAATAGGCAGCTCTTCTAACACTGTTTCCCAATTCTGCACATATTTTAAGACCAGATTCGGACAATCTAAAAATAACGCCGCGTCCTCTGTCTTTAAAAACGCATCGATACGAGCTAAATCGTCTTCTAAAATAATGAGAAGTCTGCCTTTCCGAGTGAGCCACTCTTTAAGCGGCTTAAAATAGTTGCCCACCCCAAACAGATAGAGCACTTCGATCTCTTCAATAGAAGATCTCAATTCTAGATTGTCTTGAAGAGGCGAAGGAATGTGAGTGAAAGATGTGAATGTGAGAGCAAAAGCAATCTCAGGGAACCGCTCCTGCAGCAGTTTTAGCATATTCTTCTTCTTGTATAAGTTTACCTGTTTCGTCCCAGATGCGGTCAAAACCTATTTTTTTTCCATTTTCGTAGCAGCAAAATCGCTTTGGAGTGCCTTGAGGCCAAAAGAGGCGTGCTTCTCCATGAAGCTCTCCTCCTTTATAGTGTAGCAGCGTTTTTAACGTTCCATCTTCATAGAAATATTCCTGTTTTCCATGAGAGAGATTATTTTTGAATCTTTCCAAACAGTAGAGCTTGCCTGAAAGGTAATAGCGCCAGGCCATCCCCTGTTTTTTTCCTAAATAAAACCAGGTGAGCGAAAGAATGGTCTCTTCATCGCTGTAAAAAGTCGAGGGCCCATGCAGCTGTCCATTTAAATAGTAGGCGTCATACTGCAGCCTTCCATTGTCATCTAAAATTCTTTCATGTTTGGCCTTAGAAAGATCCCCGCAGAGATCGATGTCCAGCTCTAAGTCCACCACAAAAAACTTTTTGCCTTCAACTTGATATCTGTTTTGCTTCATCAGAAACCCTCATCATAAAAAGCACCCGGTGCACATCTATTCCATAAGCTTTTGGGACATTTGGCTCAATCTCTCTTTGAAGAATATATTTCCAAACGTTCCAAACAGGGAGTAAAAATTTCTGGTAGGCCAGCTCTGCTTCCAGTTCCACTTCCAAAAGTATATAGTCTCCTTTTTCTTGTGGAGGCTCGGGAAAATATTTTTCCATCACTTGAAGCAGCTGCCCGCATAATTGACTTGTCTTATTAAAACTCTCTCTTAAAAGATCCCATCGACCAAGATCTTGTTTCAGTAGATTTGCATTTTGCATTTCCGTATGGATTAATCCTTCAAGATCTCCTGCTGGCGGCAGTTCAATTTCTTTTAAATTTTTTGCACTAAACCCTCGAAATTTTAACCCGTCTGAACTATTAATCCAGACCACATCAGAGTGCGTTTCCGCAAAACGGCTGAGCCAATCTGCAGCCATGATCCAATCTTTTTTCGTGTAGAGACCGTTCAACTCCACACTCTCTTCTTCAGTTTCTTTCACGCCTTCTGCATAGAGTTTTTTATTTTTAGACCCCAGGTCCACTCCGCATAAAATAATCGGATTGCAGCCTAGTTCATAAGCGATACGCGTCAAAAAAGTGGCCACATTCCATCCTCCATCAAAAGGAGTGGAAGAAAATAGCCATTCTTCAGCAGGAAACCCGCCGCTGCCTTCGATCCAGAGCCGCTCTCCCTGCCAAAAGCTAAGCTGCTCTGCATTGAAACGACTCTGATAAAAAAAACAGCTTTCAAATGCATTTTGATCCCAAAAACGGTCCAAAGAAGGATTGGGGTCAATACCCGCTGCAAAGTGCGGTTTTATTCCCCAGCGGCAGAGTACATTTAAACCTGCCCCGCCCGAAAAGAGAAGCGCTTTGTCTTTCCACTCCTGTAAAAGCGCGCCATTTACTTCTAGAGAAGCGCCACCGCCACAAATGAGGGCCGGCACTCCTTTAAAAGCGCCAAAAAGAGATGCGCCTTTTTTGGCCTCGCCAATATTCCTTAAAACATTTTTTAAAATATCGAGTCCCTCTCCCTGATAATCGGAAGCGGTCAGGTGCACTCCCAGCTGAATGTAGGAAAGCTTTTGAAAAATTTCTTTCATGTGCTCTATCGATTTTGAGCGATTTCCTGGAGTTTCCACCATTTCAAAAGGCAGAAATACAGAATCCCAAGCCAACGCCTTTAGCTGCTCTTCTTCATTTTCTCCTAGAAAATAGACTTTTGCCCCTTCAATCTGCGTAAAAAAAGTCTCCGGCGCATCTTCAATGATGACAAGAGAATAGCCTTTTAAGTCCAAATGAAAATCAGGACTGGGGAGACCGTAGACACATTTAATGGGACGCTTCATCTTTTAGCTTCTCTATCAGCTGCTGATAGGAAGGAAGAAAAGAAACTTTTTGAGGATGGACAAGCTGTACCCCATCATTTCCAGCAACAGCAATATAGGGCGCTTGCACATAGTGGTTGTAGCCTAGAGCTTGCTCGATCGCCTCGTGGCTTATTTTCCCCTCTTTACACTCTATTAACAGCAGCGGATAGAGAGGATACTCCGGATGGATATTTTTAGCAAAGCAGATGATATCGGCCCGCCTTTCAGGGAGGGACAGCTGACCGGTCAAATGGGGCAGTTCCGAAAGCTGTTTTTCAATCGAAATCAGCTCCTTTGGAAAATGGAGCCGATAGATCATGATATAAAGTAAACTCTGCCTAATCAACTCCTCAGGAGTGGCAGGCACATGTTTGCCTCGGATCTCATCGAATACCTGATTATTCTGCTTGGATAATCCCATAATTTTGATCTTCTTCTCGGTGGTAAATCACCTTAAGTTTCTGGTCCACCTCATCGCGATATAACAGGAAATGGTCCCCTGATAACTCCATTTTAACAATCGCTTCATCAGTTGTTAACGTTCGCAAAGGGCGCGTCTCTTTTGCAATCACCTTGCCAAATTCCCAAGTTTTAGAATTTTCCGCTTCAATTTCCGCATTGATCTCTTCTAGCTCATTGTAAGGGCGGCGATGGACATTGACCATCATATCGACCTCGCGCAGCGATTTTTTTGCTGTGTAATCTTGAATTTTGCTTTTCCAGCGGGCAAACAGCTTTGCCATATCGTCTACAGCGCGGTCAATAGAGGCATAAACATCGGTGCTGCGGGCCTCTACTTTCAATTTAAAATGGTTGAAGTGGCAGATAATCACTACCACATGTTCCAACCTCTGGATTTCCATAGTCACATACATATTGAAAATATGCTGTTTGAACTTTTCTACTTTGGACAGCTTTTTCCAGATATACAATTTGATCGGTTCTGTCAGCTCAAAATTCTTGGCAATGATGTAGATGTCGTACCCGAGCGCTTCTTCTTCAGCAAATTTTTTCTTTTCGACCATAATCGATGCCTTTTTTTTTCATTCTAGCTATCCTATTTGAATTTGACCAGCCTGTTTCCAAGTTGCCCGCAGGCCGCTCGGATTTTTTGCCCTTTAGTTTGCCTGAGCATCACCTGATATCCCCTCTTTTTCAGATAGTCTTTAAACCGCACCAAAACTTCCTGCTCTGGCGGTGCAAATGGCCCTCTGCGCTGCGGATTGTAAGGAATTAAATTTACTTTGACCTTAAGCCCTTCCAAATAGCGCGCCACCAGCTCGGCGTGCTCGAGATTATCATTGATCCCTTGCAAAAGCACATATTCGATCAAGATTTTTCGTCGAGGATGGGCGCAGTAAGCCGCCATTGCCTCTTTGAGCGCGGCCATATCCCATCTTTTGTTAACCGGCATTAGCCGCCCGCGCACATAATCTTCCGGCGCATTCAAAGAGACCGCCAAATTTAGCGCTGGGTCCATCTCTTTCATCAGCCGGTGAATCCCTTCCACATGGCCGCTTGTGGACACCGTGATACGGCTTGGCCCCAGGCCAAAACCATTTGGATCTGTCATGATCTGGATTGCTTGAGACACATTTTCCCAATTGTCCATAGGCTCGCCCATGCCCATAAACACAATATTGCGCACAGGGGCGCCAAAATGGTGCAGCGCGTAAAATAGCTGGGCCACAATTTCCCCAGAAGAAAGCTGACGGCGCAGCCCCATTTTGCCCGTTTCGCAAAACGCGCAACCCATCGCGCAGCCAATTTGTGAAGAGACACAGAGCGTTGTGCCCGACTGCATCGGAATGATGACCGATTCCGATTCCAAGCTATCCATTTTAAGTAAAAATTTAATCACCCCCTCTTCTTCCCACTGCGAGGAAAGTTCTGGAAGAGAAAAATCGACCGCTCCTATAATCCTTTGCAGTAGAGATTCCGCCTGTTTTTCCACAGTGAGACCCGATAGAGTTCCCTTGCGCATCCAGTGCGTGTAGAGCTTTTTGGCATGTTCTTTGCCCTTTCCAAAAAGAGCAGAAAAACTTTTTTGAGTATGATGGAAAATGGAGGACATAAGCAACAATAGATGATTGCACCGAACAGGACTCGAACCTGTAACCACCCGGTTCGAAGCCGGGTACTCTATCCGATTGAGCTATCGGTGCCAAGGAAAAAAATGTTATCAAATAGAAGAAAACGATGAAAGAAGAAAACAGCGAGGCGATCGTCTTGCGCTCTTTTGATTACCAGGAGCATCAGCGCATCCTGACCCTATTCACCCCTGAGTCAGGCATCCTCCAGCTTATTGTCAAAGGCCTCAATCAAAAAAATCTTCACCTCTTTGCTTTGACCACCGTTTTTTGCATCGGCCATTACCATTTTGCTCATGGACGCTCAGACCTGTATCGTTATTTAGACGGCACCTGCCTAGAACTATTGCCTCTACGCGAGAATCTCCGCCATTTACAGGCGGGAGCTGCCATTGCAAAGGCATTACTCCATTCACAAATGCCTGGCAAGCCTTCGCCTCGACTTTACGCTTTAACGCTTGCCTACCTCAAACAGATCCCTCATTTTGAGAATCCAGCGCCGCTAGTGTCCAGCTACCAGCTGAAACTCTTAAAACATGATGGCCTGACCCATATACGCCTGCCCTGCAGCCTTTGCGCTATGGAAGCTTCCCACCTGAACAGAGGCCAGACCTTTTGCTATAGCCATGCCCTGCCCGATAGCTTTTTTTTCACCCAAAGCGAGTGGAGCGCGCTGATAGAATTGCAAGATGCAAGACAGTTTGAACCTCTAAAGCAGATCGCTCTAGAGCCCCTACTACAAGAAAAAATCGACCATTATTTTTCAAATCGGATTAGACAGTACTAGGCGTAATCCCCTAGTAAATGATCCTCATCGATACAGGAAAATTTTCACTCATAATTACACTAAAATAATTTGATAAGCATCAATTATAACAATATTCAAAGAAAATAGATAGGGGGGACAATTGCGAAAGGTGGGACTCGAACCCACACGAGTTTCCTCACTACCACCTCAAAGTAGCGCGTCTACCAGTTCCGCCACTTCCGCAAAAAGAATTTGGGCAAATTATATTAACGGGCCTCGATCCAAGCAAGGGAAAAACTAATCTGCTTCGTGAAGATAATAGTTAAAAGGTTCAAAAGTCAGATCATTGACCATTTTGAAAAAGTCGCCGATATTAACAGCGATGCCTTTCCATTCAGACGCCCGGATTTCGGCCTGGATATTAAAAGAATCTTTCTTACGGCTAATTTCTTTGACCCTCAAGCTAGTTCCCTTTTTTACAATGCCCAAAATGGGTGCATTTTCAAACCCTTCAGGTAATTTTTCCGGGCTAGCCTCATTTTTCAAGACATAACCACCTTCTGGATGTTTAAACAGAAAAAGGTCCTGTTGCACCTCAAAATCTTTGCCCACGATATTTTTCAGATGTAGTTCTTCATCTTTTGAACTCCCAAAAGCTTGCTTAGCGAGCTTGATTGACCCACTAATGATGGCAATAGGCAGCTTGATCGGCAATTCCGCCAAAGCCACAAGCGCGTCAGTCAGAGGCGACGTACAGCCGCTAAGAAGGATCAGCAGTAGACAACAAATTTTCTTCATTCTTCCGTTTCACTTTTTCAAGCGCTTCCAGGTAGGGTTCTGTATGAATTCTTTTCAAATCATCCATTTCCTGATCAAAAATCGAATATCCAACACGCCCGTCCCTTAAAAAAACATGGGCAATATAACCATTCTCTACAAATCCTCCACCAGGTTTATAAAATCCAATACTAATTCCAATATCTTCATAAGTAAAAGGAGCATGGTAAAGGTAATTTGATAAATCAGCGTCCTGATTTATAGTGGATAAAAAAGTATCAATTGCTTCGATGATAAATTCTCGCGATCTTTCAAAATCAACATTTTCATAAATATAAAGAGATGCGCGGAGGCGCTTAACTTTTCCATCCGGCGTGTAACCTCCAAAACCATCTAAAAAAATCCTATATTTTTCTTGTATATTTAATAAAAAACTAACGATATTACATTGCCCAGCAATCCAGGCAGGGTTGCTTTTTTTCACAACACAAGAACTAAAAAGAAAAAAAGACAGAAAAAAAACAAAGCGCATGAATCTAGCACAGTATGTAATATTTACAAATTTCATTAAATTAATTAGTGACGTCATCTCTCCACTTTCTTCTTATTTCTGAATAAGTTGTATTTTCATAGCCATGGTCAACTAATGGTATACGCGCCTTACTTGTGACTCTATGAATGTTAGGAGAATGCGACTTTTTCATTATATTAAAAATATTTATCCAGGGAATTAAATCTTTTGAAGATACATAGTGTTGCACATCTAGATCTTCAGAAGTAAAAAGAAGAGGAGACCCGTATGTTTGCGCATTTACATGTGCTCTTCTCTCACTTGAAAGTAGTTTTGTTGCATTGAATAAATCAATTGCTCCTTGACTATGATGTTCAGTGAATAAAGTGCCTTCTTGATTTGACCCAGTTTTGTGCTCAAAAATATTATTTATGTAACTTGCTAATGCTTTTGAAGATTCCGTTTGAAACCCTAACATGCCTTTAATAGATTCATACATATCTTTACAAAAACCTTGAGTTGCATTGTGGAAAAAATGCACAAGTCTATTGTTTTTATTTTTCGACCAATTTAAAGCGCGATTTTTCACCTCATCATAACCAGTTAATATACCATTTCCAGTGAGATAAGAATCTCTCTCATCCAATGAACCTTCCCCAACATATCCTCCTCTAGATTTAGGGTAGTATCCTCGTTCTTCTCCTCTAGCACCCATCAATACATTCCCAATTAGCATTCCATATTCACGAATGATGGGTGGTAAGTGACTAGAAAATGCTTTAATGCCTGAACCTAAATTACAAATTCCCCGATGCGCATACTCCAGCCCCGTCCTGAAGAAATCCAACATCATCTGCCCCATCGGCCCACGCTCGGCCAACGTTTCCAATCCCCACAAATCTAATCGGGTCAAGGGATCATTAAACACAAAGGCATACAAATTCAAACTATCAGCAAAACCTTTGGGATCGGGTGTCAACCACCTACCTGTTTCTGGCTCATAGTAGCGCCTGCCAAAGAAAACCATCTGAATCTCTTCATCAAAATGCTTGGACAGAAATCGCCACGGGTTATTAATTGCAGAAGTTCGAATTTTATTGCCATCCGCAGCATAAATTATCTCTTCACCAAAAACAGTATAGCGATAAGATTCTGCTACTTTACGAGTCTGCACATCCACAAGGACATACACACTGCCCTTAATATCATGCGCAGGAGCATAGGCAACCCCTTCTAATTCTATCAGGACAGCTGCGCCGATTTCTGCATGGGGCGCAGAGCCAAGAACTCGCAATTGGTGTATCTTGCCCTCTTCATCAGCAGCGCCAATTTCACACTGCCCATCATATAAGAAATTTTGATGCGATTTCTTTTGCCAAGCCTGTTCTTTCCAAAGGTAGACTGTTTTAGTCAGACGGCGATGGAGGCCATCATAACTAAATTCTACATGAAAATGCTCTGCCTGGGTTGCTTCTAGCAACCTTCCCAAAGCATCATATTTAAACTGGATTTCTCCATTGGCGGTACTTTTAGTGAGAGGGCAGCCGTTCTTGTCATAATCATAGCGCGTTTTTTCTGTGGAAAGCAGCTCATTGGCAACATTGACCTGATATTCCGCATCATCTTTTGAAAGTCGGTTGTAATGAGAATCATAGCTAAATGTATGAGGAAAAATGCTATCTTCCTCTGTTAGCTGATAAAGATCATCATATTTAAACCAGGCGACCTCCTCTCTTCTTATAACGTTCCAATACATTTTTTTGATGTGCCCTGCAGCATCAATTTCCTCAATGGTGTGGCGCACAAATGGAGACATTGCCTGGATGGTGCGCCCCAGAGCATCCAGCTGATACTGGATCTCTCCAAGTCCTCCAATTATTTGCTCTTTAAGCAGATGCCCTGAAAGATCGTAATCGAGATAGCGATGAGTGTAGAGTCCGCGGGAAACTGCTCTTAGATACAGCGCATCGTAACTATATGCAATCGTACTTTGATCGGGCAGACGTAATGCCGTGCGGCGGCCACGTGCATCATAGACATTTTCAAATGAAAATCCTGTTTCTAATGTTTCTTTGATCACTCTTCCGGACGGATCTAACTCTCTTAATGTGGCCTTGCCCGACAGGCGATTTTCACAGGCCACCATCTGCCCCAATTTATTGTACTGAAAAGCATAAGAAATAGTGCGATCCGACGCGCTCTGTTCTATCAGTCTTCCCAAGGGATCATATCGATTTTCTAAGACGGTGCCATCTGGTTTTGTCGTAGTATGGAGCTGCCCTTTGATGGTGTAGGTATAGCGTGTGATTTTCTGGTCGTTGCTCCCTGCGGCTTCTGTTAACGTCAAAAGCCTGTTTAACTGCCCATATTCCCAAAGCGTTGTGACAACGTGCAGGAGATCTTCCCCTGCATAAACTGTGCTTAATTGTTGAGACAGGTTACTTGCCGCATCGTAATGCATCTCTTCTTTGGAAAGAGTGCTACCAAAGCTGTTTTTTTTCTCGCTATAGATCAACCGGCCTAAAGCATCGCGGGACTCAATGGTCAAATTTCCCAATGCATCTGTATGTGTGCGTTGATGGCGCGCATCGTCATATTCAAAGCGCACTGTATGGCCGAGCGCATCGATTTGCATGATAGGCTGGTTAAATGCATCATAGCGAAATAGCTCTTTGACCTCTTGCCCCGCAATAAATCGTGTAATGCAGGCAATATTTCCAAAACTGTCATACTCATTTTTCGTGCGTGCCAGCAACTCACCTTCGACACTTTCCATTCTCTCATCAATCAGACGTCCTAAAAGATCATATTCTTTAATCGACAGTAAATTCTCTTTTTTCTCAATTTTTACCCTTCCCAATTCATCATAGGTATATTCAATTTTCTCTCCTGCGCGCTCTTCTGAAATTTTTCGGCCTGCGCCATCGTAGACAAAGGTTGTTTTATGGTTCTCAGCATCGATTTTTGCCACTAGTTGAAAACCGTTATAAATGGATGTTTCCTCTAGGAGGAGCTCCTGAGAACTTGAAAAGATCTTTTTGGAAGTTTCTCTTCCAAAACCATCATAAGTGTAGACTGCGCTCGTTCCCTGCTGATCGATCGCTTGGGCAAGTGTGCCATCTAAATTATAAATAAAGCGCTCTGTAGAGCCATCTGCATAAGTAATCGTGGCAGGCTTGCCATAAATATTATAACTTGTTTTAGTCACCTCTCCCTTAGGAGAGATCTGCTCGATTTTGTTACCTGCACTGTCATATACCTGCCGCGTACACAAAGTTCTCTTTTTTCCTTTCTCATCGAAAACCTCAGGCGATCTTTCTTCCAAAAGATGCCCGAAAGGATCATAGCAATAAGTGCTAGTTTCTCCATGAAAATCGGTGGTTTGCGTCCGCTGACTTAAAAGATTATAGTGATGCTCTGTGGTCCGTTTTTGGCCATCAAAGGCGGCTTCCTCCGATTGGATCATGCGGCCTGCAAAATCATAGGTCATTTTCACAATAGATCTGCCATGAAAATCCTCGAAGGTGAGTTTATTGCCCAGTGCGTCATAGCTTGATTTTGCGACTTGGCCAAGAGCGTTGGACTCCTCTATCGGCCTGCCTTTATCATCGTAGGTGGTGTGCAAGCTATAACGGAATACACCATTTGCATCATACACATCTTTCTTGGTGACAAGACCAAAATTGCCATAGGTCAAGTGCACATAGGAGATGGTTTTTTCTTGATTAGAATGCAAGTCTAAGTAACGTTCATGGATCTCCTCTGGCATCCCATAGTAGGGCTCTTCAGCCTTGGGAACAATGACTTTGATTCTTCGTTCTGTTACCCCAGTAAGATCCTCTTTTTCTGATGCAGCGCCATCATCAATGATTTCTCTTACAACAACTAGATCACTGTTATAGTCATAAAAGGTGCGTCTAATGATTCTGCCATGATATAATTCTAACTTACTGGAGAGGCGGTTATAGGCAAAGTAGGAATACTGCACTCTGTGGCCATTTTCTTCTGCTTCAGCTGTGGGAAGATTGCGATTGTCGTCGGAATAGGCAAACCATTTGCCATAGCTTTCATTAGCTTCCACCTGACCATTGCTATGAATAATAAGAGGCGCCGTGCCATTTCCAGAAATATTTCCATAGATTCTTTCATGAATCATATTCCCTTTGGGATCATAGACAAATGTGCGTGCACATAGCGCTCTTCCCGCCTCATCATGAAATGATTTGCAGAGTAAATTACCTTCACTATTCCAAATAAACCGTTCACTGTTAAAAGGAGTTTGAGTTCCCTCTTTTTTAATATAGCGCTCAATTGCTTCAATCATCATTGAAGAAGAATAGCGGTAAACGGTGAGATTCCCCAGAGCATCGTACACTTCTGTGGCGCCATTGTTTTCTCCCCTTCTGCCCGGATGATATATAAAAGTGTGCGTTGCAATGAGAGCGCTGGTTTGTCCTATAGGACTTGAAAGCATTTTTACTCGATCGCAGCGTAGATCCTCAGAAGAGCCAATAGAGATATTTTGACCCATCACCTGATGATTTCCTATAGTGTAATAGTCCACATTTTGGCACAGAGATTGCGGGAAAGCGCGCCTAGAAATATGTTGGCCACCATGAGAATTTACAGAATGGTAATCAAAGGATTCCTCTGGCGCTGCTCTATTAAGAATTTTTCTTATTAGCGTGTACCTGTCATCGTCACTCCCCTTTCTTTCGCACTGGTAATGCACCTGATTTCCATCATTTGTAGTAAAAATGAAATCATCGCCGTGATAATCAACATGAACTGATGCAAATGTTTTAGAATGATCTGGATTAGACGTATGAAATGCATTTATACGATGATCTTTACCGTACCCGTAATGGATCCTATTTCCATTGGGAAGACGCTCCCACATTAAACCATAATAATAGGCCTCAATGGCTAGTTCGCCTTTTTTCTTCTTTTTCTTTTCTTTTGGAGGAATTTTTTGATAACAGCGCTCTGACCCATTGCTGCCGTAAACCTTTACATATTTTCTATCAGGATTTACCTCAACACGATTATTTTTTAAGTTATAGCGTGCTCCTTTATTGACAAATCCCCAGAGCATAGAGCCATCTAATTCCAAAGGGATCGGATGATGCTTATATTTCCCCTTTGCCAATTTTTCATATATTTTAAGAGAAATGAGATAACGCAATCGTGTGCCTGAAGGTTCAAAAACAGTAAAGTGGCCTAGGGGCCAAACTCCTCCGTATGCAATGTGCAAATGAGAATAAAACGAGAATCCAGCATAATTTCCTTTTCCATTTCCGCTAAGATAATTGCGAGGAATCACAATGGGTTCAACCCCTTGAACCACAACATCTGGGTTAGAGATAAAATAATCACCTGTAATAGCGTTTACGGCATTAGCTACAAATGTTGAAGGTTCCCCTTCAGTGACAGCGACAACATAAGGATCTTTTGGATCGCAGAATAGACACGAAAAAAGCAAAAGAAAAAGAATAAAGCTGCGCATGAAAACAGTTAGGAATGGTAAATAAAAAAATCAGTTTTGCACAAACAAAATATTTAGTGCATAGATTATCCCCCCTGTCACCAAATACCCATTTAAGCTATAAGGGTAGGCATGCGATGCACTAGTTTCTGTACAGCTTACACCTATGATCTATCGCGCCTGCAGCAAGAGATGAAGCAGCAGGGCGATATTCACGTCTACCGCGATGTGGTTCATTTACAGGTCAAAAAAGAAAAGTTGGTGAAGGGCGACGTCTTTTTTTTCCATTATGGAGCCATTGTTCTCTGGGGATTTTCTGTAGAAGAAGAGCAAGGTTTTTTGAAAGCGATCCGTGATTTTGAACGCAATCCTCTTTCCAAACTCGAAATCGATGAATTTACCTTTGTTCATGGACAAAATTTAAAAATTGAAGAAGACCAGATCATACTTCCCAACAAAAACATCCTCACCAAGCTAGCGATTTCTCATGGTATTGCGCAGTCGGTCAAGCTGACCCAGTTCGAAGATCTCCTAGAAAAAACGATCGAGCATACCAAGCAGCTTCCCATAGATCTTTCCAGCAAAGGCAAAATCGGCCTTTCGCAGAGAGAGATTTCCCGCAAAATGGGAGAGATTTTCATCGAGCGCAACTTTATCAATCTTCATAGTGAGATGCTCGATACCCCAGAGTTTTTCTGGGATCACCCCGAACTCGAGCAATATTATCGTCGCACCATGCACTATCTAGATGTTGCAAAACGGGTTGATATCTTGAACAAACGCCTCGCCGTCGTGCATGAACTCTTCGAGATTTTAAGCAACGAGCTCAAGCACCAGCATTCCTCTCGCCTCGAGTGGGCGATCATCTTGCTGATTTCTTTCGAAGTTGTCATCGCCGTGCTGAGAGATTTGTTCCATTTGATTTGATCTATTGAGCTAGAGTTGAAGGAAGAGCTTCATGGCCTTTCTAAAAAAATGGAAAAAAATCCTATTAGCCAGCATTGCAATCGGAGCTGGGACAATATTGTGGTACTCTTTGTCAACAGGCTATTTTGCTTCTTTCCCCGTTACCTATAATCAATACAATTATCCTGTAATTGATGTAAAAATTGGTGACTATAATCATGCTTTAGAAGTCAGAATTGGTTCAATATTCCCTCTATTTTTAAGTAGAACTACCCTCGATCAAACTGATAAACATTCTAATGGATTTACCCAGTGGCATGATGTAAATGGTGAGCATTATGAAGCCCCAGCTTACCTTATTCCAAAAATGAAAATAGGGAATATGACTTTAACCAATGTCAGTGCGACCCAAACTTTAGAAAGTGAGGCGCTGGGAAAATACTTAGGAAGTGATTTAAACCTTTTCTTAGATTTTCCTCATTCTCGCATTATTGCCTGTAATTCATTTTCAAAATTGAAGGCAAAAGGGCTTGCTAATGATCAATGGATACAAGTTCCTTTTGAAACAGGTCGCGCAGGTATTATATTTCAAGTAACAACTGATCTAGGAATACGCAATCTTTCGCTTAATACCACTTCAACAACTTCTGCAGTTAGAACATCGTTAATGCCATCTAGTGAGGGATTTACATCTTCAACTTTTTCCATAGGAAAAAGAGAGTTCGGCAGAACATTCTTTCACTCTTTAGAATTCCCCGAAGCTCTTCATGAGACCGATGGATTTATCGGAATGGATTTTCTTAAAAAATACGCTCTATATCTCGATTATTCCAATAAAATTGCCTATATTGAACCACCACATACTTATTTTGAATGCCTTCCTGTGACTTTTAGCAATTATGGCATCCCTATTATCAACATAAATATTAAAGGGAATATATATCCCTTAGAAATCGATCTAGGTAGTAGTTTTCTATTTTGTTTAAGTCAAGAGGTTCTGCAAAAAGTTCAGAAACACCCATATGGTAAAGCTAAGTGGAGTGATTTCAAGGGAAACAGATATAAATCTCCAGCATATACTATTTCAGAAATCAAACTTGGTAATCTAGTGCTTGTTGATTCGATTGTTACTGAAGAAAGAGAAGATTTTCACACTAATACAAATATGAATGGTTTTCCTTCACAGCAAATTGGATCAATAGGCCGACCAATCCTTGAAAAATACAACCTATTTCTGGACTTTCAGAACTCATTAATCTATGCCAGCAATAGTTATTTTGATCTTCAACAAGCGGGTCTTGTTTCTCAGCATCCATTTGTTATTCCTTTTGACCTACATCCTGACGGCATTTTGCTTTTTATAAAAACGGACATGGGAAATTACCATCTACTCCTAGATACAGCTGCTACACATACAGCAATTAGGTCGCCACATCCTTCTTCAACTTTGAAATTTGAACTCATGGGCCATGATTTTGGTGCTAGATCTATTATTTCTCTCGATTTAAATCCTAATCTTGATTACGACGGGTATCTTGGAATGGATTTTCTTGGCAAATACCCGATTTTCATTGATTACACTAATAAGCTTATTTATCTAGACCTTCAAATGCGAATTTTAAAGAAGTGAATGCAAGCACCCCAACTGATTTTCTTTGAAGTGGTCTCAGATAATAGGATGTTTCTCTTTCATGAATATATAGGAAATAAAGGAAAGAAGAGCAAAGAATAAAATAACCCAACTAAAGGCCCCTTCATAGTTTGTAAGCCGTGTTAAGTAAAGCACAAGAACTGGCGTAAATCCCCCAACAATAGTATCCGAAATATTGAAACTGACCCCCACACATGTATATCGTACACGAGTAGGGAATAGCTCTGGAGTAATATAAGAGAGCAAAGCTTGATTACAGCTAAAGAGGAGAGTAAAAATAACTATTGCTAAACTTAATCCAAGCAAAGAAAAGTGAGTCACAAAATAACTTAAAAGCATTAATAAAAAAATATTGCCTACTATGGACCATAGCAACATTTTTTTATTGTTTATTTTATCAGCAAGAAAGCCAAAAAAAGGTAGAGATATAATAATTAAAAGCAACAAAATGCAAGAAATAATCAGAGAAGCTAGATGGTCGTTTTTTAACATCATTTTAAAATATCCGGGAGCATTAACAGTAAGAAAGAAAATAGTTGAAGAATTAAATACCCAAAATAAAATTCCCCTGAAGAGCGCTTTTCTATGTTTATATAAAACTTGGAAGATAGATTCTTTAATGATACTTGAGTGTTTGGCCATTTCCTGATAAAGAGGAGTTTCATGTAATCGAGAACGGATAAATATGCCGCAGAGACCAATCAGCCCCCCAAACAAAAATGAAAGACGCCATCCCCATGTAATCAAGGCTTGCTGAGATAAGAATAATTCCATAAAAAAACATTCGATTGTGCCAAGTAAAAGCCCTGATAAAACTCCAAAAGTGGCCCAACTGCAAAAATATCGACGTTTATGAAGCTGAGCACTTTCATATAAATAGCAGAAAGCTCCAGGCAATTCTCCTCCAGCAGGAAATGCTTGTAGAAATCGAGTACAAATTAGGAAAATAGGTGCTAATGCGCCAACTTGTGTATAAGTTGGTAAAAGTCCTGTTGTTATTGTAGGAACCGTCATCATCATCAATGAAAGGATAAATGCTCTCTTTCTTCCGATACGATCTCCAAGTCTTCCAAAAAAAAGACCTCCTAATGGACGCGCTAATAGACCAAGAGCAAAAATCAGAAAAGTGTTGGTCAAATTAGTGCTTTCAGTTTCGGAACTGAAAAAAAGCTTTGCAATAATTGGTGACCAGTATACGAAAAGATAAATTTCATACCATTCTAGTAAATTCCCAAAGGTAACTGCAAAAATCACATTGTGTTGATTTTTTCTAGAGAAATCCAAATCCAAACTCATCAATCCTTTGTTAAAAAAAATTTATAAAAAAGTTATCAATTCAACCCTTTACAAAGACTTTGCTCTACTCATACAGAAAAACTATTTATATATTATTAATCAACTATAATATTATGAAATCAGAGCAAATAGGTGAATTTGCTCTATATAGTTTT
>CAZMTP010000028.1:0-21352 GCA_964569185.1 uncultured bacterium
CTAAGATGCTGATCTACCTTTTTTTATGCAAAAATTTCCTAAAGTCGAGACAGAGGTCACAGAGAAAAACTACGGCTATAAATTGCGGTGGTAGGCGCCTTTCACGTTTTGAGACTGGAGAACCCGTGCTGCTTTTAAAATGGCAATCCCCTTCTCAATATGATCAGGCATATATTTGTCAAAGATAGATTCTGAACTCTTTTTTGTTTTCATCCCATCGCTATTGAGGGGAAGATCGGAAATTAAAAGAAGAGCGCCTAAAGTAAATTTCCGCTTATAGCTGGCTGCAAACAAAGTAGCACACTCCATTTCGATCCCTTGCGCTTTGGTCGCCTTCAGACGATTTTTAAATGTCTCATCAAATTCCCAAAAACGCATGTTGGTCGTAAATGTGATGCCAATATGGTAAGGAATATTGTGCTGATGCATCACTTCAGTGACCGCCTTTTGCATCAAAAAATTGGCCAGCGCCGGCACTTCCGGAGGAAAATAGAAATTGGAGGTCCCTTCATCACGAATACTAGCAACAGGTACCAGATATTCTCCGACTGTATAGCGACGTCTAAGTCCTCCGCACATTCCCAGCAACAGACTAGCTTTGATTGGTAAAAAAGAACAGAGATCGACAACAAGGGCAGCTGCAGGAGAGCCGATTTTAAAATCCAAAATACTGATCTGCTCTTCAGGACAATGGGCAATTTTGAACATGGAGCCTTCGAGAATTTTGACTTTTCTCGATTGAGCAAAATAGTCCACATAGCGAGGAAAGTTGGTGAGCAAAAGATTGGATTGGAAGTCGGTCACAGTGCAACCGGCATAACGCTCTAAAGTTTCACGCGCAAAGAGTTCTTCTGAAATCGTCTCGCCCATTACACTTTCTCCTGCTCTAAGAGCCTGTCGTTGAATTCAACAATTTTGATTTTTGATGTATTTTTTTGCGGGTTTTAATCTCCATTCGCAGGACATAGTTAAATTAACTAGGCCAAGAATTGAGATTAAAACCCCGCAAAACAAAGACGCAAAAAGCGATTTGTCGAATTCAACGACAGACTCTAGTTTCGTCATAGTAAAAAAAAATGAAAAAAGCAATGCATCAAATATTTCAAACACATAAAATTTGCTTTTATGCAAGCTGTCCAAAGCATTTTAGTCTACTACCTAAAAGACTACTCTCAAGACTGGAAATTTACCCTGATCACTGTAGGAGCTGCGGTCTCGATTACCTGTTGCGCGCTTGCTGTTTTCGCCAACGCCTCTTTTTTTGCTCTTTGCTTTGCGTTCTTGACCGGCATTTGCCTCTTTGCTGCATTTCAAATTCATGAGTTGGGCACTTTTAAAGCAATTGCTGCTGACCTTTCAGCAACTAAAGAGAAATTAGAGCTGCAAATTCTTGCTCTCAAGAATCAGGCACAGGCTTTAGAAGCTCAATTAGGCACTCTGCAGGAAACCAATGAAAAAACATTAGCTCTACTGGCAGTTTATAGGACAGCGCTTAACGAAAACATCGCTTTATTGGAGCAATTAAAGCGGGACTGTAGCCAGGAAAATCAGAATTTTAAAGAGCATAACAATTCCCTAGGAAAACTCATCACAGAACAGCTCGCAAAAAATCTGACTCTTTTGGACAACTTAAAGCACTATGTCGATCACTTGGAAAAGCAGGTACAAGTCAAGCTGGAGCAATTAATAAAAGAATTAGCAGAAATAAAAGACCAAGCTATTCTAGAAAGAAAGGCGGCCGTGGAACAACTTAAGATTAATGAAAGCAAATTACTAGGGTCCATTGAAACACTGGAAGCGCTTATTGCAAAATTAGAAAAAAAATTAGAACAGTTACAACAAGAAAATGAGAAATACACCCACTTAAATAAAGACTTAGCTGTAACAACGGCAAAACTTCAAGAAATAGTAGTACAAGAATCAGGAAATCGCTTCTCAGGAAATCCTGATCCAGCTAAAATCCCCCCCCATGGCACAAATCAGTACCAACGAGTTTAAAGCAGGTTTAAAAGTAGAGCTTGATGGCGAGCCTTATTTGATGGTAGGCAACGAGTTTGTCAAACCTGGAAAAGGTCAGCCTTTCAACCGCGTAAAACTCAAACATCTTAAAACAGGGCGAGTCATTGAAAGAACGTTCAAATCGGGCGAACGTATTGCGCTTGCTGATGTGGAAGAAAAGAAAATGCGCATGCTCTATAAAGAGTCTGATGGCGCTGTTTTCATGGATGAAAAAACATTTGACCAGTTGACTGTTTCGCTTACTATCATTGGCGACAAAGAGCAGTGGCTTAAAGAAGAAGTAGAGTATGACATCATTTTTTATAAAGGCGAAGTCATCGATTTTATTCCGCCCACATTTATGGAGCTCGCCGTCACGGAAACCGCGGTCGGTCTTAGAGGCGACACCTCAGGCCGTGTTTTAAAGCCAGCCATGACCGAAACTGGCGCCAAAGTGCAGGTGCCGATCTTCATTAATGAAGGGGAGAAAATAAAAGTTGACACTCGAACTGGCGAATACGTCTCCCGCGTCTAAACTAGATATCCTCAAAAAACGTGCCCAGATGCTCTCCCAAGTGCGCGCGTTTTTTGCTGCACGCGCTATCATGGAAGTGGATTGTCCTGCACTCACCCAGAAAGCTCCTGTGGACGAACATATCGATGTGATGAGCGTCCCACTTCCCTCTGGAGAAAAAAGATACCTTCACACCTCACCCGAATATGGAATGAAACGGCTTTTAGCTTCTGGCAGCGGCGATATCTATCAACTCAGCCATGTGTTCCGCGAAGGCGAAAGCAGCGCTCTTCACAATCCAGAATTCACCATGGTCGAATGGTACCGCATCCAGATGCCCCTTGATCATTTCATTGAACAAACAGTGCAGTTTATACGGCTGTTTCTTGGGCCACTCCCAGTAGAACGCCGCACTTACCAAGAACTATTAAAACTTCATACCGGCATTGATAGTGCTAGTAGTACAAAAGACGATCTCCTCACCTTTTTAAAAGCGCGGCAGGTCACGCTTTCTGCAGAGTGGGACCAAGACGCCCTTCTACAACTTATTTTGAGCACATTTATAGAGCCGACCTTGGGACAGGATTCATTGTTTGTACTTACCGATTTCCCTGCCAGCCAAGCGGCACTGGCCCGCATTAATGAAAGAAATAGGGCCGAACGATTTGAAATCTATCATCAAGGCATTGAGCTGGCCAACGGTTATCACGAACTGGCAGATGCTCAAGAACAGCAGAAACGGTTCATTTCCGCTAATTCCAAACGGATCCAAAATGGAAAACAAACACTTCCCATCGACCATTACCTGATCGATGCTCTGGCGCAAGGCTTTCCTGATTGCTGCGGAGTGGCGGCAGGCTTTGACCGCCTACTGATGCTAAAGCTCAAAGAAAGCAGCGTGGCTGCAGTCCTGCCTTTTCCCTGGAACCAAGCCTAAATATTCTGTTGCATTTTAACGTGCCCGTGCCCGAAAGGGTCTATTAGCATCAACATCAAGAAACAGGATATTGAGGATCGCGCTGCGGCAGGATGTGCAGGATCGCTTTTTTAAAGAAAATGGGTTAGTGTTTAGAACATGGAACTATCTAAGAAAAAGTGTGTCCCTTGCTCTAAAGGCACTCCGCCCCTTAAAGGAGAACCGCTTGCTCAACTCCAAAAGCAACTCAAACCTGGCTGGAAAGTGGTGGATGAACACCATTTAGAAAAAGAGTTCTCCTTTAAAAATTTTAAAGAGGCGCTTGCCTTCACTAACAAAGTGGGAGAGGTGGCCGAACAAGAAGGCCACCATCCCGATATTTTTCTGTCTTGGGGCAAAGTGAAAATCCAGCTCTGGACCCATAAAATTAATGGGCTTTCAGAAAACGATTTTATCTTAGCCGCCAAGTGCGATCTTATTTATTAGCAATTTCGCGTACTTTTGTAATGACTTTATACACTATTGGGTGATTAATAGGGATCGCTTGAAATAAAAAAATCACCCCAAACCCAACAAATAAAATACAAAAAGTAATTGCGAGCTTGTCTTTTCGTTTAATATAATATTCGTAAAAAACCAAACTTCCGGCACAGATTGCTTGCAGCCCAAGTGAGACTGAAATCGGAATATAAAATGGCCACTTACAAAGTTGAAAAAGAAAAAGTAAAATCCCTAAATAGAGTGGCTTGTTATCTTTCTTTTTATAAGACTTGTAAAACAGATAAAAACAGGCAAATAAAATAAAAATTGTGTCAATCATATTTAATCCATTTTTGTTGTGCATTGGCCACCGTGATCTCTTTCTCTTTCCTTTTCATGTCCTGCCCAAGATTCATTTCCAAACTCTTTAAAAGAACGAAACGCTTGATAGCCTTCATAAATGGCAATAGGAGGGCACTCAATATTTAAGCCCGCATAAGCAGAATGAACAAACCCTTCGAACAATGCACGTCCTGCGCGATCATAGTGTTCTTGCGCTTCTTTGTTCACCTCTTCTCTAGAGCAAAGAATAAAGGGACCATTTTGATCAAGTGCTAAAGATGGAATCGGAATGGCGCTATTCCAATCCGATACAAATGCGCCTTCTCTTGTGATTTCAATACGCTCAGGGCAAAGATAGACTCGATCTTCAACCCAACTTTCAATGGATGCAGGCTGATGTTCTAAAATTTCTAAAATAGAACGCGCTCTGCCAATATTTCTTGGCGATGATGCTTCTATTTCTTGACTGGTGAAAAAAAATAGAGTGACAAGACACGGAACTAAACACTTCATGGTTACCTCCAAAGTTTGGATGCAACCACTTTACAAATATTTTAATTTTTAAAACTACTAAATTTTTACGACTTACAACTTTCGTCTATAGAATATAATTTCTTCCTTCACTTTTTCCACCCTTGTACGATTGGAAATCTTCGTCCCGCACGAAAAGATTTTCGACTTACTCTTATGCCTGGAGGCGCCTGTCTTCTTTTGTACTCTGCTTTATGTATTTTTAAAATTAGAGAATTCACAATCTCCAGGGAAATATTATGTTTTTGCGCAATTTCTTCCGCTGAAAGATAGTCCTCAACGTAAGCTTTTAACACGATATCCACAACATCATATTCTGGAAGTGTATCGCTATCTTTTTGGTTGGCACGCAATTCTGCAGAAGGCGCTTTATCGATGATCGATTGCGGAATGATCTCTTGATTGCGATTGATCCAGCGGCACAGTTCATACACTTGCACTTTGAGCACATCGGCAATCACACCCAGGCCACCGGCCATATCCCCATACAATGTGCAGTAGCCCATGCCCATTTCACTTTTATTTCCAGTGCTCAGCACGATATAGCCCAATTTATTAGAAAGCGCCATCAAGATCATGCCGCGGATACGCGCCTGCAAATTTTCTTCGGTGATATCAAATGGTTTTCCCGCAAAATAGGGCTCTAAAAGTTTTAAATACTCTTTAAAGACGCCTTCAATGGCAATCACTTCAAATTGGACACCTAAATTTTTAGCTAATGTTTCAGAATCTCTCACACTTCCTTCAGAACTAAAGCGCGATGGCATGCCCACTGCCAGCACATTTTCTTTCCCCAAAGCATCGGCAGCAATACAAACCACCAGCGCGGAATCAATACCACCTGAAAGTCCAAGACAAGCTTTTTTAAATCCCTGTTTATGAAAATAGTCCCGCACCCCCAAAACAAGCGCTTTATAGAGATCCGCGGTCGCATCATATTGGAAAGGCACCGTACAGACGGGCGCCTCTAAATCCACAATCATGAGGTCTTCTTCAAAACCTTTGGCAAGGTTCCTTAAATTTCCTTTTTCGTCGATGCAAACGCTATACCCATCAAAAACAAGCGCGTCATTAGCGCCCACCTGACAACACAAGACCACAGGGCAGTTCAATGTTTTTGCTGCTTTACTGCACACGCGCACTCTGACATCTGGCTTTTGGAAATGGTAGGGCGATCCAGAAATATTAATTAAAAGATCGGGACGATGCGGCAACAGCTCCAAAATGGGATCACGCGGATAGTGCGACGTATCGGTCAGCCCCGAATGCTGCCAGATATCTTCGCAGATAATGACCCCGATTTTTTTTCCTTGGAACTCCCACGTTTTCACTCCTGTCCCCGGCTCAAAATAGCGCCTTTCATCAAACACATCGTAAGTGGGCAGTAGCATTTTGTCGTAATAGCCTAAAATTTTCCCATTTTGGATGATGGCCGCGCTATTATGGAGTGGTTTTTCCCAAGAGGAAGGGTTGCTCCGGACAAAGCCCACCACTGCCATCATGTCTGTACAGGCCTTGGCAATCTTCTGGAGACACTTTTGCATCTGCTCGACAAAATCATGGTGAAGCACTAGATCTTCTGGAGGATAGCCACAAACGGAAAGTTCTGGAAAGATCACAATATCAACATTTTGCGCGCGGGCACGCTTGATATATTGAAGAATTTTATGGGTATTCCCCTCAAGGTCTCCCACAATCGGATTAATCTGTGCTACTGCAAGACGCATGATGATATTTTAACATATATCAGCGATTTGGTAAAATTGCTTAAAAAAATGAGGGCACAATGCAAGGCACACTAAAAATAAATACAGATAATATTTTACCGATTATCAAAAAATGGCTTTACTCAGACAAAGAAATTTTTGTCCGTGAGCTGGTCTCCAATAGCTGCGATGCCCTAAATAAACTCTCTATTCTACGCGAACAAAATGCGGTCTCTTTTCAAGAAGAAGAGCTGCGCATCGATCTTGTGATCGATAAGAAAAAGGGCACACTTACCTTTATCGATACCGGTCTTGGAATGACTGCAGAAGAGGTGGAAAAATATATCGCTCAAGTGGCTTTCTCAGGCGCAGAGGAGTTTTTAGAAAAATATAAATCCAAAGATGAAAAAGATCAGATTATCGGCCATTTCGGCTTAGGCTTTTATTCTGCCTACATGGTCGCCAAAAAAGTGGAGATTAACACCCTATCTTACAAAGAAGGGGCTGAGAGCGCGCTTTGGTCTTGCGATGGCAGCTCCTCCTATGTGTTGGAAAAAGGAACACGCTCCTCACGCGGCACTGAGATCACCTTATTTATCAATGAGGAAGATCAAGACTATTTAGAAGAAAGCAAAATCCGCGATATTTTGAGCCGCTACTGCGCATTTTTGCCCTTCCCCATCTATCTCAACAATACACGCATCAATACGCAGCAGCCGCTATGGTTGAAACCTGCCTCTGAATGCACCGAGCAAGAATATTTAGAGTTCTATCGCCATCTCTATCCGACAGAGCCCAATCCTGTGTTCTGGATCCATCTCAATGTGGACTATCCTTTTCGTTTAAAGGGCATTCTCTATTTTCCAAAAATCCATCGCAAATTGGAATTTGGCAAAAGCTCGATCCAACTTTACTGCAATCGTGTTTTTGTCTCCGACCATTGCAAAGATCTGATCCCAGAATATCTGATGGTGCTGCGCGGCATGATCGATAGCCCCGACATTCCCTTAAACGTATCACGCAGTTTTTTGCAGATGGACCGCACGGTGCGGCAACTGGGCACACACATTTCGAAAAAAGTGGCTGATCGTCTTTCCTCTTTATACCAAGCTGATCAGGAGAAATTTGTCACTGCGTGGCAAGACATTGAGCTGGTCATCAAACTGGGCTCTATCCAAGATGAAAAATTTTATGAGCGTAGTAAAGAGTTCCTCATTTGGAAAAATTTAAAAGAGGAATGGACCACACTAGACCAGTATTTAGAAAGAGGCAAAGCACATTACCCTGATAAAGTGTTCTACACTACCGATGGGCAAAAAAGCTCGCCCTTCCTAGATCTCTACAAAAATAAAGGCATCGAAGTGCTCTTTGCTAATAGCCATATTGATACTGGCCTGATGAGCTTTTTAGAATCCAAATACCCGCGTGTTAAATTCCAAAGAATTGACGGAGCGATCGATACCTCTATTTTAGATGAAACGCGCGAAAAATCATTACTCGATGCTTCTGGAAAAACAGAAGCGGTCCACATTGCAGACTATATCCGCTCCACACTAAGCCTGGATAAAGTTGAGGTCGAAGCCAAAAGTTTGGCCAGCGACCATCTGCCAGGATTTGTGATGATGGATGAAAAAATGCGGCGCATGCGTGACTATTTTGCTCTCTCTTCAGAAGCTCCCTTGCCTGCGCAGAAAAAAACCTTCGTGGTGAACACTAATAGCAAGCTGATCCGCGCGCTTTATGGGCTAAAAGACAAAGATCCTGTTTTGGCGAAAAATATTGTGGAGCAGGTCTATGAGCTCTCCCTGCTTTCACAAAAAGAGTTAGAGCCCGCGCAGATGTCTCAGTTTATCCAGCGCTCCAATGAGATTCTAGAGGCTGTTCTCAAAGTGGACAAAATTGATTTTTGATGTATTTTTTTGCCGATTTAAAGTTCCATTCGCAGGACATAGTTAAATTAACTAGGCCAAGAATGGAAATTTAAATCGGCAAAAATACGACGCGAAAAGCAATCTGTTCACTTTGAGAATAGCCTCTCAGAAAGGCTGTTCTCCTAAAAAATCAGAAGAAGGGCAAAAGCAGCCATCTTTGAAGTGGTTGTGGAGAAAAAAGGGACAGTCCCGCGACAAACAAAACCAGGTGAATTTCACTCTTCGAACTCCTGGATGATCAAAGGGACAAAGAGGGTTTTCCATCAGAATAAAAAAACCATGATGATGGTGGTGGTCTCTTTGTAAATCTTTGATAGGAACCCAATCTTGAAAATCGTTAAGAATAAAAAAACGGTCTTTGAAAAACTCAATATGATCTGTGCGCAAGAAGATTCTTTCGTCGGTCACTTCTACTATGCTATGACGGCAAAACTTCAGCACTTCATTCGAGGTGATAAAAGCTTCTTTGTGTCTGCTGATTAAATGGGCATTGAATGCGAATAATAAGAAGAAAAGAAAGCGCATTTCTTCACTGTAACAGGCTCAAAATTTTTTTAGGAGCTTGAGGAATTTGCTACTGCTAATGCGGCAGGGGGGTTAAGAAACAATTGATATCTCTCCATAAACTCTTCTGCACTGCTTTTCTCTAATACTAGTTTGACGCAACTTTTTAACTGTTCTCTCTCGATGGGTCTACTTGGAAGCATCTTTCTTATTCCCTCTAGAGCGTCGTCGGACACATTTCCAGTGGGATCTTTTTTAAAAACAGCATTAATACATCTGAAAAGATTGTTTATTTTTCTATTTTGTTCACGTTTCCCTTTCCAATCTATATAGTTTCTTAACCTTTTCACAGTGTTCCAGTTAATTTTACTTTTGTCCATTTCTAAAAAATCTTCAATTGCTATTAAAATCCCTTCTTTATTTCGCTCCTTACTGTTGCTTAATTTGCTTAATTTGTCTGTTTCTCGAAGTGGGATATCCAGCTGTTCATCCTGAGGAATCTGAGCCTTTGGTCTTGGTTTAGATAACAATGCAATAAAAACATCTTTAAAAGGTCGCGCCACTTTAATATAATCCACTAAATCCTTTAGAGGTGGGAACTCTTTGCCTTTTTCTATTTCCTGCTGAATCTCTTGATATTGTTCTTCTGATAGATCTCCCGTTTGATTTTTTTGTAAACCTTTAGCAATCGCCAAAAAAATTACTTTCAATTTATTTCTAGCTTTGTACCCTGTCTTTAAATGGGCAAGATGGTCTTGTGCTAATTTTTTTAATAGTTCTTCATCTGTTAATTCAGCAAGCGCTATGCTATTAGATCCAAACGAAATAATTGCGCGTATTATCCCTTGTCCAGTTTGTCTAAATTTGCCTTTTCGCTTTTTTTTAACTATAGGAATATTTGCTAAAGGCGCCTGAGCAGGCACAACTGGGATGGATGGATCGCGAGAAACTGATTGGGAAAAACTTAATGATTCTTCTAAGCTTGTTGTTTGCGGTGCTACTATTGCCATTCTTGGCTCTTCTGAAAATGAAATCCACGTTGCATTACTTTGATACAATCTGTTATGCAATCTGTTAATTGCCACTATGGGCTCTTCCTCATGCATTACTGGGGGGATGGCTACTGCAGAAGATGTATCTGAAAACTGATAAGAAATGTCAATTGTCCTTTGTGTTTCTCCCAAGCCGGGGTTCTTTAAAAAAGTGCATTTACTGAGAAATGATTGTTTGTAAATTGGATTAAGTAAATCTAATTCATTTATAATTATCGTGATATTGGCAAAACTGGGAGGTTTCTGACTGAAACCAGCTTCTTTTATTATACGTTCAACTTCTTCATCAGTTACAGTGCTGCTAGAGCTTAGGCTACTAGAACATAAAACTGCCTCAATATACCTCAAAAAATTTTTTATTTTTCTTCTTTTATCATTATTTTCACATTTTCCCTGAATTTGGCTGGCAAATTCATTAAGTGTTTTTGTGGTTATCTCAAGCGCATCCATGTCCCTAAGACGCTCTATTATCATAAACATCATTTCTTTGTTTTGTAAATTCTTTCCACGCTCTTTTGCCTTAATTGTTTTAGTTACTGTTTCAATCTTTAATTCGTTAAACAATTCAATAAAAAATAAAGGTTTTTTTATTATTGAAGTATAGTAATTAAGTGTAAAAGCATTTGTCGTCAAATGCACGCCATCTATCCTCAAACTGTCGCGTAAATTGGTTATATCCGCAATCGATAGATCTCTTTGTTCATTTTGGGCACTTTTTAGAGCTACCGCAATAAATTTAATAATTTGTATGATTCGATTTGCCTCTCTTGAGTTTCGTGCGCGTTTTTTAGAGAGTTCTAGGGCTTCCTTAATCTCTTTGTTCTGAGCATTTTCTTCGAATTCTTTAATGGCCTGTTCTATGTTTTCTCTTCGTTCTCTTCCAGCTTGTGTTGAGTGTGGCTTTTTTGTCCTCTTTTTGGTTGTCCCAACAACAGTAGGTTCAGCAGTAGAACTTTCTGAAGAAGGCTGTAGATTTTCTCCACACAGCGCGCTGCTTGTTGTGGAATCTTGGTCTCGTGTTCTTTTTTTGTGGTTAGGAGCTGTTGATTCTGTCTGATCTATTACAAATTGAGAACTTGTTGAAAAAAGCATCAGCAATGCTTGTGTAGAGTCATCTTCTCCACCCATTGATGTTGCACTGGACAAATGGTGTTCTGAAAGTGATACAGGCTCGCTAGATCCTTGATACATCGATTTAGTGGCCACGGCCTCTATCTGAGAGGTCAAGTCTATCTGATCACGCGTTCTCTTTAGAGGGTTTTCTGTAGAGCTTGGGTTTATACCATAAGAATCTGATCCTGAAGTAGTTACGTTAAGCCTGTCCATTTTATTACCTTTATTTATAAAAACTAAATTATACAATAAGTTTTAATTAAAATAAACATATTTTTAAACTAATTATAATTAGGGATTTGGAGCGGAAAAAAACTCCTTAATAAAACTCTTTCTGAAGGCGCTTGCTTGGGCATAGTCTTGGAATTGCTTTTCGCGTGCGCTAAATTCTGCATGGTGGATCCGCCGTCGCTGCTTTCTTTCTTTTAGAGGAGGTAGAACATGGTGCAGCATCTCATGATAGACAATAAAGGAAACAAAATGGTCTGGAATATGATCATGATCTAAAACGCGGTTGATTCTGATCAGTCCTTTCTGCTGGTGATAGGAGCCTAAAACAAGCCGTCTTTTGACCTTTGAAATAGGATTGCCAAACCAGCTAATTTTGAGGTCTAATTGACCTTCGAAATAGCGCTGGTTCATCTTGTGATAGATCGCAGTAAGATTATGATACCGCCCCTCTGGCCTAAGTTTAAAAGTGCGTTTTTTTGACTTGCGAAAGGAAAATAATCTTTTCAGTATCATTGGATCACAAGATCATCAATTAAATTGCCCTGGAGGTCAAATGCCTGCAAACGGCAGAGATCGCGATCCAAAATCACTAGCCAAAAACAGTTTAATTTAGCTGCTTTTTCTAGATACCAGTGAGGCTTCACATCGCGCGGCGGCACTCCCCAAGAACCATCTCCTAAATAGACCACCCCTTCAGAATCCTGTTTATTCTCTTTTAGAGGTACCGTTCTTTTAAATGCATGGTTATGATGCTCAAAGGCAAATTTCACTTTGTATTGTTCAAAAAGGGGCACCCATTGGTCTCGAATGAACTGCGCACGTGCATTTTCAAAAGAATAACAGGAAGGGTATGCTGCCACATGATAGAGCGGAATTTTGTATTTGCTATCGGCCTCTTGTTTTAATGTCTCTTCCAGCCACTTTTTTTGTGGGCCCTCAACAGCCTCTATATGTCCTGTATCCAAAAGGAAAAGGCAGATCTCTGAGCTCACTTTTAACAGCCGATAGCTTAAAGTGTGCGGGAAAAATTGGTAAAAGAAGGGGCTCTCATTTTTCTCTTTTTTTTCTATTTTTGAGATGTCATGGTTCCCTACAATGGGAAGGATCGGAATGATCCTATTTTCTGTCGTGATAGTGGCTGTTTTCAAATTTCTAAAAAACGATTCCCAATTGGCAAGGACCATTTTTTTGGTGACAAGCATCGCCTTGGGCTTTTGCGCATAAGCTAAATCTCCCCCCAGCACAATAAAATCGGGGTCTGTGCTAATCACTTGCCGGTTCATCCGCTTAAAAGATCTGAAGTCTAGAAAAAGATCGCCCCCTACGGCAAAGCGCAGTGGACGGGAAAAATCGTGCGGCAACGTACGAAAATAGTAACGATGTCCTCTTTTTTCAAATTGAATCGCATAGCGTGTGTTAGGCTCCAAAGAGGTGAGTTCTAGGCTATTGATGAAAACCTTACTTCCTTCTAGAATGGTCGATCGGGCCTGGTATTGAAACCATTTACCCTCTCCCTCCTTTTGAAAATAGAGGTAAGGAGCGGCTTTGCCTTTCGAATGCCAATGGAGCACCATCGTGGTCGATGGATCACGCACCCAGGTCAAATAAAAAATCTCTGGGTCTTTCGCATGCAGCGAAATAGCCCAGAGAAAAATGGAACATATAAAGAGTAGAGACTTCAAGATTAGGACGAGGCCTTAGCTTCTTCTTTTTCTACTTTTTTGAGATCTTCTTCACTGCCTGGCTGCACATCGGTAATCGCACTTTTGAGCACTTCGATTTTAGCGCCATCGACCATTCTTAAAACAACAGAGGTCTCTTTAATTGAAAACACAGTGCCGATAATGCCCATTGCTGTGACGCGGTCGCCTTTTTTAAGCGCATTTCTTTGCTGTTCCATTGCTTTGCGTCGTTTTTGCTCTGGTCTCCAAAGAATGAAATAGAAAAAGAGAACGGCAATACCGATCATGATGAGTGTTTGCATAAAATTCCCCTCACGCGCTGCGGGTTGCACCGCTTCTCCTTCTGCACAGAGGTAGCTCGATAAGAAAAGGCCTAAAGTTAATAGTTTAAAATGAAGTTTTTTCATACATTTCCCATGTAATGTTTTTACTTAGGATGCCTGTAATCTGCTTTAGAAACAAGAATTATATTTTCAAGATGGGGGGTATGGGGGAACTGGTCAATCGGCTGAATCTGAGAAATCTGATACCCAGCTGCTTGAAATTGCTTGATATCCTCGGCTTGCGTGTAAGGGTTGCAGGAAATGTAAAGAATTTCTTTAGGCAAAAGGCGTAAAATATTTTCTCGAGCGCGCGTATCTAACCCTGCTCGAGGTGGGTCCACAATGACAAGATCTGGGGGATCGTCTGTTTTTAGCTGTTCTAAAACCAGCCCTACATCCCCTCTATGGATCGTGAAATTCTCAATCCCGTTGACCTCTTTATTGACAGTGGCATCGAACACAGCATGCGGGTTGATTTCAATCCCCACAACGGCACGCGCCGCTTCCGCCACTGCTAGGCCAAAAGTGGCCGTCCCGCAATAGAGATCATAGACCACTTTATGCGTGAGTCCTTTGACCATATTTAAAGCAGCAGCATAGAGAAGTTCCGCTTGATGGGTATTGGGCTGAAAAAAAGATGAAGGGCTAATCTTGAACTTTAGCTGCCTGTGAAAAAGAGCGCTCTCTATATTTAAAATCTCCACAATATGATCGGGGCCCGATAAATGCATCTCATAAAACTGCGTGGCGTGGCCTTTTTTAATCTGTTGGACACGTAAAAAAATAGAGAGAGTGGTCTGTTCTTCTATAGGAATTGTCTGCTGCACTGCTTGGATAAACGTTGCTAAATGGTCTTTTTTAAGCGCAAAATCGGGATTGCCAGAAACAGTGAGCATCACCAATTTTCCTTGTCCATTTTTTGCTTCGCGCACAATGAGCGTGCGCAGGTGGCCGCTATCTTGCCTTGGACGATACGCTAGAAGACCGCTCTTTTTCCACCAATCACGCACAGAAGATAGGACTTGAGAAAACCAAGGTGGTACTAGGTGGCATTCCTGTAGATCAACCACCCTTTGTCTGCCCTTCATCATTAACCCTAAAAAAAAGTCCCCCGCTCTATTTTGGGAAAAAGAAAATTCCATTTTATTCCGGTATTCCCAGGGATTTTTACAGGGGATAATCGGATGGATAATTAAATTTTCTTGCAAGGGGGTAAATATATTTTTAATTAGAGCTTCTTTTTCCAGGAGCTGTTCTTCATAGGGGCGGTTTTGAGAGGTGCATCCCCCGCACTGTTTGAAATGGCTGCATCGGGCATTGGCAAGTTTCAACATGGCAGGAATATTTTAGCAATTTGACTAATTCAGAAAAAGGCTCTAAATTCAGGTGATGCTCAGTTATGTGAACGATGAGATCATCGAGACAGACAAAGCTTCCATTTCTGTACATGATTTAGGTTTGACGCGCGGCTATGGGGTATTCGAACGTTTCCGCACTTATGGAAAGCGGCCTTTTCATCTCGATGACCATCTGGCGCGCCTGCATTTTTCTTCTGCCCAGATCCACCTTCCCTTGCCCAAGTCTTTACATGAGATTAAAGAGATCGTGCTAGAAATGCTCAAGAAATCTACAGATGCAGAAAGCGACATCCGGATCCTTGTGACAGGCGGGATCAGTCCCGATGGGCTCTCATTTTCTGGAAAAAGCTCTCTCATGGTGCTGATCTCTTCTTTTGTTTCGATTCCTAATCATCAATATCAACAGGGAATTAAGGCATCCATTTCCCATTTTGTACGCAGTTTTCCTCAATGTAAAACAACCCATTATCTGCCCGCGATCGTCGCTTTAGAACAGGGCAAACAGGCAGGCGCTCAAGAAATCCTCTATCGGAACAGCAAGCTTGAAATTTTAGAAGGGGCCACAAGCAACTTCTTTGCCTTTCATCAAGGTAAACTCATCACTTCGCATGGGCCCGATATTTTATTTGGGATCACAAGAGAAATTGTACTCCATCTGGCAAAGCCCTATTTCACTATTGAAAAAAGAAATCTGCCCTTAGAAGAACTCCCCTCTCTTGAAGAAGCGTTTGTCACTTCAAGCAATCGTGAAATTCTTGCTGTTGTTAAAATAGACAACTCTACCATCGGTACAGGAACTCCAGGGCCAAACACCCGATTTCTCCATCAAAAATTTAAAGAATACACAAACCAAGAAAATTGGCCTTTTTTAGGCATCTTTTAAGATCTGATCTTTGATGATCCGTTGTACAAATTCACTCTCTTCGCGTATCGGATTAAGAAGAAATTTCAACTCAAACAGAACAAAGACAAGACCTGCAATAAAGAGAAGCAAGCCTAAAATGAAAAAACTCAGCATTGCAAAATCCCAGGTGGTGCCATTAAGCAGAGAACAAAATAGAGAAAATGTGATCGAACAGAGAGCGAGAATAAAACAGAAAAGACCATTGATGACCAGTTTAGCCCGCTTCATCATCAGCACTGTCTGCTTTTCTAAAAGCTTTAAATAGTGCTCCGCCTCCTGTTTAATATGGGGGGCTTTTCTCTCTGTCTCGAACCGGAAAAGCTCCCGGTACTCTATACGCCGCTCCTTTTGGATCAGCTTTAACCGTTCCATAATGAGCGCTAACCGCTGATAAAACACCAGGCAGAGAAGGGCATTCACTATAAGCAAGGAAAATAGGGCTAAAAACATGGATTGACCCCCGTTTAAGTTTAAAATAATTATTTTACATTATTTTGCAAATAAACTAGCTGATAAAGCGGAAATTGGGCTATAATGGTGTTTGTCACCCCAGTTTGGGTATTGACTTTGAACCTTTGAATAAAAAGCTTGGACAATTTCAAATTTTTCTCTCTTTTATCTCTCCTTTTGGATTCTTTCCCAAAATTTTGCAACAGGTTAGAAGTGAAAGTCTTAGAACAATTTGGCAGCCCCTATAAAAGGGCTGGATCTAGATTTTATGCAATGGTCTTATGAACCAATAGAATATTTTGGAGTTTTTAAATTATATGAATCAACAATCATCTAAGAAATTATACGTTGGAAGTCTTCCGTACAAAATGACAGAGGATGACCTTCGTCAACTATTTGAATCCATTGCTGAAATCACATCGGTAAGGATCATCATCGACAAATTCAACAACCAATCAAAAGGTTTTGGATTCGTTGAAATGGCTACCGTAGAAGGAGCGAAAAAAGCGATTGCTGAGCTTAATGGGAAAGAGGTTGATGGTCGCACATTGATCGTTAACGAAGCTCGGCCTCAAGAGCCTAAAACGTCTCGTGGACCACGCTCTTTTGGAAACAGTGCTGGTGGCGGAAACAAAATGGGCCAAGGCGGCTTCAAACGCAGACGATTTGAATAATCGTTGCCTTTATTTCATACGCGAGCCATAAAAAGCTCGCGTTTTTTTTTGTCTTTTTTTACAGTCATTTTTAGAGTTGAAAATTTTCATTTGGGAGTTTCTATGCTAAAAAGAGAACTGTTTCTTCTGCTTGCAACTGTAGTCCTTGCTGGATGTAGCGGCGGAAGCCAACCCACCCACAATTGCACTACTAAAGACCAGTGTTTCAATGATAAAAATTGCCAATGCTGGTGTTCTGTCAAATGTGGCTACAGAAAAAAAACAGCCAATGACAGCCCTCTGTACATTGAGAATGATCCCAACGGCAAATTCTGTTACTGCCAGCAGCGCGATATCGATCTGTACGATCAGAATTGTGCCGAGGGTGCTAAACCTGAGCAAGCCCCTGCTGAAGCAGAATAATGTATTAATAAAATATTAAATATTATATGTTCATCTCCTTTTTTATAAGGAGTGATCATGTTTTCGACTATTTCTACATTTACTCTCGATAAGCAGCTTGCAGCCCAGATTACGGGAGAAAATGAACCGGCTGATTCCTTTTGCAGACGCAAAATAGTCGTGGTCGAAAAAAGGACGCTTGAATTAAGGCCATACTATCTCTGCCAGCGATTATTCTGTTGCTGCTATTACCACTGCTGCTCGCGTTCAGCCAATGCGGCGTGGGCTTTCAACACTTATCTAAGTGAAACACATCAACAATTAGGGATACTCGCACAAGAGCTGACTCAAGTAGATCTAACAGCGCTCTCTGTTTTATTCGCGCAAGATGCATGGAAAATCATGAAAAAAATAGAATGTCTATCGAACCGCTATGATGATCTCAACAAACTGGTCAAGTGGATCCATTGGCACAAAATTTATCAAGAAGCATTGCCAAAACAAACGCAAGACGAAAAGGCAAATGATGAACAGTTAACAGATCCTCCTACTCCTCATAGACGCTCTATCCATGGAACGATAAAAAAATTGAACATAACCGATTTGTATAGATTGCTAGAAGATATTCCCATAGAGAACATGACGCCAGGCGATCTGCTTATTCTTAAAGAGGACTTAAAAAATCACGCAGTGCTTTTTACATTGGACTATGATGCATGCAAGCCAGCCATAGTAAGAGAATTAATTAATAGAAATTGGAAAATCAGCCCACCACCAGAAACGCTAGTCAGTAAAACGTTGCGCAAAAAAATAGAGAATTATGATTCTGCTGAAATCTTGCCTGCACGCTATTGGGAAATTCTTTTAGAGCGCCCAGAGTCTTACATGGCTGGTCTCTCAACACCAATGACCTCTTCTTTAGGTGACAATTCTCTGAAAATTATAGAAGCCGTCCGAAGTGATAGTGCGCGTAAAACATTACTGCAGGCTGCAAGTCCCACTTCTTCTATTCAGTAAAAATTTTTAGTGCAAAAAAAACTACATACTAAATAATATATTACTGTGTTTATTCGTGAGGGATCTCTATGACACAATCTGTTAAAGCTTCTTGTGATACTATCCACATTGGTCCTCTTCCCATTAAATTACATCAGGATGTACAAGACGCACTTGACCATCCAAGAGAAGGCTGTTGCAGTAATCACAATAAAGAACTTGTTGTTGCAGGCCATGAGATCCGTTTTAAGCAAAGTGGTTGTATAGATCTTCTTTACAGAATCTGCTGTTGTTTTCAATCACGCTGTTGCAGAAATCGTGATAAGGTGAAAGAAGTCATCGCTGCTACGAAACAATATTTAAGCAACTCAATTTATCCCGAAGATGTCGATGCAGCAGAAAAGAGGGTTTTGAAAAGACCTCCTGCTGTTTTTCGTTTAAATCATCTAAGAAAATTAAGACAGAAAGCACATGAACTATCGACTTATCGATTTCGACAATATAAAAAGGAAGAAACTAAGGGCATTAAATTAGCTCAAGAAGTAGAAGATGCATGTGTACGTGAGCGCAGTTGTTGTGGTTGTGATAATAAAGAACTCATTGTAGAAAAGGATGTGATTCAATTTAGAAAATGCGATCTGATTTATAGAATTTTTTGCATTCGTCGATTCTGCTGTCGAGCAAGCTCTAAAAAGAGCTTTGTAGCTGTGCAAGAATATTTTAACAGCAGACATCTCCCCATTATAGTAACTAGAGCTGAGGGCCTTGTTTTTGGTCCGATTACCTTGCCAAAGGTGTTTTGCGTGAGCCATCTGCGAGAATTATTCTATAAAACACATGAAATATCAAATTTTAAAACGAACGAATCTGATGAACCAAACTCGATTAAATTGCATCCAGAAGTGGTTGAGGCATTAGATTATACTTCAGATATGGATCCAGAGTTAATAGTAAAGGGGGGGGAAATTCAGTTTAGACATGTTAATATTTTTCAAAAAATATTCTGTTGCTGCTTCCCGCGCTGCGGTACAGAAAATTCTCATGAAGTGTTGAATGCTGCGCGAAAATATCTGGAACGGCAATATACACTTGCTGCTATTTATGCTGCAGAACGTCGAGTTTTTTTTAAGAAAATACCAGATGTATTTCGTCTAAACTATTTGCGAGATCTGGGTCATTATGCACGCGAAATAACTAAAAAATATTTCGATGTAGATTGGTATATACGCTGGCTCAATTGCTACGCTTCTTATCTAGAACTTTTAAAAGAAGATTTAGAAAAAACAGATACACCCAAAAGTGATTCTGAGTCGACTTCTACTCCAAAAGTCCTCATGGCAAAAGGAGGAGAAATCGCAGAACCACAGGAAATAACTGTTGTACTACTCTATAAAATTTTGCAGCGCATCCCTATGTCTAATCCACAAATACGTGAAATCAGACCGATGTTACAAGGGATTATCGAAAGATTGAAAAGAAAAAACTATAAGATTGTGAATTATCCGAAACTAATAAAAGCCATGATTAGACAGATAGTGGCTAAAGAATGGGGGATAAGGGATCCTAGTATTGTTGTAAATCCTCCACTTCCTGATGAACGCATAGATGTCGCTTTAATTCAAATGCTTAGAAAACATCGTAGCGCAGATGAGTTGTCCTCTGAGGACTGGGAAATTCTTTTAAGACGTAAAACTGCTTTTATGCCTAGGCAGACAGGATTACCCCCATTAGAAAACTCTAGCAGACTATTATCGATATTAGGTGTTGAATCTAAACATGTGTCCGTGACTAGACGGATGACCCATTTATCTCAAAACCCTTCCCCACCAGACACCCCAATTCAACCAGATAGTCCAAAAGTTAAAGCTGATAGAAATCATTTCAGAGCGACGCGTGGAAGCCCTTCGAATTCCCATCTTCCCTCTCTTTCGAATCATCCATTTGACAGTCCAAGGGCCAAACCTGAGCATGTATTTACAATCACCCGCGAAAGTCCTTCACACTCTCGACGTCCTTCCGTTTCAGGTCATCATCCAATCACTTCAGAAACTGATCAAGCTTCTTTGGTATTGCAAAGCCCTACAAACACTAGAAGCCCCTCGCATACACCTGAGACAACTCCAGATCCTCAGCCTGTTGTCCAAACAGTGAATGCTCAATCAGCGCTACCCCCTTCTCAACGTCCAATCACTAGAACTCAGTCACATTTTTCATTTAAATTAAATCCAGATCAACCTTCGGCTCCAAAAACGCAAGTAGACCTTTCATCAAAATTTTCCTCACGTCTAATAGCTGCTAAAAGCCAATCGACTCATGTTGCTTTTAAATTTAAATTTGTCCCAGAGCGGCCAGGTCATCAAACTGAAGGCGAGGCTCAATTGCCTGCTGCTCCACGTCTTAGTCGAAGCCAATCACATGATACCATTAAATTCAGCTCACGCACCAGCATTGAACTCACTTCGCTTCCTGATCAGCGCCCATCAGGCACTCGCAGCCCGTCGCATTCTCCGCATGCCTCTTCTTCAGGCCCACTAAAGCCAAAACACGACACTGTGGAAACAAAAAAATCGGCTTTACAAAGCAATCCCCCTGAACTAGAAGAACAATCAATCATTGGTCAGGTGTTGGGATTAGGACCCAAATCGCATTCAGACCCTTCTACAAGTTTTATGCTTATGTATGACACGGATAAAGGTGTTTAGCAGAGAAGTTTTTAAAATCAGGAGTTTTCTGGGTACAGCGACTCTGGAATCCAAGTTTTTAATAGTGTTTCTTTTTTTATCAAATCAGATTTTTAAACAATGAGTACAACTATATTCTCAAATTGATCCTGCAGAATCACAGGGGATCTGAATTTTTATGACGCAGCAGAATTGATTTGCACGACGAGCACAGTGTTACACACGGGCGAGGAGTAAAAAACAATTATGCAAAGTCAGATTAGTTCTACAGATGGCTCGGAATCTGAATTTTTATGACAAAGAAAAATGGGTTTAAACGACGAGCACAGTGTTACACACGGGCGAGGAGTAAAAAACAATTATGCAAAGTCAGATTAGTTCTACAGATGGCTCGGAATCTGAATTTTTATGACAAAGAAAAATGGGTTTAAACGACGAGCACAGTGTTACACACGGGCGAGGAGAGCAAATCCATTTTTCAAAGTCAGAAAAATTCAGACAAAAAAAAACCTTGGCGACGTCCTACTCTTCCATACTCTTGTGTATAGTACCATCGGCGATGAGAGGCTTGACTTCTGAGTTCGG
>CAZMTP010000029.1:0-20596 GCA_964569185.1 uncultured bacterium
ATTGCAAAAATTCTCTATTTTGGCTCGCCCTCCATAGATGAGACCATCGCACTGAAAAAGAGCGCCCTCGATGAGAAAAGTTGTACGCTTCAATTTGAAGAGAAAAAAGTGCTTTTTCCTAGACACCTCATTCAAGATCTAGTGTTGCATGTCAAAGAAAAAAGCAGTGCGCAACTACTCTTCACCAATGTGCGCGGCGCTGAAGTGGAAAGAGCCCATCTCAATCAAAGTTTTGCGCGTGCTTGTGAGCGGATCCCCCGCTCAATTAAAATCACGCCAGGCTCTCTTTTGAGAAATAAAACTCAATTGGTCACAAAAAGATTGGACACAGATTGACCATTATAGGCCCGTTTGATCGTTTCGGCCAAAAGCGGAGCAATCGAAAGCTGCGTGATATTGGAAGGGGCCGTCGCTCTCAGCGGGATAGTATCTGTAATCACCAGTTCATCAATCACAGAGTGAGCCACTTTGTTTAATGCATTCCCCGAAAAGACAGGGTGTGTGATGCAAGCATAAACTCTTTTTGCCCCTTTCTGTTTGAGTTCTGAGGCAGCGGCAACAAGAGTGCCCGCAGTATCGCAAAGATCATCCACAATAATCACATCACTGCCTTGTACACTGCCTACAAGATCCATTTTTTCCACAACGCCGGCTTCTTTGCGCTGTTTTACAATCATTGCAAGCTGCGCAGGGACGCCATGAAAATTTAATGTATCAAGAAACTGTTTGGTTCTTTCTACACCTCCCGCATCAGGAGAGACAACGACCAGTTTTTCTAGATCTTTTTTAGTCAAAAAATAGGGGACAAAGACTTGGGCAGCATAAAGATTATCTACAGGAGCTCGATGAAAGAAACCTTGGATCTGTCCACAGTGAAGATCGACAGAGATCACATGGTCTACGCCTGCAAGCTCTAGCAACATGGCAATGTCAGAAGCAGAAATGGGCACTCTACTTTTATTTTTGCGGTCTTGTCGTGCATAACCAAAATAGGGAATGATCGCGGTCACGCTCTGTGCCGAAGCTCGTTTCAAAGTGCGCACAAGGAGGTAGAGTTCTACAATGGAATCATTGACACTGGCATCATTGGTAGGACAGCTAGATTGCAAAATGTAAACATTGCAATTGCGGACGCTTTCTTCGAGCTGGATCTGGATCTCCCCATCATTAAAACGGCCGATTTTGGCCCGCGATAGGGGCACACCCAAATAGTTGGCCACCTCTTTAGCAAGCATGGGATTGGCACTGCCAGCAAAAAATTTAAAAGTGCACTCGAAAGAGGCTTCCAGTGAAAAAGCAAAGGCAACAAGAACTAGAATAAAGAGTCGTTTCATTTAGTCTCCTACGAAAATTAACGCTGCGGAATTGATGCAATAACGTTTCCCCGTCGGAGGCGGACCGTCATCAAAGACGTGGCCTAAATGGCCTTCACAGCGGCTGCAGAGCACCTCTGTTCTTTTTGCAAAGAGTTTATAGTCGACTTCATAAGTCACATTTTCTGGATAGACCGGTTCAAAAAAGCTGGGCCAACCGGTGCCAGAATCATATTTCACACTCGATTTAAAAAGAGGCAGCCCACAGCCAGCACAGAAATAGATGCCCTCTTTTTTCGAATCAAAATAGAGATTTTGACACGCTATTTCCGTCCCTTTGCTTCTCAGAATCTCATATTGCTCTTGCGTGAGTCGTTTTCGCCATTCGGCATCGGATAAAATCAGCTTCTTTCCATCGAATCGTTCCAGTTTCAAGTGAGCTCCTTTGACAAGGTATCTATTTTCTGAGTAGTATAACCAGTAGGGTGAAAAATGGCAAAAAATGGAACAGAGCAGGCCACTTTTGCAGGAGGCTGTTTCTGGTGCACACAAAGTGATTTCGGCCATCTGCCAGGTATTCTTTCGACACAGGTGGGTTACACAGGTGGAAAAAAAATTTACCCAACTTATGAAGAAGTGTGCAGCGGGCGCACAGGCCATGTAGAGGCAATCCAAATTGTTTTTGATCCTAAAAAAATCAGCTATGAAACGCTGTTAGATGCCTATTGGGAATCGATTGATCCTACAAGAAGCGATGGACAATTTTGCGATATTGGGACACAGTACCGCCCCATCATTTTTTACCACAATGAAAAGCAGAGAGCGCTTGCAGAGAAATCAAAGCAAGCACTTAAAATAAAGCCGGTCAAGGTGGATATTCGCCCTGCAGAAACATTTTATCCCGCAGAAGAATATCACCAAGACTATTACAAAAAAAAGCCTTCAGAGTATAAGTATTATCGTAGCCATTCAGGACGCGAAGAACGTTTAAGGGAGTTATGGAACAAGTGAAATATCTGATTCTTTTTATTTTTCTTTTTTGCCGCTTAGTTGGCGCCGAAGAGTTTTTTAATAAAAATCTCTCATTTAAAAGAGCGCATGTAGGGATTTATGTTGCTGATGTAGAGACCAAAAAAGAGGTCTTTAGCTGCAATGCAGAGCAATTTTTTGTGCCCGCTTCTTTACAAAAAATTGTGACCAGTGCGGCAGCGATTGACATATTGGGAGAAAATTTCTGTTTCCAAACCGATCTGGGCTATCAAGGAACAATAGATGAAAAAGGAGTTCTGCAAGGCGATATCTGGATTCGCGGGGGAGGAGATCCCACACTTTCTTTAGAAATTTTTTCTAAGTGGGAAGAGGCTTTGAAAAAAGAGGGCATAGAAAAAGTAGAAGGAAAAGTGTTAGTGGATGCCAGCTGTTTTGAATCGGCAATGGCATCGCCCCATTGGCATTTTGAAGATTTAGGGAACTATTATGGCGCGGGGGCTAGCGGGCTGACGATCCATAAAAATGCTTATACGATCACATTCCGGCCAGGCAAAAGCGAGGGCACACCCGCCACCATTGAAAAAATCGAACCCGAAGTCCCACAACTTCTGATCCAAAATGAGGTGACCACAGGGCCTGCAGGATCGGGAGATCGGGTCTGCATTTTCGGATCTGAATATTCGCCTCTGCAATTCTACCGCGGGACCGTTCCTATCGATGAGCCCACCTTCACAGTGAAAGGGGCGATTCCGGATCCTGCCTCCTTTTGCGCTGCCACATTGAGCCGTCGACTCAATACAGCACAAGGATATGAGATCGTTAAAAATATCAAAGGCAAAAAAATAAGCCTGCACCACACAGAATCGCTGCCTTTAAAAGAGATCCTGCAAGAGATGAATCATAAGAGCGTCAACCTCTACTCCGAACATCTGCTGAAAGTGATCGGTAAAGGGCAAGCGCGGAAGGGCACTGCAGAAATCGCAAAATTCTTAAAAAGGTTTAAAATTCCTGCAGAGGTTTGCGATGGTTCGGGACTCGCGCGCACAAATTATATCACAGCCAAAGGATTTGTAGATCTTCTTTGCCAAATTCGCAACAGATCTTCGTACCGCGCTGTCTATCATTCATTTCCAGAGCTCGGCAAAGAGGGAACGCTGAATAGCTTTCCTGCAGTTTCTAATGCGCTCATTAGAGCTAAAACAGGATCGATGACCCACATTTATAATATTGCAGGCTACCTCACTTTGGAGTCGGGCAAAGAATATGCGTTTTGCCTACTGTGTAACAATTATCAAGGGTCACTCGATGAGATTAAGAAAGAGATGCACCGCTTTTTAACGCATCTAGCGAAAAAATTATGAAAAAATAGAGATAAGTAATGCGAGCGCCATCAAGCCCATGCCAATATCTTCTGTCAGGGTCACAGTGGAAAGTGGCACATCGAGGACTGTGCCCATGCAGGCACAGCGCACATCCAGTCCTTTGCGCAACGCTTTAATCACTCCTACGGCACCGACAGCCATCACAAGAATGGTCAGTGAATAGGTCCACGCAGGATAAAAAAATGCCAAATAGGAAAGCCCTAAACCGAGCTCAATAAAAGGATAAATATAGGCATAGAGCGCCACTTTTTTTGCGATGAGATCATACATCTGAAACCCTTCGGCAAAATTAGCAGGATGAAATAGTTTGAGCAGGGCAAATTGGCAGAAGAAAAATCCCATGAAAAAATGCATCCATTGATGACTGCTTTTATTTAAACCATGGGTCAATGCAGAGGCTGCAAGCATAGTCACTAAAATTAAAGCTACAAGAGGCCAGTAACGAAGTGAGCGCATATGGGCAATATAGCTCTTTTCTAGTAGTTCTTAAAGAAAAAAGAGGTGGGAATAGACAGTCGGGGCACGCCACGTGCCCCCGATTATCTAGGGCGTCTTTTTTTAATTATTAAATTGTGGCTGAAACAGCCACAATTTAACCCCTTTAGCATTATCTGTTGCGGACTGCTCTTTTTTTGATGATGAGTAGAGGGATTCCACAGCAGAGTAGGATGCCGCCGATCAAGATCAGTTCATAAACAAATAGGTTTTGAAAAGGCACTTGCGCAGGAGGAAAAAATCCAAAGAGTAGCACTGCAAGGCAGCAGAGTGTGCCAATAGAACAGACAGACCAGATGCCAAATTTTTTTCCTGGGATACGGAAATGGCGCGTCACATCCGGTTTACTGTAGTGGAGTTTCACTGCCGCAGCAAAAAGAACGATGTAAACAATAAGCGCTAATTGGGCTGTGATCACAGATAGCAGCCAAAAAGAGCTATTAACAGTGGGCAAAAGGATAAAAAGTAGACAGAGCAGCGACACAATCACCGCTTGTGTGAGCAAAATAGTCACCGGCACGCCCTGTTTGTTGGTATATCCCAAGAATGCAGGCAAACTTCCATCTTCTGTAGCCACCATTAATCCCTTGGTCGGGCCGATAATCCAGGCGCCCACCGCACTCAAACCGCCCAGAACAATAAAGCCGGCAATGAGTGGCAGCAGCCAAGGCAAATGGTAAGTTTCTGTAAAAACAGCAAAGGCTTGCATGATGCCTGTGGCTAGATTCAGCTGTTCGTTGGGCACAACAATCGAAAGCGCAAGCGACGCACACACAATGGTGGCAAGAATAATGATACAAGAGACCCAAAGCGAGCGCGGATAATCTTTTGTTGGATTGTGCATTTCGGCTGCGTGTGTGGCAGCCATTTCAAGCCCTAAAAGACCAAAAAGCACATTGGTTAAAAAGGCCAGATTGCCCGTTTGTGCGCCTTTTGGGAAAAAATGGTCCCAATCAAATTGGATGTGCATTGGTTTATCTTGCATCATCCATATAATGCCTAGCACTGTGATCAGTACCATGGGAAAAATGGTCCCAATGAGTGCGCCTAAAGTACTGAAAATACTAGATGCTCTCATTCCTAAACAGTTGATTAAAGTGGCGCTCCAAAATAGAGCCAAGACCGAAACGCACATGTAAAGACGGCTTTCAGCGAGGTGAGGATCAAAAAAGTAGGCGAATGTGCCTGCAATGAGCGCCATGATAGTCGGGTACCAGAGCACATTGTAAATCCAGTTCAACCAGATCACGACAAAACTCAACTTTTTTCCAAAAGCTTCGCGCACCCAAACATAAATTCCACCGCGATTTGGCCAGCCTGTGCCCAGTTCAGCTGAGACAAGTGCTGTAGGAATAAAAAAAGCTAAAGCCGCAAGGAGGTAAAAAAAGACCAGACTAAATCCATAAACAGCCGAAAATGGCAATGTGCGAATGCTATCCACCGCAATCACATTGATCATCACCAGCTGAAAAAAACCTAATATTTTCTTATTAGAAGAATATGCCCCCATAGGGGCAGTATTCTACGTCGTTACTTAGATAAAAAAAAGAAAAAATCGATTTACGCAGGGGTCGGTGTATAAGCCAGCGAAATGATCAAAGAAATAATGAAAAGGATCAAGAATATAAAGAATAAAATTTTGGCAATTTGTGTTGCCACGCCCGCCACTCCTCTAAATCCAAGAAGTCCTGCGATAATCGCAACAATCAAAAAAAGTATGGCCCAAGTCAACATAGTAAAGCCTCCAGCTGATTAATTTAATAGATATTAACTTTTTTATTACTAATCAAGTTCTTCTCTTTTCTTTTACGAAAAATAGAAGTAGCCCGGCCAAAAACAGGGAAATCGGGAGGCAAGAAAGAGCCGTTTGATAGGCACCGAGGCTATAAGAACGAATCCCATTTTCGATATCGCCTGTCCAATGGATATCGAGCAAAAATCCGATTAAGGGTTGAACAATTGCGTCCCCGCAAGAAATAATGAAATTTGTAAAGGCGGCTGCGGTGGCTTTAGCCGCTGCACTATTGAGTTCAATCGCTAAACTAAAACTGAGCAGTTCTGCTGAAGAGAACAGCCCAACAAGAAAAAGAAGTATATAGACAGCATAAATAGAGAGAGAGGGCATATAAAGCACTGGAATGAGGCAGAGCAAAGCGCCCAAAACACCGACACCAATCATCAGTTTTCTGTTTCCCAAAAAATCGGACAAAAAACCGGTCAATGGCCCACCTACTAGCCATCCTGCAAATACCATCCTCATCGCATATCCGGCCACCTCTTTATTGACCCCGTGGGATGTTTCTAAAAAAGAAGAGCCCCAGAGGCCGGCAAAAGCGGTAGTAGTCATGTAGAAAAAAAGAGCAGCGAGGGCATTGATCCAGGTGATTTTACTGGTAACGATCCGTTTTAAATCGGCTAAAAGATGGCTTTTAATGCGCGCTGTTTCCTTTTCAATTTTTGTATCGCGGCGATCCAGTTTGAAAATAAAATAGACAATCACGCCCAGTGCAATGCCAAAAAATCCAAACAGCAGCACCCCTTCGCGCCATCCAATGGTGTGGATCAGCGTGGCAAGAGGGCCAGTGCCGGCAGACGCGCCCAGCATCGCCATAGAGTTAGCAAGTCCAATCAAAAATGCTCTTTTTTTGATTGGAAACCAGTGCGAGGTCACATAGACCATTGCAATGAAAGCAAATGCAGAACTAGCGCCTATAAGCAGACGGCCCAAACTAGCCACAAACAGATGTTGCGCCAGAGCAAAGATCAGCGCGCCCGCGCCACAGGCGATGCAAGCAATGCTAAGCACTTTTTTCACGCCATAGCGGTCCATGAGCACGCCGACAGGGAGTTGCATGGGCGCGTACGCATAAAGATAAAAAGCACTTAAAATACCAACAGAGGAGGCGGTAATGTTGAAACTTTGCATCAGCTCAGGAACCATCACACCTGGGGAGACGCGCAATAAGAATTCGTAAAAATAGTAGAATGCGGCTGCAATCCAGAGAGCCCACTTCAAAAACGAAGAACTTACTGTCATGACGACTATGGTAAAGTGAAGCCGCTTTTAAGTATAATAGTAATCCAATTCTTCATTTTTTTTAGGACCGATCACACGCCAATTAAGTCGTAAGCTGTGGCTATCGAAAAAAATCTGACCAAAATAGGTATCGTCTTCGCAAAAATGGGAATCAATAGAGGTCATTGACTGACTTCCTGAAGGAATCAGGTGGAACAGAAAAACAGGCTGCTGCCAGCCGCGCCGCAAATGCTCTAAGGAAATCATTTTGGCCGATCTGTCAAGGGTCCAACGAAATACATTGCTAAAATCGATCTCTTGGCCTTTTTCATTTTTCCAACTGCCCTTTTCGTTGAAGATCAAAATCTGTTCCCCCTCTCTTGTCACCACCACTTCGCCTTTTCCTTTCCCATTCCAGCCGCTTTCTTGCTTGGACTTTGTTTTTGCGTTGAAAAAAAGCTGCTTAACAGCTGCCAACTTTTCCCAGAAGAAAAGCAGAATCGTCTCTTTTTCATCATGTACACTGGCTTTGAGCGGGCCCAATTTGATAGAGCTGTACTGCTTTTTTTCTTGAGGGGGAAGCAAGGTATAAGCCTTTTTGAGAAGGGATTCGAGCGCGTCTAAAAGGGGAAAGGCAGGATTGAATTGATAGACGCGTGTTTTTCCTTCAAAATAGCTCGAGATGACGCCATTTTTTTCTAGACGAGAGAGAGCGCTTTGAATCGGCGTTAAGGGTGTATTAAGTAACCGTTGCAGCTGTGTGCCGTAGCATTTACCATTCACAAAAAGAAAGAGCAGGATTTTCTGCCTGCTTTTGCTGCCAAAAACAGCGTCTAACATAACGTCAATATCCAACTTTTAAAGAAAAGAGTCAAGTTTAGTTTATATAAACTATAAATTAGTTAGAAAAAAGCAAACAGGATAAGAAGATCGCTAAAGCGGCAGGATAGACAGGATATCAGGTGTCGATTAGGATGAACAAATATGAAAATAGCGATCATAGGATGCGGAGTGATGGGAACAGCTTTTGCCCGCCATTTCGCCCGCAAGCAGCAACTTTTATTATGTGATCACGATCCTGCCCGCGCTGCACAGCTGGCTAAAGAATTAAAAGGAAAAGCATGCAAAACGGCTAAAGAAGCAGCCAAAGAGGCCGATCTTGTTTTTTTAGCCATGAAACCGACAGATTTAGCGGTAGCGATCAAAGATTTAAAAGGCGGGATCACTAAACAGCAACTCATTGTCAGTATTTTAGCAGGCACCTCGCTTGCCACGCTCAAAAAAGGATTCCCTTCCAATCCGATTCTACGCGTCATGCCCAATTTGGCCATCACTTGTGGCGCCGGCGTTTTAGGTTTAGTGGAAGATTCTTTGATTACAGCGCCTTTAAGAAAAAACATAGAAACAATTTTTTCTGGCGTAGGACTTGTAGTCTGGCTTCAAGAGAGCAAGATCGATGCGTTCGCAGCGCTAGCAGGTTCGGGCCCTGCCTTTATTTTTGTTCTTGTTGAGGCGATGATCGATAGTGGGGTGCTATTAGGATTTTCCCATCAAGAATCTAGAGAATTTGCTTTACAAACCATCCTGGGCAGTGTTGAGCTTTTACAAAAAACGGGCAAGACTCCCAGTGAGCTCAAATGGCAGGTGGCCTCTCCCAAAGGCATGACCATTGCAGGCCTCAAAGCGCTTGAAAAAGGCAGCTTTAGGAATGCCATTATGAGCGCCTTTTCTGCTGCTTATGAGCGATCTAAAGAAATGCAGAAACAACATAAATAAACTAATTATTATTACATTATATTTTATATACATATAGTGTATAATTGCATAATTAAATTATGCAAAATAATATTAATTATTTTACACATAAAATTTTTGATCCATCTTATTATCAGCGGCGCTTTGATAAAGATCTTCCTTCGTCATGGGATGAAACGAGCGGCCGAGCGCTTTTACTCGCACTTCCCTTTTTAAGCCTTTATAAACCTGCAGGAAATGCGATTTCATGCGTGATGGGGAGCGCACGCTCTATCTCTTCTTTATCAGAAACGGCCACTGGATTTAGAGATCCTTCAAAAAGCTATTTTTACTGTTTTGGAAAGGCGGGTCAAACGGGGCTTGCCGTTGTCTCTTTATCTGCGTCTCTATTTCATTTTCAAATCGGTCTTTTAGTCACTACGGGAGCCGATATTGGCATTGCACTGGTACATGTGGTGCACCATCTGATTAACCAAGAATGGAAGCTCTCTTTAGAAGAAATGACCCAGCTACTCTCATCCTGCCTCTATCTTGCCATTATGTTGCAAGGTTCGCTCGAACTGATTTTGGCCTCTTTATTACTCCAAGCTCTGATCCAATTTTACCAATCGTGGTCAGAATATCAGCGTGAGGGAAGATGGCCTGAAGCGGCTGCAAAATTTGCGATGGGCACAATACGACTTTATCAGGCCCGGCAATGTATCTATCAAATTGAGCGAAGAAATGCTCTTCTTTCTATAAAAAAAATCGCTGCTTTAGTCCAAAGAATTAAGCGGGGAAGAGAAGTCAACCATTTAATCTATTCTCCTTTACATGAGAAAGGCGGGGAGGTTGTACTTTCAGATAGCAATGACAATTCTTACAACTTTGGTACTTATGTTCATGGAAATGGGAAAGCCACTGTGAAGGGAATGAACTTGCAATTCCGCACCCATGAGGTCGACGGAAAACAGCTCACCCAATTGGAATTCAAAGTCAATCACGTATTTAGAAACAGATTAGAAAAAGTGATTCAGGAAATAAAGCAGTTAAACCGCGCAGAGCTAAACGAGGTGCTCCGTCTCACTCAGTCCCATGCTAAGGGGATGAAAATAGAACAGCTGCCATTTACCTTTTCTGAAAATGTTCAATATAAGATGGGTACTGTGTCTAAAATTAGTTTAGAGGGTCTTGGTTCTATTTCAGTAGGAAATGATACCGAGTACCCAAATTTGTATGACCGGGTCAAAATTGAACTGGATCCAGGACAAAATCTGTATCAGATGCATGAATTGCTCTCATTTCTTGATTTAGACGATGCGCTGAGAAGTTCTTCACTAGAAGATATTGAACGACTAAAAATTGGGCAGCTATTTCGTGTCTTTCAGCCTAAAGAGGCCACGCTGTTTGAAAGAGAAGAATCCTTCTTTGCTCTTTCCATAGAACAGCTTAAACAAGAGATCATCAAAAAGGCGCCCGCAATGGAAAAAACGTTCCAGGAATACCTCTCTAAAATAGAGCCTGAGGAAATTCTGCCAGGACGTGTGCGTTATTCGATTAGAGGACTTTCAGATAAAGTATACGAATTAGGCGGCCGCACACTAATATCCGCAGTGACAGGGCCGGATGACCAGGCTTTTGCCCGGACAGCCTCAATTATAAAAATGGGGATGTTAGCCCCTGAAATGCGCTTTAGTAATGGCATGGCAGTTGAAGGATTGAGCCCCTGGGGAGATTTTTATGCAGGAGGTGGGGACAGCGTGTTTACGCAATTGCTCACAGAAGACAATTTCCAAAGAAAAATGAGATTGGACGACTTTGCTTATGACGGGGATGTGCGTATTCTATTTTCTTTAGATATCCTCGAGACAGGCACTTATCAGTACCACACCGATTCTTTTGGGTGGAGGCGGCCCACAGCTGAGCCCCCTTATTCTTGGTTTTTTAATCCAGATTTTTATCTTGACCGCCCCAACATATTTGATTTTACTAAGGAAGAACAGCGCCGCTTTCATTTGGGTCAAGAAGTGATGGTCAAAGAGTGCATCTCCCCTTCGAAAATTCAAGGTTTAATTGTTCCTAATGAATCGATAAAAGAGGGCCTACTTTCCTATTTTAGAGATAAAAAGATCACAGAATTAAATTCTGAAGGACTTGAGACGATCCTCAATATTCCGATCGACCGTTTTATTCATGTAGGGGAACGGTTGTCTGAAAGCTGGTTATAGAACGAGCAGGCTAAGACCTGCTCTCTTATTTAATTTAACAAACAGAGCAGCGCATGCTTGTGCGGCGTCTTCTTCTTGATTTAGAGGCTCTTTTTTTTGGTGCTCTTCGTGCCTTAGCTCTTTTTCTTTTTGCCATCCCTGTATCTCCTTGTTAAAGGGTTCTAGGGCTACATATGCACGAGGAGGGTTTTTTATCAAATTATTTTTATAGTTTTTCAACTCTTCTTAATGCGTAGAGAAGGTCAGGAATCGCTTCTTGAAGATCGGCTTCAAACCAGATATCTTCATTTCCAAGATAATTAGGCTGATTCAGGTTAATCGCCATAATTCTACCGCTGGGATTGTACTCTTTATATTTGGCTAGAAAGCCTTTATTATCGCGGCTTAGACCCAAACAAACGACAAAATCGATATCTTTCAGAGTTTCTAATCCTTTTAACTCTGAAGTGACAGTCACGACGTCAAATCCTGTTTTTTGATGCAGATGGTCCAAATTTTCAGTGAAAATTTTAGTGTTCTTCAATGCGGCCAGCTCAGACAAAGCCTGGTGTGCTTTTGTAGGTGCGGTAGTAAAACAGCGATTGTGGAAATGAGTAATCTGCTGTGAGAGAGAGCGCGGGTTATGCACCGTTTTTTGTACCCATTGGACAAAGTTTTTTTCCTTCTCAAAACCCAATTGCGAATCAAGATCATACATGGTCGGAATCCCGGCTGCTTTTGAAATGCCCGCTCCCGTGTAGAAGATCACTTTTTTGTCTTTTAGCAGACGGACCACTTTTCCAAGGGAACTGAGGTGGAAAGGTTTTGTGGAGGCAAAGGCTCTTGGAGTAGCAAGAGTCAAAGAGTAGGACCATTTTGAATGGTTGGTGTTTCCGTTAATCGATCCAGAAGGGTAATGGAACGTGTAGCGATAGCCACCTTCTGTTTTTTTAAACAGCTTTTTTTCCTCGTCTGGCAGCTGCTGTGGGAGATCTTCTGTAAAAAAGATTTCAAAGACCACTTCATTGTCCTTGGTCTCAAAATGAAACGCGCCATTTTTCTTATTCCAGGTCAAACTGGTCGATTTGGACATGGCCTCTATCTCTTTTTGCGACAGGGCCGCGGGAGATTGTGTGATTTGCGCGGTTAAAGAACCAAAAAAAGAAAGAAAAAGTAAAGCAAGACGCATCTGATTTTCCTCAACTTGAACTAAACTAGTTGTAGATTACAAGAAATCGTTAAAAAATTCTGCAAGAAAAATTATTTTTCATGTTTTAGCAGTTTTTCCCACGAAGGCTTTTTGAAAAGCAAGATGATTGAAGGGCCAAGACAGATCAGAATCATCCCCCCGAGTAAAAAAGAGACATAAAAAGTCACATTTCCTGTGGCAATTTGTGCCGGCGGGAAAAAGCCGATGATAATGGTAGCAAGTGAACCGATAAATCCTACTCCTGCCACGAGCCACATGCCAAATAATCCTCCAGGGATTTTATAGAGCCGTTTTACATCTGGTCTTTTATATCTGAGCTTAATGGCTGCAGAAAAAAGCATCAGATACATGACTAGGTATACTTGGGTGACCATGACGCTTAAAATCCAATAGGCGCTATTAATAGAAGGCATAAGAACAAAGAGCATCGAAAGAATGGAGACAACCACCGCTTGAATTAGCAGTAAATTTACAGGCATCTCGTGGCGGTTGATTTTTCTAAAGAAGGGAGGGAGGTCGCCCGTCTGCGCTGCAGCGAGCAGGCCGCGTACAGGGCCAGCAACCCATGTGCTGATCGATCCAATGGCTCCTAGTAGAATTAAAAATGCCATATAAGGAGTTAATTTAGACAGCCCGTAGCTTTCTACAATAGTGGAAAAGGCTTGAAGAGAACCAGAAGTCAGACTGATCTGTTCTTGCGGTATCACAACAGCAATTGCCAATCCACCGAGCGCATAAAATGCAAAAATAAGAATGGCAGAAATTAAAATTGCTTTGGGATAATCTTTGTGCGGCTGTTTTACATCTTTTACATGCACCGACGACATTTCCATTCCTAGAAGAGCCAAAAGAAAACCAGTAAAGATCACCAGTTGCGTGGGCTCTGCCAAATTAGGAAAAAAGTTTTGGGCAGTGAAACTGATTTGGAGAGGATGTCCTCCAAAAAACCAATTAAATCCTAATAAAATAATGATAAATCCAGGAGCGATGGTGCCTACAAGGACAGCCAACGTGGAGATAAAACTAGAGGTGCGCATTCCCAATAAATTCACAAGCGTAGTAACCCATAAAATAATTAAAATCACGCTAATATTAAACAGTCTATTATCGACCAGCGAAGGCTCGAAGAAGTAAGCGATGGCGCCAGCGACAAAAGAGAGTGCCGTAGGATACCAGATCACATTTTGGAACCAGAGCAACCAAATGGCTAAAAAACCTGTTTTGTGACCAAATGCTTCTTTGATCCAAGCAAAAACACCGCCTGCCTTTGCCCAAGCAGATGCAAGTTCTGCGCATACCAGAGCCGAAGGAATAAAAAAGATGAGCGATGCGAGCAGCAAATAAAAAAGAGAGGTAAAGCCGCTTTCTGCAATGGTGGGCAGGTTGCGAATGGCGCAAATTGCGGCCACATTGATCATGGCCAACGTAAAAATCCCTAGAGATTTTTTAGATGGATGTTTGATTACCATAATTGTTTAATTAGTAGTTATGTAAAATAATAGCAATCTTAATCTGGGCAAAAAAATGCCGTTTGTAAAAGTCAATGATATCGAGCTCTACTATGAACTGCAGGGAGACGGACCTCCCTTAATTTTGATTGCAGGATTTGCGGCCCACAGCGCGATTTGGAAGGACTATATTGCGCCTCTTTCGAAGCAGTATCAGCTTCTTATTTTTGATAATCGCGGGGCCGGCCAATCAGAGGCGCCGGAGATTCCCTATTCCATCGAGATGATGGCAGAAGACATTGTTGCGCTGATGGAAGCACTAAAAATTTCAAACGCCCATTTTTTGGGCCTTTCCATGGGTGGAGCAATTGTACTTCAGCTCTGCATTGAGCATCCTGACAAGGTTAAAAAGGCGATTGTGGCCGGCGCATTTGCGAAGTTGCCAGAAACGGCGAAGTGGCAGATTCAGGCGAGTCGGAAATTATTGGAAGCGGGCATGCCCTTTGAACTCTTCTTAGAATCTTTATTGCCTTGGCTATTTAGCAATGCATTTTTAAGTGATACGGAGAATGTAAAAAAGCAGCTGCATCAATGGACCCATAATCCTTATCCGCAATCTCCCGCTGGATATTATGGCCAGAGCGATGCGATACTGCAGCTAGATTTAAGAGATAGGCTTAAAGAAATTCAATGCAAAACATTAGTCATCGCAGGAGAAGAAGATCTTTACATTCCAAGTTCCTGTTTTCATCAGCTCATGAAGCGGATTCCTAATGCCAAATTAGCCGTTCTTAAGGAGCAGGCGCATATGTTTGTGAGTGAACGGCCAGAAGAAGTAATCAAGCTAGTGAAGGAATTTTTAGGTTAAAATATGTCCAGCACAGTCTTTTCTTATGCTTCTTTTATGCGCCGTTTTTTTTCAGGAACACTCCTAAGTCGCGTGAGCGGGATGGGCAGAGATCTGGCGATGGCATTTGCATTTGGGGACCATCCTGCTGTGGCCGCGTTTATGGTCGCTTTTCGTCTCTCCAATTTATTTCGACGACTCTTAGGTGAAGGGCCTCTACAATCGGTTTTGATTCCCCATTTTGAAGAATTGCGAGTAAAAGATAGAGAAAGCGCCTCTCAATGTTTTAGAAAGCTCAGCTTTCTACTGCTGATTTTACTTATTGCCATCACTCTTGTTTCTGAGTCGGTGCTTTTTACGCTTTTGCATTTTTTTTCCCTCTCTTTAGATAATCGCCAAATCATTGAACTTACCGCATGGATGTTCCCAGGGCTCATTTTTATCTGCTTATATGGGATCAACATTTCGGTGTTGCAATGCCACCACTCTTTTTTCTTGCCCAGCTTTGCCCCTTTTGTGTGCAATGCCCTCTGGATTGCTGGAGCACTGTACTATAGAAATAGCGCTCCATTGCAGGCTATGATTGGGCTTTCCAAATTAGTAGTGATCGGTTTTTTCTTTCAATGGCTACTCACCTTTCCTTCAACAGTAAAGCAGATATCAGGGAATATAAAAGAATGGCTGAGACATTCTTTGTCCCTTTCTCCTGAGATTAAACAGCTTTTGAAAGCGTTTGGATTTGGGATGATGGTGGTAGGTGCCACGCAAATTAATGGTTTTTTAGATGCTCTATTTGCCCGCTATGCAGATCTTAAAGGGCCAGTCTATCTCTGGTATTCCATTCGCCTAGAACAATTGGCTCTGGCAGTCTTTGGCATGGCCTGCGTCAGTACCATAGTGCCTACGCTATCGCGTGCCATTAGTACAGGGAATAGAGAAGAGGCGCAAAAGATCTTCTCATTTTGCTATGAGCGGATTTTAGCCTTAATGGTGCCTTGTACCTGTGCGCTTATTTTTTTAGGCGCGCCGAGCCTTAATCTTATCTATGGGCATGGCCATTTTTCTAGCGCTGCTGTGGTGCAGACCACACGCTGTCTTTGGGCTTATGGAATAGGCTTGCTGCCCTCGACCCTAGTTCTTTTATTTTTTGCTGTTTTGTACGCGAAGAAAGATTTTCACACATCCAGTCAGGTAGCTTTAGGAGCGATGGCGATCCATGTTTTACTCAATAGTTTTTTTGTATTTGTTTTAGGATTTGGCGCCATTAGTACGGCACTCGCTACAAGCATTAGCTGCTGGATTCAAGCGCTGGCTTTAGGCAGACTTCTCTCCAAAGAGGGCTGGATTTTTGTACCGCATTCTATTTTTTCTATTTTGTGCGCTACAACTGTGGCTTGCAGCTCTGTCATTTTGCTTGATTTTATCTGCTTTAATGGGGCGACACTCTCTCTTTTCTTAGGAGCAGAAGTGCAATTTCCTGAGAATTTATATGCGCAACTAATTGTATTTGGATGCGAAGCGGCCACCTTTATTGCAAGTCTGCTTTTTTGTTCTTATTTTTTCAAAATCAAAGGAATATTGGCGCTACTTAAAGATTTTGCTCATTCAGAGACTGTCCACAAACCCTGAATCTGATGAATTGATGGTTTGTGGACAGTCTCTCAGAGAAATAGCGATTAAATATTTAATTGTATTAGCACTTTTTTTTTCAATATCATACAAACTTTTGATTTGATACCATTTTTCTAAATTTGTTTTTTCGAGGAGGTCATTATGCAGCTACTTAGTTGTTGCCTTAGTTGGTGTCGGCCACATCATGATGAAATAGGGCTACAGAGCTTGCCTCCGGCGCGAAAAACTGTAGTCGATCTTTTAAAAACAAAAACTGATCAAACTCTTAGCTTGACACTGAAACTAAATGGGAAACGGACATTTGAACAGAAGCGTTTCAATCCAGAAACCGGTAAAGAGGAATCGGATAAGGAGGCTTCAATTGCTCTTAAAGTACATAAATGGATTTCCATATTCCTACAACAAGAAGTGACCCCAAAAAAACCGATTGTAGAAGTGTCTGTGACACTTCCCGCTCTTCAGATAACCCATAAGGGGCATTTTATTAAATTATATGATTGCTCTGAAGGGGCGCTATCAATGGAATCCATTGTTTCACTGGAAAAGACAACTTTTTTTATTATTAGGCGCAATTGGGACATCGAGAATCCTTTGAAAATACTTTATGATCATTCTCATGAGGATACTTATACGGGGCGAATATTGAATGGAGATTTTTGCGGTCCACTATCTGAAGAGGGAGTTGAAGGAGCTGAACGTACAGTTTGTCTTGATACAAGAGAAGTGTCGCAAGGGAATCCAGGGACATATGAAATGGTGGTCGAGATGAATGGAGACTTTGAAATTTCACTAGCAGAAAATAATGGTCCCGAAAAGCTGCATAGTGGAACTCAACGCGGGCAAAAAGGCACAGTTAAAGGTCGCAGTGAGGCTCAGAAAGAACTCGAACCTGTGACAATTGAACTAACCGAAGGAAAAATGGTTTTCAATAAAGACCAAATAAAGGCACAAGAAAGAGCCTTAGAACAGTATAAAGTTTCTAAAGAGACCTCAAGCAGTGAAGAACGACTTGAATTTAAAAAATCAGCTGTGGACAAAGATCTGTTAGCAGTCTCCTCAGCACCGTCTCAGAAAAAACCTCATCAGAGGAAAAGTCAAATATTACGAGAAGCAGCAAAAAAGGCACAACAGTCAGTGCGTGGCCATCATTCCTATGATTTAGGTGATAGGCAAAAAGTAGCAGCTGGTTTAAGTGATGCAGAAAAAGACAAAAAGCCAGGACACCAGCAGGCCCGTTCTTATAGTGACCAAGGTCCTCGTCGTCCGCATATGCTCTTGGAAAATGAAGAACAGCCAGGAACTCCAGAAGGAGAACCTGATGCGAAGGATAGAGCACCTTCAGTCAGCGATGGCGGAGTAGGTCGGCGAATAGGTGAAGAAGATGGAGAAGAGTAAAGCTTTTTAAATATCTTACAAATTTTTGATTTGATAACATTTTTCCTTAATTTGTTTTTTTAGGGGGTAGGTCATGTGTGTGCAGAGTATACTTAATTGCTGGAGAGCTTGTTGGCCCGGAAACAATGAAGCGGCAGAATTAGCGCGTCGGAACAAAATGAGAGGTCATGGACGTAGTATAGAAATGGAAGTTAGACGTCATGAACCAGAGGAGCTGAAGGAGCCAGCTGGAATACAAAAATATGCCTTGGAACTACCAGAAGATTTAAAGGGGAATTTCGCCAGTAAAATGGATAAAACCATTGAAGTATTGTTGGTATTGAATGTGGTTTCGGATGTATTTCCTAAAGAGAGACAACGTATCCAATGGGTAGCTAATAAAACGCTTAAGTATGTAAGCAATTTATATACTGACTTTGATTATCAAAATGAAATTGGTCCAAGGCCCATTGCTAGAGTAAAGGTAACAGTAAACGTAAGAGTAATAGAAGATGTATCTGAAACGCATGAATTTAAAGGGTATTATTTAAAATTAATAAATAGAGCTTTCGAAAGAAGTCAGAAACCAGCACTTGTTTTATTTGGAAAACAATTTTTTGGAAAAACAAGATATAGTGAGGATTTGCTTCATGGACTGATAGACTCTGACTATCTCCGACGGATGACGGGTGAGAATGAAAACAACGGTCAATTATTACGGGCAGGTGGTGTTAATTGCATCGAAACTGAAAGGGTGAGATTGCTAGGATGTTGTTGTTGTTCTGAACCTATGGTTTCTCTTGATGAATCTCAAGAATGGTTCAATAATTTTAATCCAGACGATTCTCTAAAAAGTTTTTATATAACGGTAAACCAAGTGCATGATGACAATGAAGAAATTATCTATGGAGATGGAAAAAAAGTAGTTAGGGGTCCTCATCAGAATGAAGGTAATATAGAAAGGGAGGGCAGGGGTCACCGTGTCAACCCAGATGAATTAAGATATCAAAGTATAAAAGCGGTACGTCAAAAGAGAAAAGAAGTTGAAGGGGATTTTGTTTTGGATGATAGGGAAAAAAGACCTAGCCCAAAAGATTCAGTTAAGGATTCATCAAATGACAGTAGCCCAAAAGAAAGTGCATCTATCAAAGCAGCGGATAGTGTTACTAATCCTGAGGGTCTTAAGGCACAAGCAGCCGCACTAGCTTTTTATCAACAACAAGCCAGTTTAGCCGCTGCAAAAGATGTCACAAAAGCTTCATCACAAAGCCCATCATTATTCCCTGTATCCCCAAGTACTAGAAAAAAGGAAGAACATAAAAAAGAAAAACCAACTGTGATTGTAAGAGGGCATGGAGATCCGGAAGAGGGAAGTTTTATTTTGGATCCAAATGCTTCGCCACCCAGTCCTAGTGGTAATAAAAGAGTGCGAGTACTTTTCTCTTCAAATCGTTACCAACGCCAGGGCTCAGTTACAGAAGATCCCTATGACCCTGCTAGTGGCGATCCTAAGGAAACTGATGGGAAACGAGAGGATCCTTAAGCGAAGAAGTCCTTAAGCTTGCTTAAGAATGTTTTTTTCTTAGGCGAATTCTGACTATTTTCTAGTTCTGCAAAAGCAGCGAGTAGCTGCTTTTGCTTCTCATTTAGATTCACAGGTGTTTCTACGGCAATTTTAACGAGTAGATCGCCTGTGCCCTGTCCATGAACATTGGGAGCGCCTTCGCCGCGCACGCGGAAAATCTTTCCATGTTGTGTCCCTTCGGGAATATTAATGCGCGCTGTGGTGCCTTGAGGGGTTGGAATCTCTTTTTTGCATCCTAAAGCAGCCTCAGAAAAGCTTAAAGGGAGTTCAAGCGATACATCATCGCCCTGTCTTTCAAAAATCTCATGGGGCCCAACTGTGATATACACATAGAGATCTCCCGGAGGCCCGCCGCCTTCTCCTGCATCGCCGTGCCCCGCCATGCGCAGCCGCATGCCCGAATCGATCCCGGCAGGGATTTTAATTGTAATGCGCTCTTTTTTCTTAATGCGCCCGGCGCCATGACAACGTGTACACGGTTTGGTGATCGATTTTCCATAGCCTTGACAGGTAGGACAAATTGTAGTCATGCTGAAAAAACCGCGTGTCTGGTGGACCTGTCCTGCTCCATGACAGTGGGCGCATGTTTTAATATGGCTGGGATTTTCAGCGCCTAAGCCTTGGCAAAGATCGCAAACAGCGTAGTTTGTGAGCGCCGCCTCTTTTTCGGTGCCGCGGATCGCTTCTTCAAACGAGATGGTCAGATTCATTTTTTTGCTAGAGCCTGAGCGTAGGTTGCCTTGGCTAGAATCGGTGTCAAATCCAAAAAAAGAATCAAAGATCGATTCGGAACCACCGCCGCCGCCGCCACCAAAAGCACCCATAAAAGTACGTAGCGCCTCTTCCATAGAAGAAAAACCGCCAGGACTGCCGCCGCCCATGCCTGCAGCGCCTTTGACAGCGTCCGCCCCATACTGATCGTAAATTCTCCGTTTGTCTTCGCTGCTTAATACTTCATAAGCCTCGGAGATCTCTTTAAATTTACGCTCAGCCTCTTTATCCCCTGGATTTTTATCAGGGTGATACTTCAGCGCGCTTTTACGATAAGCTTTTTTGATTTCATCTTGCGTGGCACCACGCGCCACTCCAAGCATCGAATAATAATCAGTCATGATAAAAGAATAGATCTACAAACCCTAACTGCCACTTGTTTGGCGGTAAGGTCCCTTGATTTTCTTGTATTTTAATGCCGCCTTAGACTTGGCGCGGCTTTTGACGGAAGGTTTATCATAAAATCGATGGGCTTTTGCCGCTTTCATGATTCCTTCTTTGTCAAGTTTCTTTTTTAATGTTCTTAATGCTTTGTCTAGGGACTCGCCAATACGTACTTTAACACTAGGCATGTATTTTGTTTTTTTCCTTC
>CAZMTP010000030.1:0-20566 GCA_964569185.1 uncultured bacterium
CAAGAAGAGCTCTCTCTATTCCAAAACCATCTAGAAAAAACTCTATCTTATATCGTGTTGCACAAGAAAAATAAAAAAGAGTTGGACAATAGAGAACTTATTGAGTATTTTAAACAGCTCTATTTGCATCTTTCCCCATTTATCGTAGCTTGTAAGGATAATGAGGGATTGTTGCTGTTTTTGTTGAAAAATCGAGAAGAGATATTGGAAATCGCGGCTCCTCAAGATCTTTCAGATCTTTTGAAAAATATGTTTCCCGAAGGGTTAAAATCTCTTTCGGAGACTTTACGCAGTAGATATGAAGAGCGCGGCTTCACCCAATTATTGCCTGAAATTGAAGAGCTGCTTGCTTCCTATGAATCCAGTTAAACAACTGATTTCAGACACACTGCAATGGATCCAAGAGAGCCATTTTCCTCCAGTTTTACTCACCTCTAAAGAAAATGCTCTCTTCTTTTCCTCTCCCGCAGTAAAAACAGCGCCGCCGCTAAAGCCCTACGCAGCGCCTATCCAAAAAGCAGCTGTATTTAAAGAACAAAAACAACCGATCGTTAAATCAGAACCGCCTCCTCTTCCAAAACAGGAACCTTTACCGGCGCCTTCGCTAAAAAAAACTATTGAAAAGGTTCATCCCCATTTTATGTTGATAGATGAGGTGCCTGATGATGCCGCAGCAAAGAAAAAAGAGAGCGGACCTATTGCCCATGTGATGATCTTCTATTTTGGCCAATCTCCTAAAGAGCTGGACTTTTTAAAAAAAATGGCCAAAGCGGTCCACACCTCTTTTGCACCGACAAAATTGATCGACGCCAGACAGATCAGCCAAGAAAAAAAATGGGACTCTTTTTTAAAAGAAGGCAATTTCAAGCTGATCATCGCCCCTGAAAAAGGGCTGCAAACCTCGTTTGAGCTGATGCGCCATTTCACCGAAATCCCAAAGACACAGGCACGCTTCCTAGGGAAAACGCCGCTTTTGCTTTTAACTTCTATAGACCAATATGAAAAAAGCCCGCATCTGAAGCGGACACTTTGGAATACGCTATGTCAGATGCTGAAGAGCTAACGATTGCTGAGGTCATTTTAGAATCGGCCGTCGATAAACCTTTAGATTATCTGATCCCTGCTCCCTTGCGCGTGACTCTGCGTCCTGGAATGCGCGTGGAAATTCCGGTGAGAAACAGGCTCTGTCCAGGCATTGTGGTCCAGATCAAAAAGCAGTCCGATTTTTCTCATTTAAAACCAATTCATACTCTTTTAGGCGAGGCGATTTCTAGCGATCTTTTAAAGATAGCGCTCTGGATGGAACAGTATTACGGGGCACCTTTAAGAAAAGTATTAAAAACCATTCTGCCCCCCTCACTCAGAGAAAAAATCGCCCCAAAAACGGTCATTTTTGTAAAACCGCTGGTTTCTTTAAATAAAATGCGCGCACTTTGTGAAGAGCTAAGAACAAAATCGCCGGCGCAAGCCACCATTTTAGAGATACTTTTAAAAGCAAAAAAAGGACTCTTTTTGTCCCAACTTTTAGAAGAGACCAAAAGCAGTAGAAGTCCGATTCAAACTCTGGAAAAAAAAGGGATTCTAGAATGCCGCCCCATGCCTGTGGACCGCTCCCCTTTAAAAAATCAGGAATATTTTCCTACAAAACCAAAACTGCTCAGTGAAGAACAGGCCGAGGCTTTTAAAACAGTTGTCGGAAGCTTAGAGCGGCACGAGTTCAAAGTCCATCTATTGCATGGAGTGACGGGCAGTGGAAAAACAGAGATCTATCTGCAGAGCATTGAGCATGCGTTGAAGCAGGGAAAAGGGGTGATTTTTCTTGTGCCTGAAATTGCGCTGACATCACAAACAATTGAAAGACTGAGGGGCCGTTTTGAAGGCGCCATTGCCATTTTGCATCACAGACTTTCACAGGGGGAGCGCTCGGATGAGTGGAACCGCATCCAAAAAGGGGAGGCCAAAATCGTGGTGGGCGCCCGTTCTGCCATTTTTAGCCCTGTCCAAAATTTGGGACTGCTTATTATCGATGAGGAACATGACAACTGTTATAAACAGAGCGATGAATCTCCACGCTACCATGCGCGCAGCGTCGCCATCATGCGGGCCAAATTTTGCCATGCCGCTGTAGTATTAGGGACAGCAACGCCCAGTCTGGAAAGCTACTACAACGCCCTTACTGGAAAGTTTCAATTAAGCCGCTTAAAAATAAGAGCGGATGCGGCACAGCTTCCCGATATTTCCATCATCGATATGCGACAAGAGTTTGAAAAAAATAGAGGCTTCACCCTCTTTTCCGAAAAATTGATCGATGGTTTAAAGGCGCGCTTAAAAGTGGGCGAGCAATCTCTTCTTTTTTTGAACCGGCGCGGCTACCATACCTCTAGCCTCTGCCCCCACTGTTCTTACACGCTTAAGTGTCCCCATTGTGAGATCGCGCTCACTTACCATTTAGGAGAGAAAATTCTTTCGTGCCATCTTTGCGATTACAGAATCATGCCGCCGCGCAGCTGTCCTAAATGCCATTTTGAGGGCGGATTAAAATATAAAGGCGCCGGCACTGAGATGGTGGAAAAAGCGCTCCATGCTCTATTTCCAGAGGTGCGCACATTGCGTTTAGATGCAGATACTACACGCCATAAAGGAAGCCATGAGCAGCTTTTCAAACAGTTCCGCGCCGGTAAAGCAGATGTGCTGATCGGCACCCAGATGATTGCAAAGGGGCTCCATTTTCCCGCGCTGACGCTAGTGGGCGTGCTCGCCATCGATGGCGCTTTAAATATCCCCGATTTCCGCGCGACAGAGCAGGTTTTCCAACTTCTCACTCAAGTGGCAGGAAGAGCGGGACGGGGCGCTGTAAAAGGCGAAGTATTGATCCAGACCCATCTGCCCGAACATGAGATCATCTCACTTGCTGCTAAAGGAGATTTTGATCGCTTTTATGCTCAAGAGATCGAAGTGCGCAAATGTTTCGACTATCCCCCGTTTACCCATCTTGTGAAACTGGTTTTTTCCTCTCCCCATCTGCAGCGCCTGCAGCAAACAGCACGAGCGTTTCGTGAACAACTGATCGCTAAACTCCCCGCCTCTTTTGAAATCCAGCCGCTTGTGGCATGTGGCCATGCCAAAATCAAAGATCAGTATCGATTCCAGTTCATTATTAAAGGAAAAAATAGCATTCCTATAGTGAAAGCATTCAAGGAACTGAAAGAATCTTTTACAGATAAAGAGATTAAAATCATCCTTGATGTAGACCCAGCTTCCACTTTTTTCTAGGATCCACTACGATGGGGTTATGAACCTATCCTAATAAAATGAAAAACATGCTTTTTAGACCTTTTTCCATACTTTTTAGAACTGCTTCTTGCCCTACTTATTTTAAGTATGTGCTGCAAAGCAGTTCTAAAACCTATGAAAAAATTTTCCAAAAAAATCATTGTTTTATTTTATTAGGATAGGTTCATGATCGAAGTAGAACGGAAAATATTCATCGATGAGTCGCAACTTAAGACGATCGAAGAATCGGCCCAATTTCTGGAAAGCATCGCGCTGACCGATACCTACTATGACACAGCTGACTACCGCTTTACCACAAGTGATATCTGGCTGCGCGAGCGCAACTGCGTATTCGAATTGAAGATCGGCATCAAAGGCATGGGCGGGGCCATTGACCGCTATTTAGAGATTCGCGATGAAGACGAAATCTTAAAAAAACTGGGACTCGAAAATGAGCATAGTCTCTCTAAAGCGCTCAACAAGGCGGCGATCTTGCCTTACGCTTCCTTCCAGACCATCCGCCGTAAGTACCGGCTACAAAAATTCACCCTCGATTTAGATTTGGCCTATTTCGATGATTTTATTTACCGCGTACTTGAAATCGAAGTTTTAGTAGAAGATGAGACCAAAATGGGGCAGGCTGAGAAAGAGATCACGCAAATCATTAATACGTTGGGACTTACTCAAACCCGTCCTGTCAAAGCAAAGTTGATCCAGTATCTTTTTCAAAAAAATCCTTCACACTATCAAGCTCTACTTACCGCAGGTATCGTCAGGGGGTAATTTTCTTCGACTTATAAGGGATTATTTGATATCCTGTTTCGCATGACTGCCCTTACCGTACATATCCAAACTGAAACAAAGTTTTACTACCAGTTACTGCCTTCTGCATTTAAAGGTCCAGAAAGTCTTCTATATTATTCTTGGCATTGCTTCACACATGCAGACAAAATAGCAAATGATCTATGTGGGGACAAACGTGAATCAGTTCGAAAATATGTTAAGATTTCAATCACTGTGGGTGGTTATTTAGGAGGCGTTGTAGCGCTGCCCATCACACTCTGCTCTGCACCTTTCACTTTGGTTGCTGATATTGTGATCGGCGTTGCGGAGATTGCTTTCTGTTATTATCACGGGCTTGAGAAGCAAGAACTGCTGATGATCGCCCATCGTAAATTGGTTGTATCGCCTTGCCAGCACGTCACCTACTGCATAGGGGTTTTAGCAGGGCTTCTTGTGGCTAATCAGATTCTTACTAAGGGTAATCTTTGGAATTTAGGGTTCAAAGTCAATCTAGTGGTAGGCCTTATTTTATGGCCGGTAGGCTATATGTTCGGACAAATGGCTGTAGGTTCCTTGCCAAAAAGCATCAATCATCACTGCTTTAATATTTTTATCAATGGCGGCGCTGGAGAGACAGATGGAACAAAGTGGACCGATGCAGGCTTCGGTGGATTAAGCTCCAGACAGCGCTTTATTCCTAATCAAGGGCCCAAATCTTCTTATGCTGGTAACCAGAAAACAGAGGGAGATCAATGGCGTGCATACCTTCAAGGCGAAATTAAGGAAATTGAACAGTTAAATGTGCGGCTCTACGATGCTACAGTTAATAAAGCATATCTGTCTTTTAAAAACCGTTTATTGGCTCAATCTACACCTAGAGCTCTTTTGGAACTTCCATCTGGGTTCGCTGCTGAAGAGCTAAGGAAACGATACAGATCATTATCCATCGTTTTACACCCTGATAAAAATCCATCTAACAAAGATGAAGCTACAGTATTAGTCCGAGTTTTAAACCGAGCCAATGAAAACTTAAGACACTAGACTCCTAACGTTTAGGCTTGCTGCTTTTTTCAATATCACTATAGGAGCTGCTTTGACGCGCGATCGGTTTTATTCCCATGAACCAGCGATCTTTGAGTTGCAAATCGACCCACTGCCTGTCTAAAGCTTTATGCAAGCAGTGCACAAAAAATAGGTCATCCCGCATCGATTCATAAGTGGCCAAAAAATGATCTCTAAGCACACGCAAATAAGACCCATTCACAGCATAGGCATGGGCCCTTAAAGAAAATTGCACCTTTAGATAGTCAGGATGGTCTGTTTTTTCAAATACCTGAAGCTGGCCTCCCAGGAAAAAAACATCCCACTCCTGTTTGAAATAGGTCAGAAAATTTTCAATATAGGAGTGGATTTTGTTTTTTTGGAAAAGACAATCGTCTTCAAGGATCAGCACATGCTTCCATTCCTTCTCAATGGCATGATCGAGCGCCTTGCTGTGGCTTAGGACACAGCCGCGCGCGCCATTGAGTTCATCATAAAGCGCCTCAATACGGAACAGTTTATTGGGATTTAAAGAGACTTTTTGCAATTCCGCTTCTATTTTCACACGCCGGTCTTTCCGATGCGCCAGGTTGATATAGAGCGTCCCATCAAAATAATTCAGTCCATGCATATGTCATTTTTCTTTTAACTTTTTAAACTCTTTGTTGTATATTCTCCCCTTAAAACATCTTATATGAACGAAGAAGAAAAAAATAAAGCAATCACCTTCCTAGAAAAGAAAAAAAGCATTAGGGCTTGCGATTGTTGCGGGCAAAACTCTTGGTCTTTGTCTAAAGACATAGTTACAACACCGATGCTAGTCAATTCTAATATAGCCATAGGGGGAAAATCCTATCCTTACCTGATGTTAATTTGTAATAACTGCGGCAACACTAAGTTTTTCAATGCAGTCAAAATGGGGATTCTATCTTCTAAAGAAAAGGCTTCTGATGAGTAATGATACAGAAAATCTAAATGTGACATTAGAAGGAGCCAAATCTACTGCAATCTATACCGAAAGAAAAACAACTATTTTTGCTGTAAATGAAATTGAGTTAGACACTATTTCTTTTATCAATGATGCCTCTACTCTTTTAGCTTCGTTTGGAACATTTTCTTTAACGGAGTTTTTCGGCAATATCAAAATCAGAGCTGATGGCTATCTTTGGTATTTCGACCCTTTAGGATGGATCACGCTAATTCTTTTTGGTCTTGCAATCATTGCTTTTCTCAAAAAAAAGAGTATTATCGACAAAATTAAAGAGCAATGCCTTTAAAATCTTCAGTTAAATTGCTTTTTACAAGCCAATTCCCTACAATGCCTCATATGATTCCAGAGTATCACCATCAGGAAGACTTTCGCACGCGCCTGGCCAAACTTGAAGAGATTCGGGCACTAGGCGTTGATCCCTATCCTGCTAAATTCACCCCCTCTTCTGAGATCGAGCCTCTGGTCAAAAAATTTGAAACTAAAGAGCTGGGTACTTTTGAAGATGCTGTCGAAGGCAAAGGCCAGGCCGTTTCTGTCGCAGGCAGACTGGTGCTTTTTCGCCCGATGGGAAAAAATATTTTTGCCCATATCCAAGATATCTCAGGTCGTATTCAGCTGATGTTCAATCGAGACCACACAGCAGTGACAGGGTTGAAAACCGATGCTGAGATCACACCTCTCAAATTTATCGAGAAAAAGGTAGACCTGGGCGACATCATTGGAGTGGAAGGAACGCTATTCCGCACGCAAAAGGGCGAACTGACTGTCTTTGTGAAACAGTTCACGCTGCTCTGCAAATCATTACTGCCACTGCCCGATAAACATGCGGGGCTTACAGATAAAGGGGTCCGCTACCGTAAACGGTGGCTAGATCTGATTTCTAATCCGGAATCGACCAAACGTTTTCTGGTGCGCTCTCACATTATCCAATTGACCCGCTCTTTTCTAGAGCATCAAGGCTTTTTAGAAGTGGAAACACCGGTCTTGCAAAATGTGTATGGCGGCGCGCAAGCCCGTCCTTTCACCACCAAACTCCATGCGCTAGATCAGGAGATGTTTTTGCGCATCTCTCTTGAAATCCCACTAAAAAAGTTAATCGTGGGCGGGCTAGATAAGGTGTTTGAAATCAGCAAAGTATTCCGCAATGAAGGGATCGACCGAACCCACAATCCAGAATTCACAGAACTGGAAGCCTACGCTGCCTATTGGGATTACAATGACATGATGAAGCTCATGGAAAATCTGTTTGAAATGCTCGCAAAAACGCTTTTTGGGACCACTGTGTTTAAAGTGGAAAAAGAGGGTGAGACCTACGAAATCGATGTGAAAGCTCCCTGGAAGCGCATGACAATGAATGAGAGCATTAAAACCTATGCCCATATTGATGTGAATCAACTTTCAGATGAAGAGATGCGGCAAATGCTGCGTGAAAAAACAGCCCTTGACCCGTACGATATCAAAAAGGCGACGCGAGGAGCGATGATTGCGCTGCTCTTTGAAGAGCTAGTAGAAAAACATCTCATCCAGCCGCATCACATCACCGACCATCCGATCGAAACTACGCCCTTATGCAAACCACACCGCAATCCAAAAATGCGCTCTGAAGGCATTGTAGAGCGTTTTGAATCATTTATTTTAGGTGGTGAGTATTGCAACTCTTACACAGAACTGAATGATCCCGTTCTCCAAAGAAAACTGTTAGAAGAGCAAGCAGAAAAACAGAAAGCAGGCGATTTAGAGGCTAATCCTCTCGATGAAGAGTTTATCGAAGCGATTTGTCAAGGGATGCCTCCCACTTCCGGCATTGGCATGGGCATGGACCGTATCGTCATGCTATTTACCAATGCGCCCTCCATTAGAGATGTTCTTTTCTTCCCTCTGATGCGTCCTGAAGAATAAATTTCATTAGCTCTTCTTTAGCTTGGCCCCTTTGGGCGTATCTTCAATCAGATAGCCTTGTGATTGGATAAAGGCGCGCTGTTTGTCTGCTTCGGCCCAATTTTTCTCCACACGGGCGCGATTTCTTTTCTCAAGAGCGTCGAGCAGCTCTTGTGGAATGGCAAGCGCTTCTCTTTGAAATGGCAACACTCCAAGCACTTGATCCCATTTCTTTAGTAGATCTAAAATTTTTTGCGCTTGTGCAGTGCCGATCTTCTCTTCATCACAAAGATGGTTGATTTTTCGCACTAATTCAAATAAAGCGGCTAGCGCAACAGAGATATTGAGATCGTCTGCCAAAGCTTCGTCAAATTCTTTCTCCGCTTCTTTTAAGACGGTGTCAATGGTGCCTATTTGCTGCCCTTCAATCTCTTGCAAACGCTGAATAAAATCGGACAAACGCTGCAAAGAGGCCACTGCGCCATCCAGTCCCTGAAAGGTGAAATTGAGCTGCGTGCGGTAGTGGGTATGCAGCAGCATGTAGCGCACCTCACTGCCGCTATAGCCCTTTTTAAGCAGATCGCGCAATGTATAAAAATTCCCTAACCGTTTGGACATTTTTTTGTGATCTACGAGCAGATGTTCTGAATGGACCCAATAGCGGACAAAGGGCTGTCCAGAAAAGGCTTCTGATTGGGCAATCTCATTTTCATGATGGGGAAAGATCAGATCAACACCCCCTGCATGGATATCAATTGACGGGCCTAAAATTTTCATCGCCATCGCCGAACATTCAATATGCCAACCTGGGCGGCCTTTGCCAAAGGGGCTCTCCCAAAAAGTGGCGCCGTCCCGTTTCGGATCGTATGCTTTCCATAACACAAAATCGGCCGCATTTTCTTTTTCGTACTCATCGGCAGCCTCGCGCTCTGAAGCTCCCTCTTTCAAATCATCTAAATATAGATGAGACAATCTACCGTAAGGAGAAAAGGCATGGATAGAATAGTAAATGCTCTTATCTTCCCCTTGATAGGCAACGCCTTTTTCAAGCAGCCCTTGGATCAATTTAATCATGTCAGGGATGCATTCTGTGGCGCGCGGATAATCATCTGCCGGCTCGATATGGAGCGTCTTTAAATCCTCAAAAAAAGCGTCGATATAAGGCTGTGTATACTCATTAAGAGGCACTCCTTTTTTCAGAGCGCCATTTAATGTTTTATCGTCTACATCGGTCAGATTCATCACCTGGATCACTTTGAGGCCAAAATAGTTTAAAGTGCGCTTGAGCAGATCTTCAAACACATAGGTGCGAAAATTCCCGATATGGGCAAAATCATAGACGGTAGGCCCGCAGGTATAGTAACGGATGGTCTTTCCATCCAAAGGCTCTACCTCTTCTTTTTCACGCGTCTCTGTATTATAAAGTTTTAGTTTCACCGGCGACTTTCTCTTCGAGGAGACGATAATGGGTTTTTCCTGTTCCCGTCAAGGGAATCTCATCCAGCTTTTGGATGCGGGAAATTTTAACAATACGACCTAGCCCCCTCTCGCGTAGTGCACCATTAACCTGCTCCAAACCGATATCAAATGTGGTAAAGAGTACAATGATCGGTTTATCACTTTCAAGGCCCACGCCAACAATGGCCAGCTTTGGTCCTTCTTGTTTCTGAGGAGCCCAACCTTTTTCTTCACAGAGGGAGAGCAGCTCCTCTTCTAATCCTCCTAAGCTCACCATCTCCCCGCCAATTTTAAAAAATCTCTTTAGGCGGCCAGTAATAAATAAGGTGCCATCGCTGTCTAAATAGCCTCTATCGCCCGAACGGTACCACGATTTTCCCTGCAATGTAATAAAAGGAGATTTGGGATAGCCTAAATAGCCTTCAAAGACATTGGGTCCATAAATGCAGATCTCTCCTTCTTGTCCCTGAGGAAGGACCTCCCGCGTGTCTGGATGAATCACACAGAGTTCCACGCCAGGAATGGCTTGTCCCACTCCTTTATGCTCTTTTTCCGGCCTGCCTATGGTCACAATGGGGCTGCACTCTGAAATGCCATAGCCTTCGATCATTTTTTTATCGGGGCCCAGTTGTTTGACACGATCAAACAGCTCTTCGGGCGCTTTTTCAGCTCCCGAAACAAATAGCCGGATGCTCTGCAGCTCTTCATTGGAAGCGACTTTAAACAGCGCGCGAATAAAACTGGGAGCACAGCAAAACATGGTCGGTTTCCACTTGGCAATATCGTTGGCCATGCCATGGCTATGTGTCGGATCGGGAGCATAAAATGTTTTAAGCCCAATCAGCAATGGCAACAGTCCAGTGACCGACAATCCAAAAGAATGGAAAGGGGGCAGAACAGAGTAGATTGAATCTGTGCCATCTAACTGGATACAGGAAAATGCGGCGCGCTCGTTACTTAAAAGGTTCTTGTGGCTTAAGGGGACCCCTTTAGGGAGCGTTTCTGTGCCGCTTGTAAAAATAATCACAGCCCGCTCTTTTTCTTGAACGGTGTTCAGATGTAGTACGCTCAGCAGAGCCTTAGGTGGTAAAAGACTAAGAAGAAGTCCTTTTAATTTTATGCCTAATCCAATTTCTTTCCTAAATTCTTCTAAAAGAAGAAGTAGATCGTCTGTCTCGCCAAAATCGGCATTATCTAGATGGTTTAAGAAGCGAAATGAACTTAAAATGGTGTGCAATTCTGTCACAGAGACACAATGTTCTAAAGCCCGGCTTCCAGCCGTCCAGTTCAGCATTACAGGCACTTTTTTAGCTAGCATCGTCGCCAAAGTCATTAGATAGGCAGCAATGGTCGAAGGCAGCAAAATGCCAATGTTTTCTTCTGGAAACTGTTTGATTTTTAAGGCCAAAACTAAAACGACCCGTTTTAATTTCCGATAGGAAATGGGTCCTGTTAATCCATCGGCACACGCTGTGAAAGATCCCATCCGGTTGCATATATTTAAAAACACCTCTTGGATCGAATGGCCCTCTGGATACAGAGGCGTAAGCCGGTTTTTTTCTTTGGGCCAGCGCATCTTTCTTTTCTTCACTTCAACCTGTTTTTCCCGCTCTTTTTTATAATTGGCGGCTGCAAAAATCAGATCTTCGACCGTTTGGATCTCCCCTGGTTCAAGGTCAGAAATCTGAAACTTATCTTCTAAGAATATATACAAGTCAGCAATATCCAAAGAGTCCAGCCCCAGATCATTCGATAGATGCATCGTTTTCTGAATGGTCTCTTCACCCCGATGAGTGGTCTGGGCAAGATGCGCAATGATCGTTTTTTCTAGCTCAGGAGGGACAGAGATCTGCTCTCTCTGTTTATGTTTCGGTTCGATTTTGGGAAGTTGCTGGCTCCAAAAATAGTAGCGCACAAGCGATAAAGGCTCGGGGCCGCGCGCATTGTACCAGCGCTCCAAGTACTGATTGAGTTGTAAACGGCTTGTGCGGTAAGGAAAATCGTCAGGCGCGGGGCTCATTTCAATATGAATAGCGCGCCGTGGTGCGAAAAAAATGCCATTTTTTAAAAGGATTTTGAAACCGCGCCACAATGTTTTGCCAAAATCGGGGCTTGTTGGCGTCGCTGCGCAAGAAAAAAGACTGCCCCAAAATCCTGTGATGCGGATCAGTGCAATATTGGTGTCTGGTGCTGCTTGGAGCAGATCATGGACTAGAAAAGCGCCGCCAATTTTTTCCTCCGCAGTCCGTTTGAGCTTTCCTGAAGGATAGATTAAAAAATTATCCCCTGCCCGAAGATGCGTCAATAACTGCTGTTTGCTTTTTTCCAAACGTTTTATTTTCCATTGATTAGCAATGTCCATGTCAGGAATGGCAAGAGTGCGCACCAGGTCCATAAAAAAGCGGATGCCTTTTTGATAATAGAAAGTATCTGCAGCAAGGGGACGAGGACGAAACTCTCTCCAGAGCACCATCATCAAGATGATCGGGTCCATCTCTGCAGCATGATTGGGTAAGAAAAGAATGCCGCCTGTGTGAGGCCACTTTTTTGCGATTAACTCTTTGCGGCCTGTGATTTTAATGCGGTAGCGCAAAGCCACAACCAGGCGCACAAACCAAAATATCAGATAGAGATGCATTCTTAAAAAAATAGCCTAAAAACTCTTTAAAAACTATAGGGGGAAAATATAGAAGATATTGAAGAACTCCTTCCTCTAAAAGGAACGAGATTGCACCCGAGCCGCCTGTTCAACCACAGAGAGCACAGAAAGAAAATAGTTTTTTTTCCGAACCTCTGTGACCTCTGTGCTCTCTGTGGTTAATTTTTCTTAGTTTTTGTTTGCTTAAAAAATTATTTTTTAATAAAGATCAAAAAATAGACACCAATCTTCAGGAGGCAAAAAATTATGGTTAAGAAAGTAGGACCCAAAGCAAATGCACAACAACAACAAGCGCAAGCAAAACAAAATTTAGGAAAAGCGCAAGCAGCAACGATAGAAAAAGTGAAAGAAGCAAACCCTACGGGCAAAGTGGAACAAGCTAAGAAGGTTTCAATGCCACAAGTGGAAGCAACAGCACCAAAATCGGCTAAAGCAACCGATAAGAAAGCTGCGAAAGCGTTCCAAATGAACAAAAGTTCATTTAAGCGCCGTTAAAAAACTTTAGTGCTTTTAATGCTCGCTGCGCCAGGATAAGCTTCACGATTTCTCCCACAATAAAAGGGAAGAATCCAAGTAAAAGAAGCGATCCCATAGGAACAAAATGGGAAAGATGGGCAAGACCGCAGACGAATATGACCAGATTTCCTGCGGCCATAGCAGCAAACACTTTTCCTTCTGTGCGCCGTTTCATTTTTTCACAAATGAGCCCGGTGACAAACGCAGCGAGCACATATCCCAGAAGATAACCTCCTGTCGGCCCTGCCAATCTTAAAATACTACTTCCACCGCCTGCAAAAACAGGCAGCCCCATCGCACCTTGAATGAGATAAGCGATGACAGCTAATGTGGCTCTTTGGCTTCCTAAAAGCACGCTTAAAAGCAGTACCACTTGCGCCGCAATAGCCACTGGAATAGGTGTGAATGGGAGCGGAAAAGAAAGAGGCGCGCAAAGAGAAATAATGATGCTTGCGCCAAGCACAATACAAAGGGAGCGCAAGAAAGAGTCGCGCTGTGTGCCAACTGAAATTTGTGTGGAAAGTGTCTGGGCCATACAACCTCCATTTTAAAGCGGTTCCTGAGTTTATCAGAAAGTGGATTTATGCAACAGCTTTTCCCAATTAAAGCAGGGAGACGCATAGGCAGGTTCTGCATGTGTTGCCCAACCTGGGATCGAAGAAATGAGAGTCGCGCCCGCTTCTTTGAGCGCACAAAATTTCTCATGGTCAGCGCTAATTTTCCTCTCTTTAGAAAAGGCGCGCTGGATCTCTTGATGTTTTAAAAGCGTTTTAAAACGCATAGCAAAAGTGTTTGTTGTAGAAGGGGTCGTGCGCCAATGGCATGACTCTGTATGAAAAATTTTGGATTCTAAATGGGTGTAAGAAGGCAAAAAATATTTGTCTTTATGATCATATAGAGTCACATAATCGATTCCAGGAAGTGTAAATCCTTCTTGCAAAATGTTGACCCATCCCTCTTTGTGCAGGTAGTCATCTTCTAAAAAATAGAGAATGGTCTCCGCATCATATTTTTGGGATAGGGCATAATCAGTAAGCCGTAAAAAAGAGCCGGCTTCTGTCCCCTCTTTAATCTCCACTACAGGATACTCTGTCTGCTCTAATACAAAATGGGGCTCTTCTTCCTTGTAGAAACTATCAAGGAAAAAGGTGATCTCTACCCTTTTTTTATCGATGGTTTGCAGTAGATTTTGATGACATTTATAGCGGTCAAAATGTTTTGGCCGCTCTTTTTTATGGCTGGCTGAAGAAAAGTAGCAGTGGCGGACAAACAGTTGGATTTTAGGGCTCTTAGAAAAAAAGATCATTTTAACATTTGGGTAATTTGATCACAAATAGAGCGCGCTTCTTTAAAAGTGAGCTGTTGTGGCGCTTCTGTGAGCGGCAGCCACTTTCCATCACGAATTTCTTCTTCTTGCAACTTTAATTCTCCTGAAACAACGGCAGGGAAATAGTGGACTGTTTTTAAGATTTTTCTGCCTCTTGAGCGAAAGAGATAGCTTTCCACAAAGGGAGTCTCTTGCAAAAACCGGACTACATCAAGATTGGTCTCTTCTTTTAGTTCCCGTGCAGCAGCCACTTTGGCCTCTTCGGCATCGTGCCGTTTGCCTTTGGGAAATCCCCAATGTCTGCCCTGTTTGTGTAAAATCAAAAAGACCTTCCAAACGCCCTCTTCTTGTTTCAGGGGCACGATTCCAAACGATTCTTCTTTATGATACATGATAAGGACCAAAAAGAAGTGAAGAATTATGTCCACCAAAACCGAAAGAATTACTCATCCCCACTTCGACTTCATGCGGCGTGGCAACAGTTGGAATATCAAGTCCCTTTAAAGCTTCCTCTGGATTTTCAAGATTGATTGTCGGATGAACCATGCCGGTCAAAATCGCTTTAATAGTCGCAATCGCTTCTATCCCCCCCGCAGCCCCTAAACAGTGGCCGATCATCGATTTAGTTGCGTTGATTTTGATGTTTTTAGCATGGTCTTTGAAAATCTCTTTAACTGCGTGGATTTCACATGTATCTCCTACTAAAGTAGAGGTTGCATGCGCATTGATATAATTGATCTTTTCTTTGCTAATGCCTGCATCTTTAATCGCATTTTCAATGCATAGAGCAACACCTAAACCGTCTTCACGAGGATTGGTCATATGATGCGCATCGCAGGAGATCGCGCCGCCTAAATATTCAGCATAAATGGGCGCTCCACGTGCTAGCGCATGTTCCAAACTCTCTAGAACAAGTACACCGGCGCCTTCTCCCATCACAAATCCGTCACGATTTTTGTCCCAAGGACGGGACGCTTTTTCAGGGGCATCATTTCTTTCTGAGAGCGCTTTGATCGCCACAAACCCTGAAAGCCCAATCGGATTAATAGCGGATTCACAACCGCCGCATAGCATTAGATCTGCGGTGCCTTTACGGATATGCTCTGCAGCAGAATAGATACAGAAATTTGCAGTGGCGCACGCTGTAGAAATCGAATAATTGGGGCCCATAAATCCAAGGTCGATGGCAAGTACAGCACCGGCCATATTAGTGATGATATAAGGGATAAAGAAAGGGGTGAGTCGTTGATAGCCTTTAGTGAGAATGGTCTGCGTCCCTTCATAAAATACAGACATCCCGCCCATGCCAGAACCGACAAGCACTCCACAATGCTGCTTATCTAATGCTTGCAGCGCCTCCCCTGTCAAACCGGCATGCTCTAACGCTTTTTTTCCTGCCACAGCTGTATAGCGGATAAAAGGGTCGACACGGCGCGCCTGCTTTTTATCTAGGTAATCGCCCGTTTCAAAATTGCGGATGCAGCCTGCAATCCGGGTCGGATAGTCTTGACAAGGAAATTCTTCAATTTTAGTAATGCCGCTTTTGCCTTCGAGGAGGTTCTGGTAGAAAAGATCGATATCAGATCCGAAGCAGGAGACCAGTCCCATCCCAGTCACGACAATACGTTTTTTTTGACTCATAGACACCTATCAGTTGAGCCAAAAGTATAGGGTAATGGCTCAAAAAATTCAATCAATAAAATATTTTACAAAATGAATTAAAATAGTTTTTTTATTGATTGGAAATTAAAATCTTTAATTCGACAATTTTACCTTTGCGCCAGAGCCCTTCCAGCTGATAGCGGTCACGGATGCCAGGCATAAAGAGATGGACCATAAATTCTACATAATCGAGCACGACCCAATCCCCTGTTTGCAACCCTTCGACACGTACTGGTTTTAAATTCAGGTGGGATAGCTCATCCATGATCGCCTGGGCAATGGCGACCACATGGCGATTCACAGCCCCCTCAGCAATCACCACAAAATCGGTAATGGTGGAGATGCCGCGCAGATCTAAACAGAGAATATTCATCCCCTTTTTGTCATAGATCACCTGGGCAGTTTTATTTAAAACTTCATGTATAGAGTTTATGTTCATAAATATAATTAAGTACTTTTTCAGGGACCAGATGGCCGCAATATTTTTTTTGTTTTAATCTCTCTCTAATTTTTGTACTGCTAATCTCCATAATGGAGATCGGGGTCATCCCCTGCTGCAGCGCTTTACGCGAGGCTCCCGATAATCCGTTTAAATCGACAGACTCACGGGAGTTGCCTTGGCGCGCGCCGATCAATGGCTGCGCAAGCGACAGTAGCTGATCGATCTCTTTCCACTTCTCTAATCCTTTCAGTTCGCCCAAAATCAGAAAAAGTTCTGCTTTAGGACGCGACTGGATCAAATGGCGCATGGTATCGATAGTAAACGAAGGGCCCGCACGCTCAAGTTCATCATCGAGAATGGAAAATCCTGGGACCGCTCCAATGGCCAGTGTGACCATCGCACGGCGCTGTTTTGCTCCTGCTTTGGGAAGATCATTCTGTTTTAAGGGAGAACTATAGGCAGGACAAAAGAGCACCTCGTCTAACTTGTGTATTTCCTGCATCTGCACTGCTAAATTGAGATGTCCTAAGTGAATAGGATCAAAAGTGCCTCCAAATAGTGCGATTTTCTTCAAATAATACTCCACTTTTTCTCAAGTGAAACCGCACGCAACTTTTTATCTGGATTCACAGCCACAGGCGTGCCAGAAGCTTTAAGAAAATCAAGGTCAAGATAGCTGTCTGAATAGGCGGTAATGGCCTCGCGCTGTATGCCTAATTTCTTGGAAAGAGAATTCAAATGGAGCGCTTTTTCAGACCCTTGCATAATCAAAGACACTTTAGAAAGCTTGTGCTCTGCATCGAGGGCATATTCTGTGGCGCGCCACTCGTTCACGCCAAAAAACTCGGCGACAGATTTGACTAGGAAACTGGGAGAATTAGAGAGAATGATCGTGTAGTGGCCTAGATGTTGCGCCAGCCGCAAGCGATAAACTGCAGGCATATAGAGCGCACTAAACAGATATTCCTTTAAAAACCGGTCCACCTGATCCTCGAGAAAATGCATCGGAAGACCAAACAATATCCGTTTAAAGATCGCATGATGCAACTCTGTAAGACTCATCCCAAAAAAGAGATGGCGCAGATAGCAGATGCTAGAATCCATGACAGAGGACAGGGAAAGTAATTTACGTTTTAGAAGAAAATGGCAGAAATTGAAGCTACTGTTATCTTTGGTCAACGTATGATCTAAGTCAAAAGCACTCAGTTTCTTCACGTTTCGATATCAAATAATTTTTCTTCAATCTCAATGATAGAAAGTTCCAACCGCTCAAGCAATTGTTTACTACTCTCCATAAAGTCACGGTAAAACATTGCTTTTTCAAAATCAAGCCCTGATCCGCCAGAGAGTTTTCTCACACTCTCTAATTCTCTCTTTAACTCTTGACGCGCTTTTTTTCTTTCTTCCAGCAATTCCTCTAATTTATTTCCAAACTCGGCAGAATCGGGCTGGGAAAAGAGCATTTCTTGCCTTTTATCGAAAGCTGCCAGCTTAATCTGTCTCATTAAAGAAAAGAAAACCATCTCTTCAGATTCGTTTAATATCAGGCCTACTTTTTCTGTTTCAAAAAAGCTATATTTCTTCTGTAAGGTGTCGCTATCCACTTCAGTTTCTAATAGAGCCTGCATCTCAGATTTCAAAAGCATGACAGTTTTCTGCCTTTGATTTTCCATCTCAGTTTCGACTCTTTTTTTCTCCTGATATTCTCGATTTTGCTTCTCAGTGAATCTGTTTTTGAGGCGCTGGACCTGCTGCTTAATGGCCCGCGACTCCTCACGCCCTAAATCCAATTTGGACATCTCTTGCTGCAGCTGTGCGTAGGCGGCATCCAATGCTTCTTCTTGTAGCTTTCCTTCAGAAAAAGCGGCCTCAAGTTCGAGCACTTTTTTAGATAGCTGCTCATATTGGGTGCGGCCCACCTCTTTTTGTTCCTGCTGCCGCACTTGAACTTTCTGCCAGCATTGACTTAAAAGCTCTTTACTTTTTGAAACTACCTCGGCGCTTAAATAGAGCTGTTTTGCCACAAATTGAAAGGCTTTAATCGTATCTTTTACAATCGCTGGACTGTCTTGGATTTCCTTGGGGAAAGAGCAGTCCACATACGATTCTACATCATTTAAAAAAAGTTGCGAGAGCTGTTGCGTGAGCTCTTTGCGACGTGGGAACACCTGATCGCCCAACTTCATCAATTGATCTAGCAGCTTATTTTTAAATCTAAAGCGCATCTGCGTCTTGAGCACCTCTTTTCTTAAAGAGTGGATACGTTCTGCATAAGAGTGTAGCAAATGGAGCTCTTGATTATGTCTATTGTAGGAACCGCTTTGAGCAGCGGCTTGCCTGCACTCTTCCGGCAGTTCAAGGGAAGGCACCTGCTGCGCTAAAACAGCAAAATGGTGTAGATTTTTTTCTAGATCTTGGATAGCAGATTCAATCTGTTGGCGTGCAAAAGAGGATTCATTGTCCATCATCTCTTTTAAATGGTATGCCTCTGTGGTCAGGCCCACATAGCATTCCCATAGCTCATTGCGCACTTTAGGATTCAAACTTTCTTTGAAAAGAAGAAGAGAGAGCTTTCTAGCTTCCCAAAACTCTTTAAAGGAAGGAGGCCCTTCTCGAGAAAGACATTGCTGCATAAAGGCGATGCAATTGCGGATTTTCTCTTCAGGATCTTTTTGCATTTCCATCATTTTTAGGAAATCGGAAAAAGAGAGCGAGACCACCGCTTTTTCTTCATGTTCTTTGGGGAGATCGAGGATAATTTCTTGCTGTTCCATTTTCATCGCAGGATTTTAACGTAAGCGCAAATTAAAAATCATTCAAAAACTCAGTTCATAATCTTGAATGATCATTTCCACCGAATTTTCCATGGAATGCTCATCCACATTCAGCCAGCGGAAAAGAGGCTCTCTTCGAAACCAGGTAAACTGTCTTTTGGCATAGCGCCGTGACGCCTGCTTAAAGGCGGTCACAAACGTCTCATAATCTTGTGGGGTCTGGGGACTATCCAAATAGTGCAGTGCCTGGCGGTACCCAATGGCTTGCGATGCGGAGGGATTCTGCCGCAGCCCTTTTTTCTCTAAATCTTTCACTTCTTGAATCAATCCTTGTGCGATCATTTCATCACAGCGCAGCTCAATTTTCGGATAGAGGATCTCTTTTGGCATATAGAGAAACCAGCAGCGAAAATCATACTCTTCTCTTTTTTCTACGCTTAAGGGGATCTGGGACACTTTTTGATTGGTCAGCGCCATGATTTCGAGCGCCCTTATAATTTTTTGTTTATCACTTTGTGTGATCGTGCGTGCATAGTCCGGGTCCAGCTGCTGCAATTTCTCATACATGGCCCCGATGCCATACTTTTTCATCTCTTCTTCTAATTTATCCCTGACAGCTTGGGCCGCCGGAGGGCCCTGCGGAGGGCCATAAATCAAACAATGAATATAAAATCCAGTGCCACCGACGATGATCGGCACATGCTCCTTAGCCAAAATCTCATGGATCGCTTGATTGGCAGCATGATAGAAATCGACCACATTGAACCGCTCGCTCAGCTCTTTTATGTCGATCAGATGGTGAGGGATACGGGCGCGGTCCTCTGCGCTCACCTTTGCCGTTCCAATGTCCATGCCTCGATAGACCTGCATCGAATCGGCCGAGACAATTTCCCCACCGATTGCGTGGGCAATAATTAATGAACGTTTTGTTTTTCCCACTGAGGTGGGCCCGGCGATCACAATCACCTTCTTTCTTTTCACTTTTGAAGGGATTTTTTCTTTTAGGGGGATATTAAATTGAGAAGGATACCTCTTGACTGCTTGATCTTCAAAGATGATGCCTGGACTCACTTAAACCTCGTACATCTAGACTGCTTGCAATGCGGCGCCTTCACTCGGGTAAATAGGTAAAACTTTTTCAAATCCAGCCACTTTTATAATTTCACTCACCTCACCATTCATACCAAAAAAAACAATCGCGCCCCCCTTAACTTTCAATTTTTTCGTCAATGAAAGTAAAAGACGCATGCCGGCGCTATTTAAATAGTCAACTTTAGAAAAATCTAGAAGGATTTTCTGCCCATTTTCTAGAAGTGGTAGGAGCTTTTTTTCTAGATGGGAGGTGGATAGAGCATCCATTTTACCCTCCAGACAGACAATTTTTTTCTTATTGGTCTCTTTTATATTGAATTGGACTCCTGCTGCCATAGTGCCCCCGCACGTTACGAACCAACTTCGTACATTGAGTTCAAAGAACTCCGCTTCAACTTTATTTCTTTTAAGTTTTTTTTGCAAAACCTTTTAAAAGAACCCTGTACATCTTGTTCTCTGCAAATAAATGAACAGGATAAGTAAGGATCGCTAAAGCGGCAGGATAGGCAGGATAATTAAATTCCTGAAGTAGCGAGATTGTTGCATAACCCCATTTTCAAACGTGCCTGCGCCCAGTTTTTTATCAACCACCCGTTCGCTTTGCTCACTAGAGACCACAGACTCGACTTTAGGAAATTTTAAGCAGCTGCTGCTCTAAGAATAAAGTTTT
>CAZMTP010000031.1:0-20247 GCA_964569185.1 uncultured bacterium
CGATATCCGCAATGTGGGTCGTCACAGCATTTAAAAAGTGGCGGTCATGGCTCACCACAATGAGGGTACCTTGATACCCATGCAGAAATGTCTCTAGCCAACCAATCGACTCCAGATCAAGATGGTTGGTCGGCTCATCCAAAATCAGTGCGGGCGGATTGCCGAAGAGGGCCTGGCAAAGCAGCACACGGAACTGTTGGTCAGTGGGGATCATCGACATTTTGAGCTGATGCAGCTCTTGAGGGATTCCCATTCCAAGAAGAAGCACTTCTGCTTCCGATTCTGCGCTATATCCATCTTCTTCTGCGATCACCTCTTCGAGTTCGCCTAAGCGTATACCTATTGCATCGGTCATCTCCTGTTCATAGAGGCGGTCTCTTTCTGCTAAAGCATCCCATAGGCGGCCATTGCCCATCACTACAGCATCGACCACGCGCGACTCTCTAAAACTTTCGATATTCTGTTTCAAATAGCCCAATTTATTCGGACGGAACACTGTTCCAGATGTGGACTCTTCAAACCCAGCGATGATTTTTAAGAGTGTCGATTTTCCAGAACCATTGGGACCGGTCAGACCGTAGCGGCATCCCTCGTTGAAAGAAATGGTCACATCTTCAAATAGGACGCGGCTTTTAACTTTTTTTGTAATAGAGTTTAGAGTAATCATGGGAATAGGATAGCAGCATGGAACTGATAAATCAATTCTTACATTACCTGAAAGTGGTCAAAAATGCCTCAGAGCATACCCTTCGCAACTACTCGCTAGATTTACAAGGATTAAAAAAATATCTTTCCGCAGAGATGACGCTCGAACAGGTGGATAAAAGGACGATCCGTAATTATTTGGCACATCTCCATGCAAAAAAAGCGGCCAAACGGACCATTTTAAGACGCATTGGAACGCTGCGCTCGTTTTTCCATTATCTTAAGAGGGAAAAGCGGATCCAGATCGACCCGATGGAAGAGATTGAAAGCCCAAAATTAGAAAAAAAGTTGCCTCCATTTTTAACCTATGAAGTGGTGGAGAGATTTTTTGCGCAGCCTGACCTAAAAAGTTATCTAGGACTGCGTGACCGGTGTATCATGGAGCTTTTTTATAGCTCAGGGCTGCGGGTGAGTGAACTTGTGGGGCTTAACAGGCAAGATTTTGATCAGGAAAATGGGATGCTCCATATCCGTGGAAAGGGTAAAAAAGAGCGAAAAGTGCCTATCACGAAAAACGCGGCGAAATGGATCCGCGACTATCTTGATCATCCCCAGCGATTGTTAGATAGTCAAGAGCAGCGCAAGCAGAAAGATGCCGAGGCTATCTTTCTTAATAAGTGGGGCACACGAATTAGCGTGCGTTCGGTAGACCGCAATTTTAAATATTATCTCAAGCAAAGTGGGCTTGCAGCAACCATCACGCCGCATACGATTCGGCATGCCATTGCCACCCATTGGCTGGAAAAAGGGATGGACCTTAAAACGATCCAACTTCTTCTCGGCCATAGTAGCCTTGCAACCACCACAATCTATACTCAAGTCTCTACTTCACTCAAAACTAAAGTGTATAATGAGACCCACCCCAGCGCCCTAAAGGAATAATAATTCTCTATCTACTAGTGTATCCTGCTTATCCTGCCGCACCGCGATCCTATGTATCCTGTTCTCTTTAAAAATAAACAAGATAAGGAGGATCGCGGTGCGACAGGATAAGCAGGATTTATCTTTCAGATCTGTTTAAAAAATAGGGAAAGCAGTTAAGCCGGATTTTGTCGAGGACAATCATTCTTCTAGGGAGTTTGTCACCAAACTCCTCGAGCGACGCTCTATTAGATCAGAGAGTGCGGAGAACACTTAAATACCTGATCTTGTCTTGCTTCAGATAGGGTTTATCGCAGTCTGCATCTCTGCAGATCAGGGAAACTCCTAAAGCTCCCATTTTCAACCTGTCTGTTAATAAAAACAGCGGACTATTTTCTGTTACACTTTCCGTAGCCTTGCGGCCCCCAGCCTTTCGCTGGTATCTTCTCCTGTGAAGTCCAGACTTTCCTCTCCCATCCTAAAGGATGACAGCGATTGTCTTGCTTTCCCTAAAGCTATTTAAGCGCCCACCATGCGGCGGCGACGGCGTTTAGGCGCAGCGCCCGTTTCACCTTCTGGAGCTTCCGCCTCTTGCCAGTAGTGGATGCGTGAGCAGTGTTCGCAAAAGATCAGATTTTCCCCTTTGCGGACTAAATTTTCATGTTGCGCTGTGAGTACAATGTGACAGCCGCTGCACGTGCGGTTTTCTACAGGGACCACTACGCGGTCTTTCTTATTGCGCAATAGTCTTTCGTAAATGGCCAAAATTTCTGTATCCGCATTGGCAGCCAGGGCGTCTCTTTGCATTTTTAATTGAGACCCTTCTTCATTGATCAATTTAATGCTCGATTGGATCTCATTTTCAAGAACTAGACTGCTTTCTTCAGAGGTTTTTAAGCTCTTTTTGATTTTATCAAGCAGCTCTTCTTCGGTCACGCGCCGGTCAACAAGATCAGATACTTTCTGCTCGACAGAGACTTTCTCTCTTTCTAGACCGGTCATCTCTTGTGTCAGAGCATTAAACTCTTCTACCTTTTTGATCTGGACTTGTCTTGATTCTAACCCTTTCAGTTTTTCCACGATTTCTTCGATCTTTTTCTCATGGGTCTGAATTGTGCTATTCATTTCTGTGATCTCTTTTTCTTTGTCGGTCAGCTGCTGATGGAGCTCTTGGCGCAGCGCTTCAATCTGTTGCAGTTCGCGTTGCCGCTCCCGCTTAATCCGCATGAGACGGATCATCTTCATATCAAGTTCTTGGATCTCTAAAATAAGTTTAAGTCTTTCTTTCATAAAATAAGTTTTTCCTTAAGGTAGCACGAGCATATCGTTTTAAATCAAATAGTCTCAAGGGAAATTTTCAGGGTATAAATTAATTTTTTTAGATGCGCATTCGCTCGAATTCCAGTATTCTGGGGGTTTATGTATTTGAAAAAATATTTTGAGAAAGTCCCTGAAAGCAAACGCACATCCAGCGCGATCGCCTATATGGCCTCTTTGGATGCCGTTACTAAAGAATTTCCTTTGGTGGCAGAGAAGATTGTCCAAGAGCTGAAAGACCAGAGAAGCCACCTGAAATTAATCGCCTCTGAAAATTTCTGCTCACTTCCTGTCCAGCTGGCAATGGGTAACCTTCTCACAGACAAATATTCTGAGGGGTACCCCTATCACCGTTTCTATGCGGGCTGTGAGAATGTGGATGTGATTGAAGCGGCAGCCGTCGATGAAGCTAAGAAAATTTTTGGCTGTGACCACGCCTATGTTCAACCCCATTCTGGCGCCGATGCCAATCTGGTTGCTTTTTGGGCCATTTTGATCAGCCGCGTGCAGAACAAAGAGCTGGAACAGCTGGGTAAAAAATCGATCGATGAGTTGACCCCGGAAGAGTACGAGAAGATCCGCAAGCATCTTGTGAACCAGAAAATGATGGGAATGTCTCTCAGTTCTGGGGGCCATCTCACCCATGGCTTTAAGCATAATATCTCTGCCAAGATCATGCATTCTGTTCCCTATGATGTGGACTCTAAAACGGGGCTTTTAGATTATATGGCGCTGCAAGAGCAGGTCAAACGGGAGAAGCCAGCGATCCTAGTGGTCGGTTATTCGGCTTATCCGCGCCTGATCGACTTTGCTAAGATGCGCGAGATCGCAGATAGTGTAGGCGCTACGCTTTTTGTTGATATGGCCCATTTTGCAGGACTTGTCGCAGGAAAAGTGATGCTTGGGAATTATAATCCTGTTCCTTTCGCTCATATTGTGACCTCGACCACGCATAAAACATTACGTGGACCGCGTGGCGGCCTTGTGCTCTGTCAAAAAGAGCTCAAAGAGATGGTAGATAAGGGCTGTCCGCTGGTACTGGGCGGGCCGCTGCAGCATGTGATTGCTGCCAAAGCGCTCGCCTTCAAAGAGGCCAACACAGTAGAGTTCCAAAAATATGCGCATCAGATTGTGGCCAATAGCAGGGCGCTCGCCTCTCATCTGATTTCCAAAGGAGCAGAACTGACCACGCGTGGGACGGATAATCACCTGATGGTGATCGATGTGATGAAATCTTTTGGGCTGACAGGGCGCCAGGCAGAAACTCTTTTGCGTGAAGCCGGCTTTACTGTGAACCGCAATAGCGTTCCTTTTGATACCAATGGCGCATGGTACACTTCTGGCGTGCGTATTGGGACGCCAGCGGTCACAACACTAGGCATGAAAGAAAAGGAAATGGAAGAAATTGCGGCCTGGATCTATGAACTTTTAAAAGCTGCCAAGCCAGTCGCCGATCAAAAAGGAAATATGCGTTCTAAAGCGACCGTAGAACCGCATCTACTTAAAAAAATTAAACAGTCTGTTATTGAATTATTAAAAAGATTTCCTTTATATCCAGAACTGATAATTGATTAAATAAACTAAACGAGCCATAATGAGATTTTGATGTGGGGGACTCATGGAAGACGAAGAGTATGAAAATGATGTACAGGTAGCTGTTAAAAAGGCGCCCAATTTGGATGATCGTATCGATGATGAGCTGATCAAGGCGCGCCGCATTTTTCTTTCGCAAGCTGTGGATGACCGTAGTTCTAAAGAGATTATCCGCAAGCTCTGGTATCTAGAGATGACCCAACCCAAAAAGCCAATCCTATTTGTCATCAATTCGCCTGGTGGGTCGGTCGATGCAGGGCTAGCGATCTGGGACACTGTCCAGATGATCTCTTCTCCTGTGACTACACTAGTCACAGGGATTGCGGCGTCGATGGGCTCTGTTCTAAGCCTTTGTGCTGCTCCTGGAAGACGGTTTGCCACTCCTTATGCGCGCATCATGATTCACCAGCCGCGCATTATGGGCATTATTCAGGGCCAAGCAACAGACTTAGACATTCAGGCAAAAGAGATCATCAAAACACGCAATATGCTCATAGATATCTATGTAGAAAAGACGGGAAAAGATCGTAAAACCATCGAAAAAGCGATCGACCGTGATACCTGGTATTCGGCAGACGAAGCGCTTGAGTATGGCCTGCTAGATAAAGTTGTGAATTCTTTTGAAGATGTAGCGTAATTTGTGCTCTCTTTTTCTAAGTACCATTCCTCAGGCAATGATCTGATCCTTGTCGAGGATGTTGGAAGGCAGTTCCCTGCGCACGAAATCTCTTTTATTCAGCAGCTTTGTCATCGAAAATTTGGCATTGGCGCCGATGGGCTTGTCTTACTCCAGCGCGCGGAGCCCGATTTTGCAATGCGCTTTTTTAACCCAGACGGAAGTGAAGCTGCCCAATGCGGCAACGCGCTTCTATGCTTAGGCCATTTTATCCATGCTTTAGGCCATCTATCTGCGCACTACAATATCCAGACCAAAAGTGGGAGGCGCACGGTGCGCGCGCAAGGGAATCAGATGGTCGCTTCTTTGGGTGTGCCGCGCCTTTTACAGTGGGATCTGCCCGTGCCCCTAGAAGCGCAGCAGTTGCGCTGCTTCGTGGTCGATACAGGAGTGCCGCATGCTGTGGTTTTCGAAAATCTAAGCCATTTTCCCCTGTTTTCTAAAAAAATCAGAGAAAATTTAGGGACGAATGTGAATTTTGCCCAAGTGGTGCAAGAGAAAGTGGTGCAGATGCGCACTTTTGAACGGGGAGTCGAAGGAGAAACGGATGCGTGCGGCACAGGCGCCGCTGCGGTGGCTTTTGTGGTTGCAAAACAAAGAGGCTGGCAAGGTAAATTTGAAATGGTCTTTGCCAGCGGGCAAGTATTAGACGTATATGTCACAGATCAGGTGGAAATCGCAGGACAACCTAAATGTGTCTTTAAAGGGTTCTTATGAAGCACCTGCCCTTTTCTAAACAGGATCTGACGCTTGCACAGCAGCTCATCAATAAGAAAAAAGTGGCCACTATTCTTTTTTCTGAAGGTACCTATCAGATCGAAGTGCTGGATCTAAAGACGCCCAAAAAAGCGCACTGGCCTTTTTTGCAAATGGACGATGCAGGAAATATCCAAGATGCATTTTGCAATTGCGCTACCGCGGAGAAAAAAGGAGCCTGTCAACACCTTGCGGCAGCCTATTTAAAAATCATGAGAGACAGAAAACCGCTTCATGTGCGGTTTAGAGTCTCTCTTTGGAATGCGCTCTGTGAACTGGCCAGCCGTAAATTGGGTTATGACACTCTTGCACTCTCAAAAGAGGGAAGTGGCTTTCAAGCTGTATCGAATACAGGTAAACAGATTTTTTATATCAAACCACTCAAAGAGCCAAGTAAAAAAAAGCTCCAAGACATTTTCATCAAACGACCTTTAGAAACAGAAGAGACATCGCTGAAATTTTCCAATCTGTCTCCAGAAGAGATCGCCTTATGGCGTCAAGGAAGACCCAGTCATGAGCTGCGCTATGAGCTCTCTTTTTGGTCTGATTTGGCGAAATGGTGGATGGAGCTGCAAGAGAAAGAAGTGGCCTACAAGATCCAATTTTCTCATGAAGGAGCAGATACAGGTTTGCCGCACTGGATCACAATCCAGTTTCCAGAACTGGAGGTGGGTTTTTATCTTTCAGAGGTGAGCTGGCAAGAGCTGATTCCCGCTTTGGCCACTGTGACATCCCCCCTTAAAGTCCACGAATATAGTCATAAAAAAATTAAAAAAATCGACTATTTCCTTGAAGAGAAGAAATTTCAGATCGAATACCAGGAAAAAAAAGAGGGCAAAACGGAAAAAATCTTAAAAGAGGCGGTTAAAGTCGATGGTTGGCTCTATGTGGCTGGGGATGGGTTTTACCCCAAAGAGACCGATCCTCTGTTTCAAAAAGAGACCATTGCAGGGCAGCAAATAGAAAAGTTTTTGGACCATTACCTGCTACTCGCGCAAAAACATCTTGTCGACTACAAGATCCATCCCGGCTTAATCTCACCGCGCTATTTTTTCAGTTTTGATGAGCAGCGGAATTTAAACATCTCCTGCTATCTTTTTGAACTGTTTGATTTAGAAAAGCCGCGCGCTGCCTATTTTGGCCATTGGGTCTTTCTTCCAGATAAGGGGTTTTTTCATTTAGAAAACCAGCTGTTTTATGGCCAACAGAAAATCATTCCTAAAGACAAAGTATCTGCATTTATCAATGAACACCGTGTGCTGCTCTCTTCTTATGAAGGCTTTCAAACCCATGTGTCTGAAATTGAATCGCGGATCACGTACCGTTTGACAAAAGAGAACACATTAGAATTTTTCACCCATTTAGAATCAATAGAGGAAGACGAGGAAATTTTAGATTTAGATGAATGGATCTATGTGCGGGGAAAGGGATTTTATGCCAAAGCGCACGCACGGCCAGGCCTTGTCGTCACGCCGGGACTAAAAATTTCTGAAGGCGAGATTTCACATTTTATTCAGACCCATCGCGAAGAACTGGAACTGATCACCGGTTTTTTTAGCCATCAATGCCCTTTAAAAAAGGTGGGACTGGAGCTCTCTTTCACAGAGGAGGGACAGATCAAAGTATCGCCCAGATATTCGTTTGCACCAGGTTACGCGGCAGAGAGGGTAAAATTTTTCGGAGATTACACCTTTGTGAAAAAGGAAGGTTTTTTTTCTATTCCGCAAGAGCTCAGGCTCCCTGATCAATACCGCAAAGAGACTGTGATTGAAAGAGATTCTGAAGCCTACTTTTTAGGCTATGAATTAGATCTGCTGCATCCTTTTATTCTTTCCATCGATCCCAAACTAGTGCGGCCCAAATCATTGGGGTTAAGATTATCTCAAATCAAACATGACGAAACTTCAAAAACAGGAGAATGGATTTTAGATCTCTCCTATGAAACAGACATTGGACATGTGGATATCTGTAAAATCTGGGAAGGCCTATGCACAAACAAACAGTATCTTTTCACCAATGCAGGTCTGATTTTTTTAAAGCAGCCCCGCTTCACCTGGCTGAAAAAAATCACCAAAAAGCAGTGGCTGCAAAAGGGAAAAAAAACTCGCTTGAACACTTTAGATTGGCTGCGTCTTGCTGCTTTTGAAGAGATCAAAGAACCCAAAGGAAATTCGAAAACGGCTGAGGAGAGCCGAAAAATTTTGCGCGATTTCCATGCATTTAAAGCGCCAAATCCGATGAATTTAGAGGGACTCAAAAGCGATCTGCGCGCCTATCAGGTGACCGGTGTGCATTGGCTCTGGTTTTTATATTGCTATGGGCTTTCAGGATTGCTCTGCGATGAGATGGGCTTGGGAAAAACACATCAGGCGATGGCGCTCATTGCTGCCTCAAAAAATGTGAAAAGAGAGGTGCCTGTCAAATATCTGGTGGTCTGCCCGACATCGGTCGTCTATCACTGGGAAGAGTTATGTAAACGATTTTTACCGCATATCCGCGTCCATCTTTTTCATGGCATTCTACGTAAAAATGAACTGGTCAAAGAGGGCAATTACGATCTTTTACTCACCACATACGGCATTTTGAGAAGCGATCTAAAGTTATTTTCAGATCTCTATTTTGAGATTGCGATTTTTGATGAAATTCAAACCGCCAAAAATATCCATTCGCAAACCAATAAATCGCTCCGTGCCGTCCACGCGCGTATGCGCCTGGGGCTCACAGGAACGCCGATTGAAAACCAGCTGCTGGAGTTAAAAGCGCTATTTGATGTGGTGCTTCCTAGTTATTTGCCCGTAGAGTCGCTCTTTAAAGAGCTGTTTGTCCATCCGATTGAAAAATACCAGGACGCGCAAAAAAGACAGCTGCTGGCGCGCCTCATACAGCCATTTGTATTAAAAAGAAGGAAAAAAGAGGTGCTCACCGAGCTGCCAGAAAAATTTGAAGAGATTGTCTATTGCGATCTATCAGAAGAGCAAAAAAATCTCTATCGCTCTTTAGTGCTTGCCTATCAGATTCCGCTGCTAAGGCAGCTAGAAGATGAGAAACAGCCGCTTCCTTTAATCCATATTTTTGCCCTATTTTCTAAACTGAAACAGGTGTGTGACCATCCCTGCCTCATTACAAAAGATATTCGCGATTATAAGCGGCATAGTTCAGGCAAATGGGATCTATTTATAGAGCTGCTGGGTGAAACGCGAGACAGCGGGCAGAAACTGGTCATCTTTTCTCAATTTTTGGACATGCTTGCAATCATAGAAGATTATTTGACAGAGCATGAGATAGGCTATGCTTCAATTAAAGGGTCGACCAAAGACCGCAGGGCGCAGGTGGTCAAGTTTAGAGAAGATCCAAAATGTGAAATCTTTTTAGGGTCGCTACAGGCAGCAGGCGTCGGCATCGATCTTGTGGCAGCTTCAGTGGTGATCCACTATGATCGCTGGTGGAATCCAGCCAAAGAAAATCAGGCGACAGACCGTGTCCATCGCATTGGGCAAAACCGTGGCGTGCAGGTGTTCAAAATGGTGACTAAGAATACCATTGAAGAGCATATCCATTTCTTGATAGAAAAAAAGATCGGCTTAATGGAAGGGATTATCGGTTTTGATGAGCAAGATCAGATTAAAGGCCTCTCACGCCTTGAACTCATAGAACTCATCAGACTGATGAATATTCAATAAATCTTCGCGAGAAGCAAGTGTCGCCGGTTCAATGGCTTTAGCACTGTTTTTTGTAAGTTGTTCTTCTTTTTGCGAGGTGAGATAGTTCCATACTACTAAGGAGGCTTCCACAGAGGCGATAAGTGTTCCTTGATGCAAGTGAATCTGGCTTATTTTACCTATTTTATCAATCTTGCGTAGTAAAGTATGGTTTGAAAGGTCCCAAACCATGATTTCGTCCATAGAAGCTGTTGCCATGATCCCATTTTCTATCGATAAGCAAGAAACCATACGCGTGTGTGTCGCAAGCCTTATTGATTCATTAGCCATTAAATCAATCATTACCAATGCCCCTGTAGAATCGCCGATGTAGGCTGAATCCTTATGCACTTCAATCGCAAAAGGTTCTCCTTGTTCATTCCACTCTGCTTGCTGCGACTCATGATTCCAATCGCGCTTTAAAAAAGCGCCATTTGTGGGGTAATATTTTCCTTGCTTTTTTTCAGAATGGTACACGTAGAGGGCATGCTCTGTAGTGGCATCTCTTTGTAAACCGCAAAAAATGCGTTGAAACTTGTCGATGTATAGTGCGCTGATTTCTGTTTTTATTGGATGTTCTATATAGGTCAGTTTATTTGTATCGACAATTTTGATAGATTTCTTAGTTTGAATGACTAATTGTTGTTGGCACATGAAAAGTGGACATATATCAAATGTAGAAAGTCCCGGCAGCGAAATAGCACGAATAAATTTTCCATTTAAATCCCATTGTCCGATTTTATCGCCCACTCTAGCAAATATTTCCTCTGCTATAGTGATAGTGACTTGATGATAGTGTTTTATAACTATGTCTTTAATTTTTTCTCCTGAATTTAATGATAATATTTGAATGATAAATTTCTTAAAGATTGTTGCGGGCTCATTTTTGAGAAAACCCAAATAGATCACGCGGTCCTTGTCAGACATTATAAAAATTTCACGATCCCAATTTACACTTGGATCTGAATGGGTCCATTTTTTCTGTCCTGTTCTAAAATCAAGACAGCTAATGCTGCCGCCTTTGCTACAAGTAAGGATCAGATCGTGATGAATAGAAAAACCAAATAGTTTTTTATCTGCATGGTGCGTAGCCCAGATCGATTTTTCAGAAATCCCTGCGCGCATATTAGCGCGCACCCATTTCGATACAGAGTGTGCTAGCGCATTAGGGTTACCAATGGATCGATAGTTAAGCGCTTGAAATATATTATTACCAATTCTAGAAACAGACATAATTATTCTATAATTATGTCTGTTTGAGTGAAAAACTGGTATTTAAATAATTATCTTAAATTAAGCTCAATATCTATGCCTGCTGCGGGGTGGTCGTCTTCAACGCTAACGCTGCTTTGGATCTTGCCAGTAAAAAACTCCTTAAAAGGCTTCCAAGTGTCTAAATCAGAACTAAAAAGATATTTTGAGGATTCTACACATTTTGCGTAGATGGTTTGGGTCACTTTAACTGAAGCACTACCTTTGTTTGTGAACTCTAGAAAATTTCCTTTTACGGAAACGGTAAAGGGGAACACAGTACCTTCAGTACATTCAAGGATGACCTGGTCCAATTTTCCTTGAGTGAACTCTATAAATGCTTCTTCAGTGAACTCTGAAAAAGGCACAATTTGAAGACACTGGCCACATTCTGCCATTAAAAAATGGCTTGTGAGTAGAACAGCGGTGATGGAAAGTAATATTCTTTTTTTCATAAAAGTCTCCTTTAGAAGGACATTTTAGAGTTTTAATTAATAAAAGGAAGAAAAAAATCAAAACACGAGGTAAAATAGTGGGCTTATGAAAAAATTATTTAAATTAGCTGTTGTGGGTCGCCCTAACGTGGGCAAATCTGCGCTTTTCAATCGCCTATGCAAAAAGAAGATCGCCATTGTTGACGAAATGGAAGGAACAACGCGCGACCGTATCTATGCTGAGGCAGATTTTTTTGGCACCCCTTTTCAAGTGATTGACACAGGGGGAATCGATGCAGGGTCCAATGCGGCCTTCAATAAAGAGATTTTGCGCCAAGCAGAAATTGCCATAGAAGAGGCAGATGCATTGATTTTTGTAGTGGATGCGATTTCTGGGGTGACTCATTTGGACGATCAGGTGGCTCGTATTTTGCGTAAGAGTGAAAAGCCGGTCACACTTGCGGTGAACAAAATTGATGAACAGGCTCAACTACTACTCATGCATCAGTTCCATGCCTTGGGATTTCCATCTGTTGTGCCCATTTCTGCAAGCCAAGGTTTTCAGATTGCAGAACTTTTGGAGGTCGCTCTACAAGGGATTGAGGAGTTTATGCCTGAAGAAGAGAGCGATCACATTCAGGTGGCCGTATTAGGAAGGCCCAATGTGGGAAAATCGACACTGATCAATTTTTTACTCGAAGAAGAGCGCTGTGTGGTGAGTCCTATTCCAGGGACCACACGCGATAGCATAGATGTGGACATAGAAGTGGACGGCGTCGCTTTTAGATTGATTGATACCGCAGGGATCCGGCGTAAAAAATCGGAACATGAAGCAGTCGATAAATTTGCAGCGATCCGGACGCAGCGCGCTTTAGAGCGGGCTGATATTTGCATTTTAATGCTAAGCGCAGAAGAGGGAATCACAGCGCAAGAAAAAAAGATTGCCAAAGAGATTGAAGCATTGGGGAAAGGCTGCATTGTGCTTGTGAATAAATGGGACCTGATGAAAGAGGTACGCATGGAGCACTACTTGAAAGCAATCCATGCAGAAGCCGCTTTTTTAAGTTATTGTCCCACACTTTTTGTCTCTTCTAAAACAGGGCGCAATTTAGAAAAAATTTATCAGCTAATCCAGCAGGTCCATATAGAAGCTTCTAGACGGATCACCACAGGGCAGCTCAATAAGTTTCTAGAGCAAACTATTCAAAAGTACCATCCTCCCATGCTCTATGGAAAACGGTTGCGGATTTACTATATCGCGCAGATCCAAACCAACCCTCCCCATTTTATTCTTTTTGTGAATAAACCTGATTTAATGGTCGACTCTTACAAAAAGTACCTGATTAATCAGTTCCGTGAGGCCTATGGTTTTACTGGGGTGCCATTGCTCTTTTCTTTGAAGGGCAAAAAAGAACGGGAAAATCCAGATTCTATTCCTGAGATTTCCGTTGATTTAGCATTCTGATATCTGATACAAGATTAAATTCAAATTTTGAAAGCGAGGGCGCTATGATACTAGGCGACAAGCGAAAGACTCTGCTCCATGAGGCTGCAGAAAATTTTTGGGCCTTAATGGAGATGAATGTTGTTCCTATTATCACTTGGACCTTCGATGGAAAAATCACTTCAGCCAATGAAGCTTTTTTAGAGCTAATTGGCTACTCGCGCGAAGATTTTGAAAAAAAGAAGATTTCTTGGAAAGAGATCACCCCTTCGGAATACCATCACCTAGATGAGAGATGCATTTCTGAGCTCCATTCGGAAAGGATTGCACATCCTTATGAAAAAGAGTTGATCCGAAAAGATCGCAAAAGGATCAATGTTAGAGTGCACAATGCCACCCACGATTTAGGTGTTTCCAGGAAGGGGGTCGCTATTATTATCGGGCTGGATTAGGTAAATATGCAGGATGATCTCTTTTGCATCGACCTCTTCCCACTGCATTTTAGAAACTTTGGGATGAGATAGAACGAATTGTTCTAATTCTGGTTTTGAGTAGGCATTGTGATAGAGCAACTGGTCAGTATGATAGCAAGAACTGGGAGCTGCACTGTTTTGAGGTTTGATAAAAAAAGTAATAAGAACTTCTCGGGCAGCCACTCGAATGAGACTAGTGATCGCTTTTTCATAGCTATCAAGATGTTCTAAAATATGGCGTGCATAACAGACATCAAATTGATTGTCATGGAAAGGCAATGATTTGATATCACCCTCAATAACAGATAGGCCTTGATTTTGGGCAAGTTGGACCAGTTTAGGGGTGATATCTACTCCTTGATAAGCAATCTCAATCCCGTCCTGTTTGAAACCAAAGTAATCGATGCAAAGTCCCGAGGGAACATCTAAAATGGATCGGTATTGCTTTTGTTTAATATGCCCACGCATAGCAATCCGCGATGGAGCATAAATATTTCCCAACCAACCTTCAAAAGTATCGATAGATACACGATTTATTAAACACTTTTCCCACCAGAGTTCATACTCTTCAACAGCATGAATAGACCCCATTGTGAGGCTGATGAAAAGGAGGGCGCAGATTTTTGCTTTTGTAAACCTATCTATCAATTAAAGTCCTCTTTGGAGCTTATCGATATCGGATTGGAGCTGTTTGGCACTATCCGGAGATTCGTTTGAGATAAAGTTTTGGTAGTCCTGCTCTAGTTTGTTTTCCTGCTCTAGTTTTTTTTGGCTTAGCACATATTTTGCTGTTTCATTCATCACTTGCAAGGTGCGCTCCATCACATCTTTGAGAAGCACCTTTTTGTTATCACTATCTGCATGCAAATACTCGTTGAAACTTTTCTCAAACAAACTGGCGCCATGTTTAAATTCCTGCCTATATTGCGCTTTTTGCTGTGGGGTGATTGCACCAGAACCTTCAACATCTGCCATATCGCTACCTTCCTTTCTCTTTTCTATAATGAGAAGAGGAATTTTTTTATAGACCTCTATCTCTTTTTTTTCTTAGAATAGACACATGAAAAAATTGGCTCTTCTTTTTGCTCTTTCGAGTCCCTTGTTATATGCCGATGAGCCTCCGCCACCACCTGAAATAATTGAAGAGCAGCTGCGCGAGGCTGAAGATGAATTTGCGCGGGCCAAGGAGATGTTTAACCCTTGGTATACAGGCCCGTTGCTCACGCCCTCTTATCATGTACTTTCTATCGGCCTGTATAACTTACAGCCCTATCTATTTGTGATAGATAATTACGCTACTTTTGATCGCAATGGCAGAGCCCATAGTGCTCCAGATAAGATTCAAACTCTGTTTGTGCCAGTATTCCAAGTGGGGATCACTGAATGGATGAACGCAATTGTTGAGCCTCAGTTTATTTGGGTGAGCCAAAGCGGCCATCATGCGTCGCGCTTTGGCGATACAACGATCGGTTTGAACATTCAGCTTGTGGCAGAGACGCCTTATCGGCCTGGATTAACATTTACTGTATTAGAATCTTTCCCTACAGGGAAATATCAGCATCTTAATCCTAAAAAAGAGGGCGTAGAGGGTGTCGGTTCTGGCTCCTTTGAGACAACAATCGGCTTGCTCTTTGGAAAATTGGTCTGGTGGGAGATCCCAAAACATCCGATGCGTTTCCGCGCTGCATTTCTTTATCAAGTGGCCTCTCGTGTCGATGTGCACAATTTCAATGCTTATGGTGGCGGTTTTGGAACGCGGGGGAAAGTGCATCCTGGCGATAACATTTCAGTTGATTTTGGCTACGAATTTAGTATCGACCAGCACTGGGTTGTTGCCACAGATTTTATTTATAAGTTTTCTTTCAAGACCACTTTTTCAGGGCGTCCAGGCACAACCGTTACAGGAGCGCCGGCTAGTGTGGGCGGTCCTTTCAATGATCAGATCAGTTTAGCGCCTGCGATCGAATATAACTGGAATGAAAATTTAGGAGTGATTGCCGGTGTCCAGTTTTCTCCCTGGGGACGCAATACTTCTAAATTTGTCTCAGGGATTGTTAGCGTCAACTACGTTTGGTAGGCTAAAAGCAGACTATAAAAGCCGTTGAACTGAAAGTTTGATAATGTTAGATTTTTCCTTATGTTAGATTTACTTAAACAAACGTTTTCATCTCTCCTGCTTTACATTCTTATTTGTCCAATTTTAGGTTGGGCAATAATGAGTGGGCTATTAGAGCTTTTGGATGCGATGGGGATTAAAGTACGAAAAGATAGGAAATTAAAATGTTGGATATATACGAGCGCGCTCGTTTTTGCTTTGGCCGTTCTTATCAGGGCTTTTTCCTCTTAGTTTTTTTATCCTTGTTTTCTAATCTTAGATCGATAGAAAAGTATCAAGATGGGCTTTCAGCAAACCCAAGACATTGTGAACATGAATGGGTTAGTCGTTATTTTAATTCTTTACCAAATGATGTTGATGACCCAGTAAGTGATGAAGACATTGAGGAGAGATTACGAGCTTTGCAAAGACCTTCTGAGTAAATAGACGTTATAAATTTAAAGGATAGTTCATGTGAAGATTCTTCAATTTTTTTTCAAAGGGTCAAAGCTCGAAGTTACAGAAACGCAGCTGCGTGAAGTGCATAACTCTTTAGTTTTTTCTTTAATGTAAAGTTGTAATTTACTATTATGCGTGAGGTTGCAAGGGGGGGGTGTTGTGGAAATTGAAAATAAGTACAGCGTTAATTGGGACAGAGTTGGCTTTTATCTCGCTTTTATGGGTGGGTTATTAACGATTATTGCAACAATTATTACTGCGGCTTGGATTATCAAATCTGATATTCATTCTGTTGAAGTGAGATTGGCAGATAAGATCAGTTCGGTGGACAGCCGACTGACGAAGATTGAGACCATAATGATTCTTAAAGGGGTCTGTGCTCCTGAGGCTCTTAGTTCAACTAACTAAGATAGGAAAATAAAAAAATATGTTTAGCGCGGCTATTCAAAGACAACTAATCGTTCAAGCGTGGAATGAAGTTGTTAAAGTAGATTCCAAATTGGCTAAAACGATAGCGTCGACTGTTATCAAAGATGTAAACAATCCGCTAACAGAGAAAGTATTTGAGATTATAAAAAAATCACCTCAGATCGCATCTAAAATGACTCCTGAGAAGCTACAGCAATTTTGCGGTGATGTTGTTTATTGGAAAAGTAAGACGCATCCCGCTATTGCAGAGGTTGGAAGAGCTATGGCAAAAGCTTTTTTTGGTCCTTTCATAAGGTCAAGGCTGTAAATTTAGAAAAATATTACATCTATGATCCTGCCTATCCTGCCGCTTTAGCGATCCTGCATATCTTGTTTGTTTTTTACAACCCTAAGGCTCATCTACCTTGTAAAGTTTACCGTCATAGAGAGTGGTGCGGTAGATCCAAGGGTCCTCATTTTCGCGCAGCAGGCGGTCACAGCCCATAATGAATCCTTTGAAAAAACCATATTTTTGGATCGCTAGCTTCATATATTGCGACGAAGAGGGACGGAAATGGCTGCGGGGGCCATCAATATGGGTGATCACATTTTGATGGAATTGGATCGCTTGAGTAGCCAGCCAACCCATAGGCGATAGGGAACTTGTTTGCGCTTCTTTCTTTTCTTCCCGTTTATAGGCCAGCCCGGCATGTTTGCCCCAAGGCTCGACATAGCCCACTTCTGCAAAACAGACATAGGGAAGAAGTAAAAAAAGAAAAATTTTAAAAGCCATAATTTAACATAAGAGCAGGAAAAAGCCGGCACTGGTTCATAATAGGGGTGGCATTCCTCTCGTACAGTCGTTCATTATAGAATCTTGCCTCTTGTCCTGCACCATAAATCCCGCCAAAGTACCAGCCGGCCTCAAAACTGGCTGTAATGATTCCTGCCGCCACTTCTCCCTTTTGGAAGAAGGTGACAGCTGCTGCAATAAATAGGCTGTTGACTAGAAAGGCTGTGAAAGCGGTCTGTTTTTGCCCGAGATAGAGATAGCCTCCTCCTGGAAGGACTGCATTGATCAATTGTGCTTTGACGATCGATTTTTTTCCGCTGTCATAATTGCAGAGCAGCGGATTGATGTAGGGAATATCCGGTTTTTCCCACGCTATGGCACGCAGCTGGCATAGGTCGGCCCTTACCATCGCACTGGAAATCTGCAATTTTTCATATTCAGCAGGATAATAGTGGTGGATCAGCTGCAACATTTGGGCCGCTTTTGTCTCATTACCCAATTGTTGGTAGGTATCATAAAGGATCAGAAGGAGATCATGGAATGCGGGAAAGCTTTCACTGACATTACGCAGGCGGCTATTGGAAAAGCTATTATCTACCTCTTCATAGCGTCTGCCAAAGTAATAGCTTAAAAGGACCACATACTCCATTTCCAATTTGCGATTTTCTAAAGAGGCAGGTGCTAAAATCTCAGCACGGCGGAAAGCGGTCATGGCCTGATATAGATCTAATTCTTTGGCAAAGCTCATGCCAATGAGATATTCTTTGCCCCAATCTTCTTTTTTTTCTGCTTCTGTCAGCGGAGGAAAGGGCGAAGGCAGCTGTTTTAAGTAACGCTCTTGGAGCACATAATTGAGTTTGGGTTCAAGGCACTCTTGGCGGCCGCGGAAACAGCCTGCTAATAGGAAAAGTGCAAAGAGAAAGGGGAGACAATAGAATTTATTCATCGTCAGGGCGCTTGATCATATCGATGCCGCCATCGATCTCTTCTTTTATGACCTGTTTTCCCGCCTGTTCTTTAAATAAGCATTCTTGGAATTGGGTCAATTCTTTGTACTGATCGACAGTTTCAATAATGGTGGGCCGAATAAAGAAGATCACATTATTTTTTGAGATAGAACTGGTATTGACGCTAAAGATCGCTCCAATGACAGGAAGTCCCCCTAAACAAGGGATGCCTGTTTTAGCATGTGATTTGACGTCTTGGATCATGCCGCTGAGCGCCACAAAGTGGTTATTAGGAACCGAGACGCGTGCGCTTAAAGTGGTATGGGTGGTTTGCAATCCTTGGATCCCGCCCACGTTGGATTGGGTATTCAATACTTGCTGGGAGATATCATTAGAGATATCTAATGTGACGATATCATCTGTGCTTAAGATGGGCGTAATGCTCATATTTACGCCCACATCGCGGTATTCAATGTTTGAAGAACTGACTGCATTAGCTCCCTGCAATTGGAATGCAGAACCGGCAAATGGAATGTTTTGGCCTACGAAAATATTGGATTGCTGGTTATCTTGGGCCACAATTTTAGGGTTCATCACGACGGTAGTGTCGCCATCAGCTTGAAGGGCTTGCACTAGCGATCCTAAAGAGATAAATGATTTTCCTTTATGCATGATGATGTCTCCAATGACGCCTAAATCAAAGCCGCCGTTCGCAGACGTAGGTTCTAGCATAGGAGTGGGGAAGGAGGTCGCGCTTACGTTGTTGAGCGGTGTGGCAAGAGGGAACGTAGGCGTGATCGTGGGCGTTAAAGGGTTGGAGCTTGGGAAATTACCGGTATTGGCGCCAAATTTTGTCAGGTACTGCATTCTGCCACCCCATTGCAGCCCAAAGGTCAGCGTATCGGCTAGAGTGGTTTCGATAATCAGCACTTCGATAAATACCTGTCTAAGCGGCACATCCACGTTTTGAATCAGCTCTTTCAATTGAGCCAGTACCTCTGGTGTACCGGTCGCCAGCATTGAGTTAGTGATTTTAATCCATTGGAGAGAATTAATTGCGGTAACAATATTTTTATCGAGTCCTTCTGATCCTGAAAGATTTTGCGCCACCTGTTTGAGCGCCGTTTGAATCTCTGTGCCTTGGTGGTAACGCAGTTTGTATACCAAGAAGCTGGTTTTTAATTTAGAAAGGCTGGTCACGCCCGTTTCAATGCCGGGTTGATCAAATTTTTTAATGAGTTCTTGGACTTTATCAATGGATGCTTGGTCGCCTGCAATCAGGATATAGCCGGTCTTTTCAATGTATTTTAAGTTATTGAGCACATCAAAGAGGCAGGCATCTTGAACACCAGACTGAGACAGATTGATTTCAAAATCTTGAAGCAGAGAAATCAGTTCTATGCCGCCAATATAATCGGGTTTATAGATCACATAATTGGCAGGCCCTTTAGAGGTAGCGCTGCAAGCACCTGTAGCATCAAGCTGCTTTAATAAAGCGCTCAATCTTTCCAAGGTCTCAGGCCTGCCCACAAATAAAAGGGAATGGGTCTCTTGGATCTGTTTCGCAGTTTCAATGGTATGGATTAGATCTCGGTTGCCTTTCTGATCTGTTTTGCCAAGATTGGCGCTCACATCTTTCAAAAGTCCGAGCAGGTGAGGGATAGAAACCGATTTCACTTTATAAATTAAAAACGTTTGGCCGGCGAGTTGGGCCAGCTGGCCCTCTTCTGCCGTCGGCATGTCGACAAGAGTCAAAATTTCTTTGGTTTTATCCAGCGACTCTTTGGTGCCTGTAAACACAAAAGAGTTGGTGGCATCCACATAGCGCATCGTTTCGATCGATTGCAAAAGATTTTGGTCGACAAGTCCTGAACTTTGAAGGTCATGGGCGGTTTCTTTAAGAGCTGCTTCTAGTGTTTTAGGCGCCAGATGGTGTGGCTTATAGATGAAAAAGTCTGTTTTATCAAAAGAGGCCGGTTTGGCTTTGGGCACATCAAACTGTTCTATGAGAAGTTTCACTTCATCGATCGCTTCTTGTGTGCCTTTTAAAAGTACCGAATTGGTCTCTTTGAGGTAAGAGGCATCATCGATCACCTTCACAATCGCTTTCTGCTTAGGATCTTTTTTAGGCATGTCCTTGGCCACTTTTTCAAGGCTCTCGATGATCTGATCGCCGCTTCCATATTTTAAATTGTAAACAAAGAAAGCACCTTCCGTATTTTTCGATTTGGTGTCGATCGATTTTAAATAATTTTGCAGTTTTTCAATCGTCCCTGCATCCGATTTAAAGAGGAGCGCCTGGCTCTCGGGGATCCAGGTCATATGGTCGATCGCAGC
>CAZMTP010000032.1:0-19475 GCA_964569185.1 uncultured bacterium
AATCTGTGAAGGAAAAAAGTCTGTCGTACTGATATCAGGGCCGAATGTATTGGTTGTAGTGTCAAAGGTATTGACAACACTGCCTCCACCATCCACTGTGACATACAGAGTGCTCGCATACATAGAATGGAAGAATAAAAGCGCTAGTAGCCCAAGTCGCATAGAAATTCCTAACAAATCATTGCTCAATGATTTTTTAATTTTTTTTTCATGTCAATAATATTGTCACTGTTTTATCATTGCCAGCGATGGCAAAAATCAAATTGAAAGGAAATCCTATTCATACTAGCGGTGAGTTGCCTGCTCTTCAGAGTAAGGCGCACGATTTTCAATTGGTGGACCAGGAGTTGAACAACCGTTCTTTAAAAGATTTCAAAGGCAAAAAAAAGATCCTTTCTATTGTGCCTAGTTTGGATACATCGGTTTGCTCATTGTCCGCTAAAAAATTCAACGAAGCGATGAAAAACTATCCGGATATCATGGTTCTAGTGATTTCTGCCGACTCCCCTTTTGCACAAAAACGGGTCTGTGGTGCAGAGGGTCTTAAGAATATTGTGACTCTTTCGATGATGCGCTCTAAAGATTTTGCCAAGGATTATGGCGTACTTATTGTCGATGGACCTTTAGCAGGCATTTGTGCCCGTGCGATTGTTGTTTTAGACGAAAATGACCGTGTGATTTACACAGAACTTGTCCCTGAAATCACACAAGAGCCCAATTACAAGAAAGCATTAGAATCTGTAGAGTAATTGGGGATCCACATGATCTTATCGATCGTTTTTTCCACCTGATCTTCTTTCAAAGAAATACGAGAAGCCCCTTCTTGGATTACAGTTTTAGCCACTTCGATGGCAATGTTTCGAGAGCAGGCGCGCAGATGGTCTAGTGTGGGAAAGAGAGGCGCATAAGGATCTTTCAGCATAGGCGAATAGCGGCTTAAAGTTTTTGCAGCCCGTAAAAAAACTTGATCGCTTGCAAAAGAGGCCTTCGAAGCAATCAGCCCTAAACCCACACCAGGGAAAATGTACACATTATTGCATTGTGCGATCTGATACATTTTGTTGTTATAAGCCACCGGATCAAAAGGACTGCCAGTGGCAATGATTGCCTCCCCTTTTGTCCATTGGATCAGATCTGCTGGATGGGCTTCTGATAAAGAGGTGGGATTAGAGAGAGGGAAAATCACGGGCCGTTTTGTATATTTTGCCATTTTGGTCACTATTTCTTCTGTGAAAGCGCCGCCTACTGTGGACACGCCAATCAAAATTGTGGGATGGCCATTTTCAATCACATCCAGAAGAGAGATATGAGAAGGATTTTTCACTTTCCACTGTTTGATTTTGGCAAAATCTTGGGCAAAACGTTTTTGATTTTCATCTGCCTCTTTTATCTGTGTGTGGATGAGTCCTTGTTTATCCACCACATAAAAAAGCGCGCGGGCCTCTTTTTCTGTTAAATCGGTCTCACTAATGATGGCCTTGACGATTTTTTCACAGATTCCAATACCCGCAGAGCCGCCCCCTAAAAGCGCGATCCGTTGCTCTTTAAGACTTTGCCGCGACAGCTGCACAGCGCTTAAAACAGCAGCTAATACAACAGCTGCGGTCCCTTGAATATCATCATTGAAAGAACAGAGTTGAGTACGGTACCGGTTTAATAAAGTATAGGAATGCGATTTTGCAAAATCTTCCCATTGTAAAAGAATGTGCGGATATCTCTTTTTTATTGCCTGCACAAAACGGTCTACAAAATCGTCATATTCCCGCCCTGTAATACGCGGATGTTGCCAACCGATGTAAAGAGGATCCTCAAGCATCTGCTTGTTATTGGTTCCCACATCTAACAGAACAGGCAATGTACGCGCGGGGTGAATCCCGCCAAAAAGAGTATAGAGGGCTAATTTTCCTACAGGGATGGCCATTCCGCCCACGCCCAGGTCGCCGAGCCCTAAAATCCTTTCGCCATCGGTCACAACGATCACATCGATCTCAGAGCGGCTATAATTCTGAATAATTGCGTCTATTTTGTCTTTCAAGGGATAAGACAAATAAAGACCACGATGTTCGCGATAGAGACTACTATAATCTGTAGAGACCACCCCTACAGTGGGCGTATAGATGAGCGGCACCATCTCTTGCAGATGCTCAAACACCAAGCGATAGAATAGAATCTCATTGCGATTTTGCAGCGCACTCAAGAAAACAAATTTGGAGATATCGTCAGGCTGTTGCTTGAAATTGGCATAGCGTCGCTTGACCTGATCTTCAATACTCGATACACCGTAAGGCAATAGCCCTTGTAGGCCCAATGCATCACGCTCTTTTTCAGAAAATGCCATCCCCTTGTTTAATAAGGGATTATCGAGAATGGCTTCAGGCGGAATTTTTTTGCTCATCTATTAGAGCTATATCTTTTTCTCTAAAATATTTCAAAACAACAAAGAGCCAAAGAAGATAGATCCCGATCAAGATCAGTGAAATATTGGAAAGCACAAAAAAGTTTAAACCTAAAATCAAAAAAGAGGCCAATGCTTTTGAAGTGCGGTAAGCAAAAATATCGATCACCGCTTTTGCCCGGAATTTCTCATCCGGTTTTAGAGGGATGTAGAGCATCTCTTTGATCACATTAAAGATTGAAAAATCGAATGATTTAATGGCAATAAAAGAAAGCGCAACCGCGCCAAATCCAGGAAAAAATAAAAAGGTAATTGCATTACATAAAAAGATCAGCGGCACAAAAAGATGCGATCCTCTGAGACTAAGCATCTGAATCAAAAGATAGGTGCCAATAAATTGAAGAAGAATGGTGCAGCTATGGACTACACTAAATGTTTTAGCAATATATTCTGTGCGCACATCTTTATCAGGATAAAGATGTTCTAGATAGTCATTAAACTGGAAATCGACCAGTGTAGCCCCCGATTGCATCAGGACCACAATGGCCAAAATAAAAAGTAAGAATTTAGAGCTAGAGATCAGTTTGATTCCATGAATAAATCCGAGGGATTGAGTGGAAGGCAGCTGCTGCTTAATATTCTGTGCCGCGCTGTATTTAATAAGAAAATAGTAGGAACCTAAAAGCAGTAAATAAACGGGCGCGGAGAGATAAAGAAGCTGTTCTGATCCTACCTGCACAGCGCAAAAGCCGGGAAAAAAACTCCCCACAAGCGAACCGATACCCCCAACGCCAAAAAAAATGCCATAGAGCAGTTTTGCCTGGTCCATTTTGATGGTAGTATGGATCACAGAATAGAGCTGCTGGAACATTAGCAAAATGTAAACCTCTTTCCAGATATAAAATAAAAAGGGCAGAGAGTGGAACTGTTTCATGAATAGCGCGAAGAAAAGATTGCCCCCCATCACAAGCGCGATCGTGGCCAAAAAAAGCTTGGCACATCCCCATTTGGGCAGAAAATGATTATAGAGCGACACAATCACGAAATTAAGTGGGATGACCGCCAGCCATGCATAGGGAAAAAATTGACTCGAGTAAGCATGGATAAACAGCGAATTGCTCACCGGGCGGATAATGGCATACTCTGCGCAAATAAAAAATCCGCACAGCATCGAAAAAAGACAGAAGAATTTCTCCTGTCTGCTGAGTGAGAATAGAATCTCTTTAAACTGACTAAATCTTTTTTGAATCCCTAACATAGATTCAGAGTTTAGCAGGAATCTTTTCTAAAGACAAACTTTGCACGAAAGTTTGGGCATACTCAGGGGCAATGTAAACAAATCTTTGAGTGCTGCTTGGAATAGTGATTTCAGATAGCTCTGTGGCGGGGACCACATGGCCATTTTTCCGTAAAACAGAAAGAGAAAGCCCGCTATTTGGTTTCTTGTGAGAAGGTTCCCACTCCATATAGTGATCTGGGATGGAATAGTTTTTTTTGAATTCTTGGAGCTCTATTTCTGGCATCATGTTAGGGATCGCAATGGCTTTAAATCTTTTTTTTCTTGAACTGATACAGCTAGCATCCAAATAGTGGGGATGGGAAGGCTCTTCTGCCGCTTGATGCACATGGAGCAATACTTCTGCCTCGCTCATAGAAAGGTAGCCATTTAAATCCTGAAAATAGTGAGGGCTTTGGTAAAGATGTTGCATCAGCCGTGCCAGATGGAAAGAATAGGCTTTCACTGGAGGATATTGGTACAGGCGGCGGTACATGTAGTGGCGGGCCAGCAGCAGCGCTTCGCACGATTCTAAGCCATTCTCTTCAATCCCGATTTTTTCACTATTGACAACACAGAGCATTTCAATCAGTTGCGAATAGTCAAAAAGCCCGTAGGAAAGACCTGTCGATTTCGCATCGCGCAATAGATAATCGATACGGTCAGCGCCCACAAAATCGCCTGATACAATTTGCGAGAACACCCTTTCCCAAGCATTAAAAGAGAGCCCAAGTCCTAGCTCATGAGACTTTTCTTCCCCTAATGAAAGTTTCAGAAGATCAGAAAGCACACGGCCTGTTTGGAACCTCTTTTCCATTTTTTGCCACAGCGGGGCAAGTTCATTAGACTGGATAATTTTTAGAGTCCAATATTCATGGCCTTTTTTGGAGAGTAGCCTTTTTTCTGCCACGTGAGAAAAAGGAAGATGGCCCAAGTCATGGCAGAGCGCGGCAAAACGCACGAGTTGCCGCCAATATTCTTTATCCGGTTCTTGATAATCTGCTTTTTTCGTGATCTGATTAAAGATGCGACTGGCAAGCTCCATGGTGCCCAAAGAGTGGCCAAAGCGGGTATGGGTCGCCCCAGGATAAACCAGATAGCAGATCCCCAGCTGATGCAGATAGTGCAGCCGCTGGAATAAGCGAGAATCGATCAGCTCTCGTTCCCATTCATTGAAATGGATAAATCCGTGGATCGCATCATAAATTTTTTCTAAAGACATGGTTATAATCTAACACACTAACTATTTTTTCCTATATACTGAAGGACCTTATGATCAGCGTGACCATTCTCACAAAAAATAGCTCCCGCACCCTAAAAAAAACTTTAGACTCGACCCGCTCTTTTTCTGAGGTGCTGATTTTAGATACCGGCTCAGCAGATGATACTCTGCAAATAGCCAAAAACTATTCCAATGTAAAGATTCACACCTCCCCTTTTTTAGGATTTGGGCCTTTGCACAATCTTGCCTCTGAGCGGGCCTCCTACGATTGGATCCTTTCTTTGGATAGCGATGAACTACTCAGTTCAGAATTAGTGAAAGAAATAGAAGCGCTTGCTTTGGATCCTTCTTGCATTTATTCGATTGAAAGGCAGAATTTTTTCAATGGCAAAGAGATCCGTTGGTGCGGCGGCTGGCATCCTGATCGCGTGATCCGGCTTTATAACCGTAAAACCACCCATTTTTCCAATGACCAAGTTCATGAAAAAGTATTAAAGCAAAATCTCAAAGAGATTTTCCTTTCCCATGCGATAGTGCATACCCCCTATTTAGAAATAGCCGATTTTCTAGATAAGATGCAGCACTACACCACACTCTTTGCCGCGCAAGCCAAAGAGAAAAAAAAGGTGACTGTTTTCAGCGCTTTATACCATAGCTTCTATGCGTTTATTAAAAGCTACATTTTCAAACGAGGTTTTTTAGGCGGCAAAGAAGGGCTGATCATCTCGATGTACAATGGCCACACCACTTTCTACAAATACCTCAAACTCGCTGAAAGAAAAAAATAAATAAGAAGACTCCTTCGGGCACGGGCATATTTAGGACGCAGTCTCCTTATTCTTTCCCCTTATTCTCTACTGGCTCAATCTGTGTCTTATCTTTTATTTGTAAAGCGAAGCGTGCCAAAATTTCATATTGATAAGAAGTTGTGGTTCGCGAACGTAGTGAGCGGGTGGTTAAATTATTTTTACCTCGAATACGTAACATAAAGGTTATGCAACACACCCGGGCAGGGGCAAGTTAAAGAGAAATATGCAGGATATTATTTGATATGCTATGGTCTTTCAAAAGACTATTTTTATGGATGTTGAAATTCTTTCGCGCCTTCAATTTGCTTTCGTGATCACCTTTCATTTTATCTATCCTCCGCTGAGTATTGGGCTATCGCTCGCACTCATCATGATGGAGGGAATGTATCTCAAAACAAAAGATCCAATGTGGGAAAAAATGACCCGCTTCTGGGTCAAAGTGTTCTCCCTCACCTTTGCACTGGGCGTTGCTACGGGCATTCCTTTGCAATTTTCTTTGGGAACTAACTGGTCGCGCTATTCTCGCTTTGTGGGAGATGTATTCGGAAGTTTGCTCGGCGCGGAAGGATTTTTTGCTTTTCTTGTCGAAGCAGGTTTTCTAGGTATTTTGTTATTTGGTTGGAAACGGGTCAAGCCCACCGTCCACTTTTTAGCGACCATTATGGTCGCTTTAGGTGCCCATTTTAGTGCCATCTGGATTGTGAGCACCAATTCGTGGATGCAAAAACCATCTGGTTATCGTATTGCGACAGATGTGGGCGGCGAGCAGGTGGCGCAGGTGACTGACTGGTGGGAAATGTTTTTAAGCCCGACCAATTTAAGCCATCTGACCCATGTGCTCTTGGCCTGCTGGCTCACAGGCGCTTTTTTAATCATCAGCGTCTCTGCCTACTATCTTCTGAAAAATAAATACCAGGAATTTGCTAAAAGATCGATGAAAGTAGGACTGATCATCGCTGGATCTTGTGTGATTTTTCAACTCATTTCTGCAGATCATTTAGGACGTAAAATTGGAGAAAACAATCCTGCAAAGCTCGCTGCTTTTGAAGGGATCTATAAAACAGCGCCCTCGACGCCCTCTTATGTTTTGGTTTGGGTCGATGCAAAAATTGATAAAGTTTATGGATTAAAAATCCCTGGAGTCATGAGCTTTTTGATGCACCGCGATTTAACAACGCCGGTGCAAGGCTTGGACCAATTTCCAAGAGAAGAATGGTCCTTTGTGCCTGCTGTATTTCAAGTCTACCACTTGATGGTGGCTATGTGGGTGCTCATGTTCATTGGTGCGGCGTTTGGAATCTATTGCTGGCGTAAGAACCGTTGGAAAATGCATCCCCTACTGCTTAAATTTTTAGTGATTGCGGTGATTTTTCCTCAACTTGCCAATGTTGGCGGCTGGTATAGCACCTGTATGGGAAGACAGCCATGGCTAGTTTATAAACTGATGAAGACCAAAGATGCCTACTCTCTTGTCTTGACCAAGGGACAGGTGATCGGTTCTTTGATGATGTTTGTAGTGATGTATCTGCTCTTTTTTGCTCTTTTTCTACTTTTGCTGGATAAAAAGATTAAAAATGGCCCTGATGTGATAGAAGAGGAGCTCCCTTATCGGGATGTGTTTAAAAAATGATCACTTTAGAATTTTTGCAACTACTCACCTATTTTGTGATGATGTTCGCAGTGATTGCCTATGCCACTTTAGACGGATTTGATTTGGGCGTTGGAGCGCTTCATCTTTTAACCAAAGGAGATGACCAGCGACGCGTGATGATCAATGCCATTGGCCCTGTTTGGGACGGCAATACCACATGGATTGTGATTGGCAGCGGCGTGATGTTTGCAGGATTTCCTAGAGCCTTTGCTAATCTGACCTCTGGATTTTACACAGCGACGATGATCTTGCTATTTGGGTTTATGTTGCGTGCCGCATCGATTGAATTCCGCAGCAAAAAAACCAGTTATACTTGGCGCTATTTTTGGGATTTCTGTTTTGCTGCAGCCAGTCTGATTTTAGCCCTATCTGTGGGGCTGATCATTGGAAATATGATTGAAGGGGTTCCCCTTAATGAACACGGGATTTACGAAGGCGGCCTCTTTCAACTCTTTTCGCCTTATACCATTTTAGTGGCGCTTTTTAGCCTTTCTCTTTTTACCATGCATGGTTCTATCTATTTGCTTATGAAAACAGAAGGCGAATTCCGCAATAAAGTGCACCGCTGGATCCGTCCCCTTGTCACTCTGTTTCTGGCACTATGGGCATTGACGACATGTGGCACCTTTATTTTTAATCCGCATATGATCGCCCCTTTTTTTAACCATCCTATCCTTTCTATTTTTATCTTTTTAAGTTTGGGATTTATTGGCGGCATTCTCTACTTTGTACATGAAAAAAAAGATGGCATCGCTTTTTTATGCTCCTGCCTCTCTATCGTTTTTTTACTGGTTCTGTTTAGTATAGGAACCTTTCCCAATATTTTACGCTCTTCGGTGGAACCGCTAAATCGCTCATTAACACTCTATAATAGTTCGGCATCAAAAACAGCGCTCTATGTGATGGGGCTGATAGGACTCACTGGCATCCCCTTAAGTTTTTTTTATGTCTCCTATATCCACAAAGTATTTAAAGGAAAAGTCAAGTTAGACCATACTAGCTATTAAACTAAGGAGTTTCACATGCTAAGAGCACTCTTTCTTACACTACTTTTACCCTTTTCAACTTTATTACAATCTGAGGAAGTATCTATGGCCGAATCAAAACAGATCATGGTGATTGAAACCAATCAAGGCGTTATTGAAGTGACTCTCTTCCCTGATAAAGCGCCCAAAGCAGTAGAAAATTTTGAAAAATTGGCCGCATCTCATTACTACGATGGAACCATCTTCCATCGCGTCATTAAAGGCTTTATGATCCAAGGCGGAGATCCGCAAGGCAATGGCACCGGTGGGCAATCGATCTGGGGCAAGTCTTTTAGCGATGAATTTGTCCCTACCCTTACATTTAGCCGCCCAGGGCTCTTAGCGATGGCCAATCGCGGTCCTAATACTAATGGTAGTCAATTTTTTATTACTACTGCCGCCACCCCATGGCTCAATAATAAACATACTATCTTTGGTGAGGTCACCAGCGGGATGGATGTAGTTAAAAAAATTGAATCCTCTCCTGTGCGCAATGACCGCCCTGTAGAGCCGTTAAAGATTATAAAAATCTATTTAAAAAAGTAGTTTTTTTAACTTTATTTACATAATTAACTTTGATATAATATTGCCCGTTATAATTAGGAGTAATAATTATGTTAAAAAAGTTAATTTATTTAATTGTTCCTATGGCATTTCTTTCTGTGGGATTCGCTGATGAGACGATCACTAAAATCCCTGAGGAAGACATTATAGTAGATATTATACCTGATAACTTCTACGACCCAGATAAAGTGGTCGAAGGTCCTATTCCTCATCCTAGCGATGTAAAATAAATAGATAATTACCTAAAAAATAAGGTATATAGTGTGGAATGAGCGATGGAATAGTCGAGCTTTCTGCACTTGCTGACCAGGTGATGGTGGAAAAAGGGTTTATTCCTAATTTTCCACCGTCTGCTATAGAAGAACTTTCAAAGATCCAGGGAACTCTCCTGGATTTTCCTTTGCGCGATCTGCGCTCGCTTCTTTGGGTCTCCATTGACAATGATGATTCTTTAGATTTAGACCAGTTAACCTATGCCGAAGAAGATAAAATCTATGTCGCTGTTGCCGATGTAGACAGTTTGGTGAAAAAGGGATCGGCTTTAGATCAATATGCGGGCCATAACACTACTTCAGTATATACCCCAACAAAAATTTTCCCCATGTTCCCGGCCAAACTTTCCAATAATCTCACATCGCTCAATGAAAAGTGCGACCGCTCTGCGATTGTGATCGAAATGAAAGTAGATGAAAAGGGCGCTTTCTCATTAATAGATGTCTATTCTGCCCTGGTGCGCAATCAGGCAAAATTGACCTACAATGGAGTGGCCGCTTTTTTAGACTTGAGGACTCCCCTGTCTAATCCGGCCGTTAACGAGGCCATTAAACAACAACTAAGATTACAAGATTCCCTAGCGCAAAAGATGCATGCTTATCGCATTGAACAGGGCGCTTTAAGTTTTAAAACGATCGAAATGGTGCCCATCATTAAAGACGGCATGGTGGTCGGCTTAGTAGAAGCTCCCTATAACCGAGCGCATGCGATTATTGAGCAATTCATGATCGCTGCAAACTCATCGATGACCCATTATTTAAATGAAAACAATATGCCTGCTTTAAGACGTATTGTGCGTAAACCAAAACGGTGGGACCGGATTGTTGCGCTCGCTAAAGAATATGGCGAAATGCTTCCTTCTTCTCCTGATGCGAAAGCATTAGAGCAGTTCCTTTTAAAACAGATGAAAAAAGATCCCTTGCATTATCCAGATCTTTCTCTGCTTATGATTAAATTGATTGGACGCGGAGAATATGTGCTGGCACGCCCTAAGGAACGCGCGTTAGGCCATTTTGATTTGGCTCTGCGTGAATATGCCCATACTACTGCGCCTAATCGTCGCTATCCTGATCTGATTATGCAACGGCTTTTGAAGAGTCATTTCAATCAAGAAAAATTGCCCTATACGATGAAAGCATTGGCAGCTATAGCACAGCGTTGCACAGAAAAAGAAGACGATGCGGCTAAAGTAGAGCGGCGTATGCGCAAATCTGCTGCTGCCTTGCTTCTTTCGCAATACATTGGTACCCGTTATAAGGCAGTAGTCACCGGCGCCAGCGCAAAAGGCACCTGGGTTAGAGTATTGGCTCCTCCGATCGAGGGCAAACTCATAAAAGGATTTAAAGGGCTAGATGTGGGCGATAAAGTGGAAGTAAAGTTGGTCGATGTCAATGTAACGAAGGGCTACATCGATTTTAGTAAAGAATGAAATTATTTATTTTTCTCATCATTACAGTTTCATGTTATGCCGTGACTCATGATCACAATCATGAAATGTCTATGCATGGAATGTATGGCACTTATCCCATGGGGCGCGATGCGACAGGCACAAGTTGGATGCCTGGTTCTACACAGATGCCCGAGATCCATCGCACTGCTCACCATTGGGAGCTGATGATGCATGGATATCTGATGGCAATTTACGATGATCAAAGAGGACCTAGAGGAGATCATAAATTTTTCAGTGAAAACATGTTCATGTTCACTGCACAAAAGGATATCGGGTGTGGCACGTTTGCTTTTCGCAATATGCTCTGTATTGAACCTGCTACCATAGGATGTCATGGTTATCCACTCCTTTTACAGACGGGGGAAACGTGCAATGGTGTGACACCTCTCATTGATCGTCAACATCCACATGATTTTATGATGGAATTGGCTGTAGTCTACACAGTGCGATTTTTAGAGACAGATTCCCTTTTTGCTTATTTTGGGTATCCTGGAGAACCTGCTCTTGGTCCGCCTGCGTATATTCACCGTTTTTCAGCCTTTTTTAATCCAGAAGCTCCCATCACGCACCATTGGCTAGATTCGACACATATTTCTTTTGGAGTGGCCACAATAGGATTTGTACGCGATTGGCTTAAAATTGATCTGTCTATTTTTAATGGCAGAGAACCAGACCAGCACCGATGGAATTTTGATCGGCCACGGTTTGATTCCTACTGTGGACGAATATCGATCAATCCCACAGAAAATATTGCAGCACAGATCAGCACTGGTTTTTTAAGAAGTCCTGAACAATTAGAACCCAAAATGAACACACAACGTACTACTGCTTCTATTAGTTATAATAAAGCTTGGGAAGTGAGCAATTGGCAAATCACAGGGGCTTGGGGATTAAACCAAAATCGTCCTGGCCATAATTTAAATGGAGTTCTTTTGGAAACAGCCATTGAAATCCATCACCGGCATGTAATATTTGGCAGGGCCGAATATGTGGCCAAAGATGAACTTTTTATTCCTCCAAATCCTAATGCGAATAAAGTGTTTAACGTAGGGAAAATAGACCTAGGATATCTATTTGAGTTTCCGCTTATTCCTTATACCCTTTGGGGGCTTGGATTTGTCGGGAGTGCTTCTTTTGTTCCCCATTCTATTAAATCTGACTATGGCGGAACGCCATTCTCCTATATGGCCTTTTTAAGAATCGAACTTAAAGATTAAGCAGAACGTTTATAGGCCATTTTATTGATGCCTTCTATCTGTTCAGTTCCCTTTGCAAGTTCTGTCAGCTTTTTATCCGCATTGCCTTCTTCATGGGAAGAATCTTCGAGTAATCGTTCCACTTTAAACAACTTAAAATAACGCGCATGTTCTTTTAAGGCGCCATAGCTGGCAATTTCATAATGTTCAATCTTTTGGCAACTATTAATTAAAGCTGCAGCGCGCACGATCGGATCATAATTGCCACTGATGAATTTTTCACATTCTTTTAAGAGCTCTCTTATAGGAGTGCAGGTTCCCCCAGAGAAATTTTCTTTCAATTCTTTTGCAATCATATCTAATCGTTTGATCTGCTGTTTTGATTCTTCAAGATGGTGTGCGAGCGCTTTCTTTAACTCATTTAATTCGGCCGCTTTGATGATTTTAGGCATCGTTTTCACAATCTGTTTTTCTGCGCTATAGATTTTCTTAAGTTCGTCTATAAATAAATCGTAAAAATCTTTCACTCTGCCTCCTGGTAATAGTTGGGTTCGAGCTCTATTTCCATGGACCGATCATGGATATCGATTTCGAAATCCCATAGTGTAATTAACTTAATCGAGACCAGTACAAGAATAATGGCTAAAATAATGGCAAGCACACTGGTGTATTTAAATCCCCATTTTTTGCTATAGGGCCATCGTGGAAAAGTTACTGCAATAAGGATCAGCAGTACAAGAATAAGAATTAGACCCATCATGCCTCTTTTTTTTCATCCATAGCAAATTCTAATTTAATAGGGTAGGTTCATCTTTGAAAAAACAATACTACCCTTATATTTTGCATTATAGTAATTCAAGAATTAAGGATAGATTCATGGCTAAAAAAAAGGCACGCTTTAATAAAAAAAAGACAAAAACTGTACGTCTAACCCGCGCGAAGTCTCTGAAAAATAAAAGCAAAAAAAAGGTTCCCACTAGCTTTGAAACAGATGATCTTCCAGGACAAAGGCGTTTAGAGGGCCATTGGGATCGGCGGCATAAATCAGAAAAGGGATATGGAGGTCCTTTCCGCTCCCCTCGTTATATGCAAGATTATATCAACGCAGAAGCGCGCCATTGGGAACAAGTGTATGGAACTGAGGGCGACTATGGCGATGAAGGCAAAAGCCGTCCGGGAAATCGTTATAGCGATCAAAGTTCAGAAGAAAAACGGCATCTCAAAGAAAAATCTGACCCGCATCGCGGCTCTGGGCGTGATATGCAAGATATCGAAGATGAAAAATTCGATGATGAAGATTACCATCCCGAAAGAAAAACGTCTTAATCAAATATACGATTTAATTTCTTAGATGTCTTATTTTTTAGAGAGCCTTTTGAGCATTGAAGCTTTATCTATGAGAAATTCTTTAAGTAAAACATCCAATTCTTCATCGCTTGCTTTTTTTTTGCTTTATCCTTTTCTAAACTAGGCAAATTACTAATGACATATTCATTTAAACTGACTCCTTCCCTAGTAGCAAGTAATTTAAGATATTTGTGTAGCTTTAGTGGTAAATCTATAGTGAATCTTATAGTCTCATCTTTTTGATGATTGTGATGCTGTTTATGAGTCATAAAAATTTACGCAACCCCCACGCAAGCCAACCGTTTGCTCTACCGCTATTTTAAAAAAATAGCGGTAGTCGGATTCCCCTCAGGCGAAAGCGGCTCCCGCCGTCGTTCGCCCATCGGGCCGGTTCGCTCGCTGCATCTCGCTCACTTCGAATCCGAACGCAACACAAACTCTTGTGTTGCTCTACCGCTATTTTAAAAAAATAGCGGTAGTCGGATTCCCCTCAGGCGAAAGCGGCTCCCGCCGTCGTTCGCCCATCGGGCCGGTTCGCTCGCTGCATCTCGCTCACTTCGAATCCGAACGCAACACAAACTCTTGTGTTGCTCTACCGCTATTTTAAAAAAATAGCGGTAGTCGGATTCGAACCAACGACACGCGGATTATGATTCCGCTGCTCTAACCAACTGAGCTATACCGCCAAAAAGGAAAAGAAAACGGAAAAAGAATAGCGGGGGAAGGATTCGAACCTCCGGCCTTTGGGTTATGAGCCCAACGAGCTAACCACTGCTCCACCCCGCGATAAGCGGAAATTGTAACAAATATTCTATTTAGTCCAAATAACTTTCGAGAATTTCTAAAGTCCTATGCGTGGCCCCCCTAGCTTCAGCCGCACTTTGAAGCGCACTCATAGATAGTTCTGCCCTTTTTTCACTATTTTGTAATAGATCTAAAATAGTTTTTAATAGATCGGAAGAAGAGAGTTGAATCCCTGCCCGTTGATCTAAGACTAGATTCACAAGATCAAGCTGCGATTCCATATGCATGCCAAAAAGTGTCGGAATCCCAAATTGGATCGGTTCAAAAATATTATGACCACCAATGCCTGGAACAAAACTGCCCCCTACTAAGGCCAGATCTGCTAACTGATAAAGAGTTTGTAAAATCCCCATAGCATCTATCACAATCACTTGAGCGTCATGGTTGGGAGCTGTTTCTGAATAGGCTCTCACGCGATATCCTTCTTCTTTCAATTGAGAGACAACAGAAACAAAACGCTCCGGATGGCGCGGCGCAATCAACACTTTAAGTTGCGGAATGGTCTGCCAGAGTGGTTTTAGCGCGGATAAAAGAAGCTCTTCTTCTTTAGGATGGGTAGAGCCAATCACCAGAATCCGATCTTCTGGCGCCAAATGGAGCTGCTCTCTCCACCGCTTTTTCTCTTCTATGGTTAAAACTTTTGGTGAGGCGTCTAATTTTAGATTTCCTGTAATGGAGATTTTCTGTTTTTCAATCCCAAGAGATAAAAAACGCTCTGCATAACGGAAACTTTGCACGCAAAGCGCATCCAATAGTCTAAAAAGAGGCTTGGAGAAAAAAGGAACTTTTAAAAAACGGGAAGCAGAGCGCTCTGAGATCTTTCCATTGACAAGCAAACAGCTAGCGCCTCTTTTCTTGCTCTCTTTCAGCAGTTGGTACCAGAAATCACCCTCTCCTAAAATAAGTAGATCCGGTTTTAGTCGTTGGATCGTTTTTTTCATGATCCAGGAAAAATCTAGCGGAAGGAAAAAATAGCCATCGGCCCCTTTTAAACATCTTTTTGCTTCTTCATGGCCCGTTTCTGTCGTGGAAGAAACAAAAAAGGTAGCATCAGGATGTTTTTTGGCAAGTGCGCTAAAAAGCGGAGCAATCGCTTTACTTTCTCCGACTGAAATTGCATGCATCCAGATGACCGGTCCTTTTTTATCAGCATTGATCTCCGGCAGCCGGAAACCAAAGCGCGCGGCAAAGGAGGTGCGGTATTTGCCTTTTTTGATCAGATTCCAAAGCAGTTTTGGAATCGCTGCCAAACCTAACATAAAAAGGGCGCAATCATAGAAAAGTGAAATCATTTGACAACTAAATTAATAAGTTTATTAGGGACATAGATCACATTGATCAGCTCCCCTTCTAGATATTTGGCAAATTGGGGCTGCTGTTTAATCAGTGAAATAAGCGCCTCTTTTGTCTGGTCTTTGGGAAGATCAAACTGGCCACGCACACGGCCATTAAATTGCACCACGTAGGTGGCTGTTTCTTCAACAAGATAGGCCGGATTGACTTTCGGAAAAGGAGTCCAGGTCAGGCTCTCTTTTCCCCCCAGATGTTGCCACGCTTCTTCAGCTATATGTGGAGCAAAAGGATAGAGCGCTTGGGTCACCATTTTTACTACAGATTTCGGATAGTGCGGCAAAGGGAGGAAATCGTTGAGAAATTCCATCATTTTGGCAATGGCCGTATTAAACTGCATATTTACAATATCAGTTTCCACATCGTGAACCAGCTTATGGCCTAATTTTAATGCCTCTTTTGTCTCCTGATCAGTCACCTTTTCTGAAAAGACCATGTCATAGAAACGGTTTAAAAAACGGCGGCATCCTGTCACAGAATCGGTATTCCATACCTTTTCTTTATCAAACGGCCCCATAAACATTTCATAAAGCCTCAAAGAGTCAGCTCCATATTCTTCAACAATCAGATCAGGTGGAATCCCATTGAGTTTTGATTTCGACATTTTTTCAATTTGCGAGATCAATTTTTCATCGGTTCCCATCTGATAGTAAATGCCATCTTTTTCTTGCACCTCATCTTCAGTTAAATAACCTCCCTTAGGAAGTTTATAAGATCTTGAAGTGACAAGCCCCTGGTTGCGCAACGCTTGGAACGGCTCTTTGGTGCTCACATAGTCCAAATCGTAGAGCACTTTATGCCAGAAACGGGCATAGAGAAGGTGTAGAACCGCATGCTCCACGCCTCCTACATAAAGATCGACTGCCATCCAATAAGATTCTTTTTCAGGGTCCCAGGCGCGGTGATCGTTATGGGGATCACAAAAACGAAGATAGTACCAGCATGAACCTGCCCAGTTAGGCATTGTATTGGTTTCCCGTTTCGCTTTTTTCCCCGTTTTAGGATCAACAATATTCACCCAATCTTTAGCTCTTGCCAGTGGACTTTCTCCAGAAGAACTTGGTTTAAAATCTACTAGTTCTGGAGGAGTGAGCGGCAACTCAGAGACATCTAAGACCCTTTTTGTGCCATCTTCGAAATGTAAAATAGGAAATGGTTCACCCCAGTAGCGCTGTCTAGAAAAAAGCCAGTCGCGCAGCTTGTAGCGCACAGACTGCTCCCCCTTATGATGGGTGGTCAACCATTCTGTGATCTTGATTTTGGCTTTTTCGCGGTCCAGATGATTTAGAAAATCGCTATGGATTAAAGTTCCTTCTTTTTCCCAGCAGTTTTTCCCTGCCAGTATCTCTGATCGCTCTTCTTCAGGGACCTCTTTTGATGGATCGAGCACGATTTTTAAAGGGATATCATACTTTTTAGCAAATTCAAAATCGCGCGCATCATGAGCATCTCCCATTACAGCGCCGGTGCCGTACTGCACGAGTACAAAATCGGTGATCCAGATGGGGATTTTTTCATGTGTGATAGGATGGATCGCATAAGCGCCTGTCCAGACGCCTGTTTTATCCTTGGCAAGATCGGTCCTTTCTAAATCACTTTTTGAAGCCACCTCTTTTTGATAAGCTTCCACCTTTTTTTTCATTTTATCTGTTGTGATTTTGGCTACTAGTGGATGCTCCGGTGCAAGAATTAAAAAAGTAACGCCAAATAGTGTCTCTGGGGCGGTTGTAAAAACGGTGATTTTTTCTTTTGTGCTTTCTTCAATAAAATCGATATTGGCACCGATGCTTTTCCCAATCCAGTTGGCCTGTAATCTTTTTAAATGGTCGGGCCAATCTAAAAGAGTAAGATCTTCCAGCAAACGCTCTGCATAATCGGTGATTTTTAAGACCCATTGACGCAGCGGCTTGCGGACGACAGGATGGCCCCCTTCTTTGGAAAATCCCTCTTCTACCTCTTCATTAGAAAGCACTGTGCCCAGAGCAGGACAGTAGTTGACCAGCATCTCTGCCTCATAAGCCAGCCCCTTTTCATAAAGTTTTGTGAAGATCCATTGGGTCCATTTGTAGTATTTGGGGTCAGAGGTGGCAAATTCACGCGACCAGTCATAGCTAAATCCGAGTAATTTCAATTGTTTGCGATAGGTGTTGATATTCTGCTGTGTGGTGATGGCTGGATGGGTCCCTGTCCGGATCGCATATTGCTCTGCAGGGAGGCCAAAACTGTCCCAGCCCATCGGATGGAGCACATTAAACCCTTTTTGCCGCTTATAACGGGCTAAAATATCGGTCGCTGTATAGCCAGTTACATGTCCCACGTGAAGCCCTGCCCCTGAAGGATAGGGAAACATGTCTAATACGTAATATTTAGGCCTGGTAGGGTCTGCTTCTACTTTGAATAGCTGACGCTCTTCCCAGATTTTTTGCCATTTTTGTTCGATCCGTTTCGGATCGTATTTATTAGTCATAGAGCTAAAAACTTTATCAAATAATCCAAATTAAAAGCACCTTTCTTGTAACAAAAGGAGCTCTGCACTATATTCTTTACCACTGCAGAGGGTAGGTTTATGCTCGAAATGACCACATTTCGAAAAAATAAGATCGTTTTGTCAGATTATGATTACCATAAAGACATTGAGAATCGACATCTCATGTCCCAATTCACTGCACGGGATTTGGAAGTTTTAGAGGAAATTCTTTATAGTCCCCTGACCATTTCATTCAGAAATCTTGCTAAAACTTTAGAACTTGAAAAAGAGCCGCTCCTTAAAAGCCTTCAAAAATTGGAAACTTCCGGCCTTCTATCAGTGAGCGGCGATCTCATTGTCGTAGACAAAGAGGTGCGCAAATACTATGAATTTCAAATTTTAAAGTTTGATGAAGATTTTAAGCCAGGAATGGAGTTTTTTTTGGCCCTGCTGCGCAAAGTGCCCATCCAGGTACTTCCTAGCTGGTACAGTATTCCACGTACCTCAAACAATATTTTTGATTCTCTGGTAGAGAAATATTTCTTGACCCCTCAGATTTTTCAACGCTACCTTATGGAGCTGAATTTTTCAGATCCGATCTACCAGATGATGATTGAAGATCTGTTCCAATCGCCAACCTTTGAGGTCTCCTCTCAATTTTTGATGGAAAAATACCAACTTTCCAGAAGCCAATTCGATGAGATGCTTTTGCACTTAGAATTTAGCTTTGTCTGTTGCTTGGGCTATAAGAAAATAGAAGACCGCTTAGAAGAGATTGTCTCCCCTTTTTATGAATGGAAACAATATCTGCTATTTTTAAAAGCGGCCACACCAGAAACCATTTCTGAAGAAAAAATCGCACGAAAAACTGATTCCGAATTTAAATTTATAGAACATTTAACTTTTTTCTTGCGCGAGGCAAAAAAACAGCCCCTGGCATTAAAAAAAGGAAAACCGGGACGCCATCTACTAAGCAAACTATTTCCAGATATCTCTGAAGAAGAGACCCATCAGTCGCTCTCGAAGTTGATCACCCTCAAACTGGGTGATATTGTGAGCGGCCGTTTTTATGCTTTAGATTCTGCCAATGATTGGTTGGATATGAAGCTAGAAAATCAAGCGCTCTATATCTACCGCCATCCCTTAAACCGCTTTGAAAAAGAGGGATTTTCTGTAGAACTATTTTCGGAGCGCTGTCTGCGTGAAGCTGAGAAGAGCATTGCGCGTGTCGCTTCTGCAGGATGGGTCTACTTTGAAGATTTCTTTAAAGGAATCACCTCCTCTTTACATGACCATCAAACAGTGATCTTAAAACGCATGGGAAAAACCTGGAAATATACAATTCCAACCTATTCCGAAGAAGAAAAGTTATTTGTAAAAACAGTCATTTTTGATTATCTATCTGAATTAGGCATCACAGCTGTGGGCACTCATGAAGGCAAAGACTGCTTTTGTGTCACAGAGCTAGGCCAAAAACTGTTTGGAAACTAAATTATGAACCTATCTCATTAGTCGCAAAATATGCTTTTTGTGTCTTTTTCCACACCTTTGAAACTCGCTTCTTGCCCTACTTATCTAAGTATGTGCTGTAAAGCGAGTTTCAAATCTGTGAAAAAATACTTCAAAAATCAAAAATTTGGAATAAT
>CAZMTP010000033.1:0-19274 GCA_964569185.1 uncultured bacterium
GATATCCCTGCCGTAGCTAGACGTTGGATCACGCCCACCACACTATCCGGATTAAGAGAAATAGAATTAATCCCCGCTTGCACTAAGAATTCTGCAAAGCCAGGATAATCACTAGGCGCCTGACCGCAGATACCAATTTTACATTTTTTGGCGTTTGCTACCTGGATCACCTCTTGGATCATTTTTTTTACCGCTTCATAGCGCTCATCAAAAAGAGCCGCTAGTTCCACTGAATCGCGATCCACTCCAAGGATGAGCTGTGTCAAGTCATTTGAGCCGATTGAAAAACCATCAAATCGCTCTGCAAATTCTGCTGCCAAAATCACATTGGAAGGGATTTCACACATCACATAGATTTCAAGCCCATTTTGTTTGCGTTTCAATCCCTCTTCTTCCATGACTTTAAGCACTTTGTCCGCCTCTTCTAGTGTGCGGCAAAAAGGAATCATCACTAGCACATTGGAAAAGCCCATCTTTTCTCGAACACGTTTGATCGCTTGGCATTCCAAGCCAAATCCTGCGCGGTAGCGCGGATTGTAATAGCGAGAGGCGCCTCGAAAACCAAGCATCGGATTTTCTTCTTTCGGTTCAAAGGCTTTCCCTCCAATCAAATTGGCATACTCATTAGTTTTAAAATCGCTCATACGGACGATCACTGGATAGGGATGTTGCGAAGCGGCAATACGCGCAATTCCCAGCGCCAAATGTTCAACAAAATAGTCTGTTTTTTTTGCATAACCCGCTGTCAGCTCTAAAATCGCTTTTTTTTCTTTGGGATCTTTGACCTTCTTAAAATCGATCAGCGCCATAGGATGGATTTTAATGATGTTATTAATGATAAATTCCATCCGAGCGAGCCCCACTCCTTGCACTGGCAGATGCCACCAGCGCAACGCCTCTTCTGGGCTTGCCAAATTCAGCATGATCGGAGTATCCACTTTTGGAAGCGTTTGTGTATCTGTCTCGATCGCTTCAAAGGGCAGTTTGCCTGCATACACATGGCCCTCATCTCCTTCAGCGCAAGAAAGGGTAATCTCCTGTCCATTTTTTAATAGTTGCGTGCCCTTTTCCGTGCCCACAATAGCGGGAAGACCTAGCTCTCGACTCACGATAGCAGCATGGGAAGTCCTGCCTCCAAGATCGGTAATGATGCCCACCGATTGCTTCATGATCGGCACCCAATCAGGAGAGGTCATTTTGGTCACTAAAATAGAGCCCGGTTTAAACTGTTTAATGTTAGCAGTCGATGCAATCACTTGCACTTTTCCTGCTGCGATCGCTTCTCCAATAGCAAGACCTTGTAAGATCACTTTTCCTTTTTCTTTTAACCGATAAGCTTTGAACAGCCCTGTTTTTTTCTGGGATTGGACCGTTTCAGGACGCGCCTGGACAATAAAAAGCTGTCCTGTTTTCCCATCTTTGGCCCATTCAATGTCCATTGGTTTTTGGTAATGTTTTTCAATGGCCATAGCCCATCGAGACAGTTGAAGGATCTCTTGATCCGATAACACAAATTGGGCTGCTTTTGATGCAGGAGTGGGAAGATTTTTTGTGGTCTGCTTCCCTGTGCCATACACCATCATTTTCTCTTTTTTTCCGAGATTTTTTTTAATGATCGGGGTCACTTTGTCATGATCTAAAAACGGTTTAAACACCATGTATTCATCAGGCTGGATCGCGCCTTGGACCACATTTTCTCCAAGACCAAAAGCAGCATTAATGGTGATGCTGTTTCGAAAACCGCTTTCAGTATCTAAAGTGAACAGCACGCCGGCACTCCCACTATCGGAGCGCACCATCTTTTGGATGCCGATAGATAGGGCCACTTTATCGTGGGCAAATCCCTTTTCTATGCGGTACACAATCGCCCGGTCTGTAAATAGCGAGGCATAACATTTGATGCAAGCTTCCAAGAGCTGCTTTTCGCCTCTAATATTTAAAAATGTCTCCTGCTGCCCCGCAAAACTGGCGTTGGGTAGATCTTCTGCTGTGGCGCTGCTGCGGACAGCCACATCCACATTTTTGGCATGGTATAAAGAAGAAAGCTTACGATAAGCCGTTAAAATCTCTGCTTCGATCTTTTCTGGAAATTTGCCTTTTAAAATAGTATGGCGGACAGTCGTTCCCACCTGATGCAATAGCTGGGGCCTTTTTTTAAGCTTATCGAGCTCTGGAAATATTTTTTTCTCCATCCCATTGGCTTTAAGAAACTCCCAATAGGCTTCTGATGTCGTAGCAAATCCATCGGGAACTACAATCCCTTCTTGTTTTAGAAATCGGAGCATTTCTCCCAAAGAGGCATTTTTGCCGCCCACTTGGGGCACATCCTTATTAGAAACTTCTTGAAAAAAGAGGGTATAAGCCATTTCTTTTCTTTTACATTTAAGATATAATCCTCTGCAAATGAATTTAGATGATCTGATCTTTAAAGCAGGCGATGCAGAAGAGCCTCCACCAGTACCGCCCTGTGGCATTCCTAGACAAAAGCTGCCTGGATGGATCCGCTGGCCGATTCGGGCCCTCGTGCTCCCTTTTGTATGGCTTGATGTCCTATGTCAAAAAATAGCACGGATTTTAGTGCCACCTCCCTATAAAACAGCAGGGCACTGTTTAAAACGGGGCAACTGCTGCCATTACATTATGGTGCGCAAATCGACTGGTATCTTAGGGTTTCTTTTTCATGTATGGCATACAGAGGTCAACGGATTTTTCTTACGCAGCCAAGAAGTGTATGAATACGAAAATCATAAAGTGCAGGTGATGGGCTGCCGCTATCTACAAAAAGATGGGAGTTGCAAACATTATGCGTGGAGACCGATGCTCTGCCGTAAATGGCCGGTCATCGAACATTTTGGACAGCCGCGCATCTTAAAAGGCTGCGGCTTTTATGCTGTACTTAAACATGCACAGAAGAAGAAGTAGTCGTCAGATCGTCAAGCTTCGGTATAATCATTGTAAATGGAGTAGTAATCGGACGCATTTTTTTATTCAAAATAAATTCACTCATTTTCTTCGTTTGAAATTTAGGATTTGCAAGTAATTTTTTCAATAACTTTTGCAAAAAGAGATCATCTGCTGCTCTGCCGACGCTAAATTTTTCCAATTCGCTATTCGAAAAGCAATATGTTTTTAAAATTTCATCAAATGAGCAATGTAAAGCTTCTTGATCTGTATTCTGCATAGTAAATAATGTATTAATTGTAGAAAGAAGAACTTTATTTGGCATCTCAGAGGAAAATAAAAAAGTTCTAATCTTAGGAAAATCTTGTCCCTTACAGGCATTAGTAAACTCTTTCACAGCCTTCTGTTGCGCTTTTAATTGGAAAACAGCATCGACTCTTTTCCACAGAGCACCATCAGATGGTAGCAAAAGAGTCATTTCCCCTGGCACTATTCCTTCAATTTTTCCTTTTTTCAAGAGCATTTGCGAAAAAATATTGTCATTACTTCTCAGAGAAATAAATCGTCCCACATTTTTTTGTGTAAAAGTATAGCCTTCTAAAACCACATTAAACGCAGGAACTAAAGATTCATAATCTATTTCATAACTATTAAATGTCACATTAATAGCATCAAAAAGATCTATTGCTTGAATTTTAGGGGATTCTAATAGTTGCCTAAGTGCATCGAATTTTTTTTCCCTGCAACAATAAGAAAAAATTTCCAGAAGATAATCGAGCGAATATTCTTCATTAAAAATCTCAGAAATAAAAAAGACATCGCAAGCAATTTGTTCCTTCGTAACTGCTTCTTTAAGAGTCGATGTAAGAACTCCAAAAACTTTTGTAACTATCTGTTCTAGTGGCGCTGTTTCTTTTTTAAGGCGATCAAATTCTTGTTGCGCCGCGTCGTTCAACCGCATGCGGCTGAGTACGTTTACACTGAATTGAGAGCGAATACCATTCATATGTAACGATAAGTTTAGCATGGAGAGAAGCATTCCTCTAATTCACTTGCATTTCTGAACGATATACGAGCGATCGGAAAAAGTGGTCATAAACCTCAAAAATTTAAAAAATTGTTTAATACTTATAGCTATTTTTTGCTTTATTATCAAGATGGGATTTAAAAACTTTTGTAATAAAAAAACTTTAAAATGCTATAGATTCAATTATGGCATTAAAACTGCTTGCTTACAGAAAAAAAAGGAACTTCAAGAAAACCCCCGAGCCCTCCGGCACCAAAAAAAGAGCGGTTAAAAAGCCGCTTTTTGTTGTGCAAAAGCATTATGCCTCTCATTTGCACTATGATTTCCGATTGGAAATGGAAGGCGTCTTAAAATCTTGGGCCGTACCGAAAGGCATCCCTACAAAAACAGCAGAAAAAAGATTGGCCATCGAAACAGAAGACCACCCGTTAGAATATGCCTATTTTAAAGGGGTGATCCCTGAAGGGCAATATGGCGCTGGCCGTGTGGAAATTTGGGACCGCGGCACTTTCATAAACCTCAAAGAGATTCCGTTAAAAAAATCGTATCGTAATGGAAGAATGGAACTAGAACTCAAAGGCAAAAAATTGAAAGGCGCTTTTGCTTTGATCCATTTTCGAGAAAAACAATGGCTTCTAATCAAAATGAAAAAGAGATCCTTAGAGGGCTAAAAAAGAAGGCGCAGCCCCATTGGGTTTCTCCGATGCTCGCCACGCTGACCGAAGACTATTTTTCTGATCCGCACTGGATTTACGAAGAAAAATTCGATGGGATGCGCTGTCTTGCCATGAAGAAAAAAGGCAAAGTGACGCTCTATTCAAGAAGTGGAAGAATGGTCAATCATGCCTTTCCTGAAATTGTGCAATCACTGGAAGACAAAGAGAGCAAAGACTATCTAGTCGATGGAGAAATTGTTGCCTTTAATGAAGAAGGGGTCTCTAGCTTTTCCTCATTACAAAACCGGATGAATGTGCTTGACGTGAGTCGTGTCAAAGGCAAAGTGCCTAAAGTCTATTTTTATCTTTTTGATATGCCTTATTGGGATCAATATGACATCAGAGGATTGCCGCTCATCCTCCGCAAACAGCTGCTGAAACATTTTTTCCCTTTTACTAAGACCGTCTGCTACACCACCCACATTAAAGAAGAAGGGCTGGCGCTGTATAAAAAAGCAGCCAAAAAAGGATGGGAAGGCATCATTGCAAAACGGGCTGAGTCTCATTATATGAGCAAACGGAGCCGCGATTGGCTCAAATTTAAATGCAGCATTGGACAAGAGTTTGTGATTGGAGGTTATACTAGCCCGCAAGGTTCTAGAACAGGATTTGGTGCGCTCCTTGTTGGCTATTACGATCCTAAAGGCTTACTTCATTATGCAGGGAAAGTGGGCACAGGCTATTCCTTCCAAACACTCGATAGCGTAGCGACTAAATTAGCGCGCTTGAAAACAGAGAGATGCCCTTTCAAAGGAGTTCCGAAAGAAAAAAAAGCATACTGGGTCAGACCGCACCTTGTTTGTGAAGTGGAATTCACCGAGTGGACTAAAGATGGCAAGTTGCGCCATCCCCGCTTTAAAGGTTTGCGCACCGATAAATCTGCCAAATCTGTTAAGAGAGAGAGGCCCAAATGAAGGTTGTGATCACCCATCCTGATAAATTACTATTTCCCAAAAGCAAAATCAAAAAGCAGGAATTAGCCGATTATTACCGCACCGTTTCTAAGTGGATGTTGCCACTCATTAAAGACCGGCCTATTTCTATGAAACGTTATCCGCAGGGGATTGCTAAGATCGGTTTTTTTCAAAAAAATGTTCCCGAAGGCCATCCCGCATGGATAAAAACTGTGCGCGTAGGCCGCGAAGGAAAAGAAAGTATCCAGATGCTGCTCTGCAATGAGCTGCCCACATTGCTCTGGCTTGCAAATCAAAATTGCATCACGCCCCACATCTGGCTAAGTCGCATCGATAAGCCACACACTCCTGACCGATTGATTTTCGATTTAGATCCACCTCCAAAAGGCGGATTTCAAGCAGTCGCTCACGGCGCCTTTGCATTAAAAGAGATTTTAGAAAAAAAGTTAAAACTAAAAACCTTTGTCAATGTGACCGGTTCCAAAGGGGTGCATATAGTTGTGCCGATTAAAAGAGAATATGACTTTGATAAAGTGAGGAGTTTTGCACGTGCCATTGCCTCCTATTTAGCCAAAAAAGAGCCAAACAAATTTACTACCGAAGTGAGAAAAGAAAAAAGGCGAGGTCGGGTCTACATTGATGTGGTCAGAAATGCGTTTGGCCAGACAGTCGTAGCGCCCTATGCTGTCAGAGCGCTTGAAGGTGCTTCTGTGGCTGCGCCTATTTCATGGGAAGAGCTGAAAAATAGATCTTTAAAGAGTAATTCTTTTACAATTCGCAATATAAAATCGCGCTTGAGAAAAAATCCGTGGGCCTCTCTTGAGCGCAGCAGCAAATCACTCACCCAAGCGATGAAATTAATCAAAGTGGATTAACTATGCCGTTAAAACATTGGAAAATAGTCCTAGTTTTGGGAATAGGACTGCTTATTTTGAGCTATTTTTATCTTGACCAACCGATTGCTCTCTATTTTCAAAATTTATCTCCTTCATGGCGTGCCCTCTGCGATTCCATTGCTGCCATTGCCTCTCCTTGGTGGCATATCCTACTTTGGCTTGCACTCTACTATTTTCTCCGTTTTCCTTTACAGCTGGTGACCATTGCTCGGAAAACCATGCTCATTGCAATCTCTATCAATGTCGCCAGTGTATTTAGTTCTATTCTTAAAAATTTCTTAGGACGCGCACGGCCTGAGCTTTTCTTTTCGCAGAATTTCTACGGATTCCATCTCTTTTCATTTTCTGACACAGATTACATGTCTTTTCCTTCAGGGCATGCAGTGACCATCACAGCGATCATGGCAAGTTTGGCCTGCTTCTACCCGCGCCTCTCTTCGTTTTTTCTTCTTTTTGCTTTGGGCATCTCGTTCTGCCGCATTGTCGTCGATGCACACTATTTAAGTGACCTTATTGGCGGAATGTTACTGGGCCTATTAGTGGCCCATTTTGTCTATCTTTCCATGCGCAAAGAGATCAAATTCGATTAAGGGTTACAACTATTAATAAATGAATATTTGCAAAATATTTATGAAAGAAATTATGATGTCTACATCGTCCCTTATGGTACATTCCATGAGGAAGCCACGAGCTCCGGCTCGTGGCATGTTTTTTTATGAGCAGACATGTCCCGTCAACGCGTGATTTCTTTTTTTGATGGCTTTAACCTTTATCACGCAATTTCTATTCTTGGGCGGCCAGAATTGAAGTGGGTAGATTTAAAGCAACTTTCAAAAACATTTTTAAAATCTCACTCTGAAGAACTTGATCGTGTATTTTATTTTTCAGCCTATGCAGAACATGTGTCTGAATCTACACAAAAATGTCAAAAAGATTACATTCGAGCTTTGGAATTAAGAGGAGTAACCACAATTCTAGGCCATTTTAAAAAGAAAAATCGAAAATGTCCTGCTTGTAGTTATAAATGGACTGGGCACGAAGAAAAACAAACCGATGTCAATATTGCATTATTTCTTCTTGATCTTGCTTATCAAAATGCATTTGATAGAGCTCTTGTTATTTCAAATGATTCCGATCTTGTTCCAGCAATCCAAATAGTAAGAAAACGTTTTCCACAAAAGCGAGTTACAACAATAGCCCCTCCTCATTACTATCACAGTAGTGAACTGATTCAAGTAGCTTCTGATAAGACAAAGATTCGCATTAAACATCTTGAACGTTGTCTTTTACCAGAAATTGTAACTGATGCTTCTTATTTAACCTCTATAGCTCGCCCTATAGAATATACGCCTAAGATTGAAATTAGCTCACAATTCTAATAATAGATATTTGCAAAATGTTTATGATTTTTGCTTTGAAATTTTTTCCCTTAGCACATAAGGATCCAAATCAATCTCTTCACCCCATGCTAATGTATGGGTTTTAGGATCAATGCGCACTTGATTGAAGAATTCAACTGATTTCCATGCTTGAAAAACACCTTTACCAACTAAATCGCCAAGATCAACTTCTCCTTCCAATCCGTCATCAAATTGAATCCAAATGCGATAGTTTGGTTTTGGTTTGCAAGCTCCGATTTTCATCCTTTTAAAGCCCATGCTTCCATATTCAATAACATTGCTGGAATCTTTCCAATGAAAAAATGTAACTGATTATTCCTGGATAATATCGGCAGCCTTTTCGGGCTGTTTTTGCGGGATTAAGAAAAAGAGAACTAAACTAATGAGCAGCAAAATGGAAATGGCGGCCATAGAAATAATGTGAGCCGTTGTTTTTGCCAAACAGCCGGCAATCACAGGTCCAAGATTGGAAAAACACCAGGCAAAACCCATGAGCAATGCAGAGATGGTGCTGGGACTATGCGGAACAATCTGATTGCCCCAAGAGACCACCATCGGATTAATTAAACAGAGAAATCCCCCAATTAAAATCAAAAGTGCGCTGACAAATAGAGGAGACTGAACAGGGAAAAATAAAAAAATGAGTAAAAATAGACAGGCACAAATATTAGACAGAATTAGAAGCCGTTTATATCCCCATTTATGACCAACCAATCCAAATACAAACATAGAGAGGATCGAACCAGATACAAAACTCATATGGCCCCCTCCAAATTGCAGCCAAGGATGGCAATTCTTCATACGCAAAATATCCGGTAGCATAAATACAAAAGTGAGGTTTACTGCGTAGCTTGATATTTGTGAAAAATAGAGCAGTAAAAGTGGTTTTTTATGTTCTGCAATCTGCACGAAAAAATTCCTAAAGTTCATCTGATTTTGCATGGTCATTGAAGGGAAGGAATGAGTCAGGACAACAAAAGCAAGCAGCAGCAGTGGGATCAGTAACCAGAGCGCATGCCCTGTAGAATTCACAAGATTAGTGAACACTACTTGAGAAACGGCCATACCGATGGCGCCGCAGGCTGTAAACAAGAGAATCAATCGGCCTTTAAATGGGGAGGAAATACTAGCCAGTGCGCCTACTGCTGCAGGATGGAAAGATCCCGAGCCTACCATGAGCAGAAGCATAAGTAAAAAGATCAGATAGGAATGGGTGACCAGGGTGATCCAAGCAATGGAAGAGACCATCACTATCCCAAAAACAAGAATGCGTTTACGATGGCCGCGATCGCAAAAGTAGCCAAATCCCAGTTGGAGAATTTCGCCAATAAAGCCACTAAGGCCAGCAATAAATCCTGCTTCTGCGATGTCTAATTGGGCCATGGTCTTATACAGAGGCCAAATGCCTAGGAAAAAATCGACGAAAACATGGGACAAAAGTAAAAGGAAAAAAGTCCTTAAGGGTAGGCCCAAGGTCATAGTACTCATATATCTTAAAGGGATTAAAGCGACAATATAACCTAAATTACTTTTTTGAGGTAGTTATAGGATTTTTCTTTAAATAAAAAAGGCGAGAATAGACAGTCGGGAGCCGCTTTGCGCTCCCTGCTGCCCTTTGGGCGATTCTAGCTGCGCCAAATCGATCCTCCGTCGTAGGTCTGTACATAGTACTATCCCCACTCCTTCGGCTCAATTTTGCTTTGCAATAATCGCCGCGGGCTGCTCATGCGTTCATTCACTAAATCTGTCGATTTAGCTCATTTCACGTCGATTCGCAGAACCAACTGGAAATCCAAAATCTTAAGAGTTTTAGATGGTTCTGCAACGCGACGCGGGTAGGGCCCCTGAAAAAATGCGATCAGCATTTTTTTAGGGAAGAGCGCCGTTGCAGCCCGTGGCTGTTATGGCAAAGCAAAATCGATTTGAAGGAGCGAGGACAGTATTTCATACGGACTCGCGGATGAAAAATCGATTTTGCAAAGCCAGAACTGCCCTATGGGCAGCGGGGAGCGCGAAGCTAGCTCCCGACTGTCTATTTTCGCCCTTTTTTCTCTTGCTATTTCCTAAAAACTTATTTTAATGCGGGGTAGGTAAAGAAAAGCATATGAACGATGTTGAGCGCAAAATGGCAAAAAATGGCACTCTCAATTGCTTTTGTGTATTGATAAATAGCCCCATATAGAAGGCCGGCAACAAAGACTAATAGAATGAAAGTGGCGCTGGGGACAAATGTGATATGAAGCAAAGCAAATAGCAGTGAGGTGGCAGTCACAGATCCCACATTAGCCCAAATGCCTTTGCTCCCAAACCAATCAAAAAATTCTTTTTGGACAAAGCCGCGCATCACTGCCTCTTCAGGAACCACCACTAAAAAAAGATTAGCAATCGCCCATAACCAAAAATAGGCAGGCATCTTAGGGTCCCATTTGACCACATTTCCCCAGATAGCGAAGAGCAAGATAATTAAAATGGCACACACTGTGTAAGGAAGTGTCACAAAAGCGATCCTCTTGAACTCCTCTTTTGTTTTTAATAGAGGAAAAGCCCATGCCAAAATAAAAATTCCTGTGAAAGGCTTATCCCAATTTAAATAAAAACTGTATGGATAAGCGCCGGGGCTTTGAACAAAACTATCACTGATTTTCAAATTATGAAATCCGGGCAGCAGATGCATCCACAAAGTAATAGAAAGGACTGTAGCAAGAAGAACTAGTAGTGCGCGCAGTAGTCCCTTCACCCCTGCTTTTAAAAATCCATGCATCACAAATAGCGCTCCAAGAGGAAGCAGAGCAAGCGGAGTGACCACGTTTGCAAAAAGTCCTAAGAAAAAAGAGAGGATAAAAAAAGAGCCGTAGATCCAAGGGTTGCGGCCTAACCAAAGGCTCAAAATACCCATCATCAAAGCAAAAAAACAGAGAGATGCAAGTTGTTGATATAGTTCCATTCGATTATTTTTATAATAAATGATTCGGAAAAAATATCATAACGTTGAATGGCTGGAATTTGAACTGCTCAGCGGGATCAAAGGGTTGGCCCATGCGGTTTTTCTGCGTCATGGAGGTGTCAGCGGCCCTCCTTACCATTCTTTAAATATGGGTTATTCTAGCGGAGATGCGCGCGATGCCGTCTTGCACAACAGAGAGGTGGCCCAGCAGATTCTTAATATCTCGCAGCTGGTCACAGGTAAACAGAATCATGGCAAGCGTGTGGAAATGGTAAATTCTAACTACGTACCTACGGACTTCAGCGACGGGCTCATCACACAAGAAAAAGGATTGGGACTACTCATGACTCATGCCGATTGTCAAGCAGCGCTCTTTTATGACCCTTGTCACCATGCAATCGCCAATGTGCATTGCGGCTGGAGAGGAAATGTGCAAAATATTTACAGAGAAACTATTTTGGCTATGAAAGACAAAGTGGGCACCAAACCGCAAGATCTTTTGGTCTGCATTTCTCCAAGTCTTGGCCCAGAGGCGGCAGAATTTATAAATTTTAAAGAAGAACTTCCGGTCTCATTTCGGGATTATCAATGCAAACCTTATCATTTTGATTTGTGGGAAATCGCAAAAGACCAGCTAAAAAATGCAGGTGTTTTATCACATCATATAGAGATAGCTTCGCTATGTACGGTAGCGCACCATGAAGATTTTTTCTCCTATAGACGGGAAAAAATCACCGGCCGGAATGGGACGATAGCTGCGTTAAGATAAAGCTTGCCAAAGATTTAAGCTTCCGATTATTTAATAATTTTGCGGAGGTACCCATTACAATCCCGATCCAAACAGCATACCAAGGCAAAACAAAGAAAATCTTAATCCTCTCGAGCTTGGGGGGATTTGGACATTGCGCTGCACACAAAGCGTTAATGAGCATCCTTAAAGGCTATGAATTTAAGATCATCTATCCGCTAAATGAAGTACGCTTATTAGGGGTAAAGTCTGGGGAATCGATCTACAATTCAGTGATTTATAACAATTACAACCGGCTCATGAATGTGATGGCACGCGCCATCTTTCCAAAAGTGCTGCAGATGCAGCGCCGCGGCTTTGAATCTTATATTAGTAAAAATATCGAAGAATTCAACCCTGACTTAGTTGTTTCAATCATGCCCTTTATCAATTTGCCTGCAACAGAAGCCGCACGTAAGATGGAACTTCCTTTTTTACTGATTACCATCGACAACGATCTAGAAAACTGGGTGCTTGGATTTGAATCTTTGCAACATTCCAATTTCAAAATTACCATCGGCTCGGATCTGCCTTCGACCACTGGCATACTGGAAAAATATTCTATCGAAAAAGAGAACATCGCCATGATCGGCCTTCCTTTGCGGCCCGATTTTCAGGCAAAAAAAACAAAAGCGGAACTAAGGCAAGAGTATGGCGTGAGTGCCGGCCGCTCTGTCATTTTATTGATGATGGGCGGCGCTGGAGCTAAACGGTGTATGCAATATGCGAAAAAAATCGCAAAAATGGATCTAAAAACCCATCTCTTTGTCTGCTTGGGAAAAAATGCTGGACTGGCTCCTAAACTTAATGGCATCTGGGTTCATCCTGGCAATGCGCTCACTGTGATTCCTTTCACAGAGAAAATTCATGATCTGATGACCCTTTCCGATCTTTTAGTGACAAAGCCAGGTCCTGGCACTATCAATGAGGCGATTGAGACTAAGACCCCTGTTTTATTAGACGAAATTGGAGGCGTTCTTTTCTGGGAGAAAATTAATATTGATTTAGCTCTGATGCGCGGCATCGGAAACCGGGTCCGCAGCTTCTCTGAACTGGAGGCTCATCTCAAAGATCTGCTTTTTAACTATGATTCTTACCAACAATATCAAACCGCACTAAAAAAGATTCCTCCCAACGGATTTATTCAAAATATCCAGCCTCTCATTGATAGCCTGTGCCAAGAAGAAAAAGATTTCGTAAAAATTAAATAAATGCGTCACAATGTTGTTCGCTATGCTGGCTGCCGCTATTGCCCCTTTTGGTTCTTGGAAATCTCCAATCACCACCGATGTCATTGTTCAAGAATCGCTTTCCTTTCAAGAGATCGGAGTGCAAGGCACAGAGCTCTATTTTACAGAGCTGCGCCCTTCTGAAAAAGGACGTGTGGCGCTTGTCAAACTCCTCCCTAATGGACAGCAGATCGATCTTGTTCCTGAGATGAGCATCCGCAACCGTGTACATGAATATGGCGGCGCTGCTCTCACTGTTGGCAGTGAGCAGCTCTTTTTTACAAATGATAAAGATAGAAATTTTTACACACTGGATGCAGAAAACAGGCCAGTGCTTTTGATTAAAGGCGATTCAAAACGATTTGCAGATGCCACTATAGCCCCTGATGGAAAAACTTTGGTGCTTGTTTGTGAGGATCATCTAGATGAGGGCAAAATCATCAATACATTGGCTACTTATAAAAATGGCCAGCTCACTGAAATCGCTACAGAGCATGATTTTTATTCTTCGCCCCGCTTTTCTCCTGATGGGAAAAAATTGGCTTTTATCACATGCGACTTTCCCGATATGCCCTGGGACGGCACCACTTTATGGATCAGTTCTGTGCTTGAAGAGGACATTCTTTCTAAACCGGTGATGATTGCGGGAGGAAAATCAGAATCGATTTGTCAAATACAATGGTCTCCTGATGGAGATCTCTATTTTGTCTCAGATAAAACAGGATTTTGGAATCTCTACCGTCTTAATAAAGAAAATAAGGTTGAACCACTATACAAAATCGATGCAGAATTTGGACTGCCTGCCTGGGTCTTTGGACGGCCCACCTATGCCTTTTTCCCTTATAAACAAGGCTGGGCCATTGCGTGCGCCTATACGATTAAAGGAATTGATCATTTGGGGCTTTTGTACCCAAACGAAAAAAAATTAGAAACGCTCGATTTGCCCTTTACCTATGTGCAAAACATCTGTTTCGGGAATGGACAGCTCTATTTTTTCGGCGGCTCGCCTACACAGCCTATTTCACTTATCTCTTTAGATCTTAAAACAAAGCAGTACAAAATCATCAAACCTAGCTTTAAGACCAAAATAGAGCCCGATTATATTTCCAAACCGCAAGAGCTTATTTATCCTTCAGAGAAAACCAAAAAAGGCTACGCTTTTTACTATCCGCCAAAAAATCCGCACTTTTCTGGAAATGGAAAACCGCCTCTTCTTGTGAGAGCGCATGGAGGACCCAATTCCAGGTCTTATGCGATCTTAAGTCTTGAAATTCTTTATTGGACCAGCCGCGGCTTTGCATTTTTAGATGTGAATTATGGAGGCAGCAGCGGCTACGGGCGCGAATATCTGCAACGGCTCTATGGAAAATGGGGCATCTTAGATGTCGATGATTGTATCAGCGCTGCAAAACAACTTGTCAATGAAGGCAAAGTGGATCCGAAACAGCTGCTCATTAAAGGCGGCAGCGCAGGAGGATATACCACCCTCTGCGCGCTTGCTTTTCACGATGTTTTTAAAGCAGGAACGAGTCTCTATGGAATTAGTGACTTAGAACTGTTAGCACGTGATGGCCATAAATTCGAATCCCATTATTCAGATCATCTCGTAGCCCCCTATCCGGAAGGCAAAAAGGTCTACATTGAGAGATCGCCCATTTACCATATTAAAGGCATTAAAGAGCCTGTTTTACTCCTGCAAGGAAAAGAAGATAAAGTGGTCCCGCCCAATCAATCGATTTTAATCTTTGAAGCGCTGAAAAAAAGAAAAATTCCGGTCAGTCTGATTCTATTTGACGGAGAACAGCATGGGTTCCGGATGGCCTCATCCATTAAGAAAGCGCTCGATAGCGAGCTTTATTTCTACTCCAAAATTTTAAATTTCTCTCTCCCAGAACCTGTAGAATCCATCGTGATTGAAAATCTAAAAGCATCGAAATAGTGTTTGCAGAATATCAGAGACTGTCTGCAAAAATTTTTGTTTGCTGTTCAATTTCTTTTTTGTTCGGATTAATTATTCGAGCTCACCAACTTTACTCAAGTTGCTGTCGCTCTCCATAATTAATCCACTTCAAAAAATCGAATTGTACTTCAATCAAAAATTTTCGTAGACAGTCTCTTAAAAATTTCCTAGTATGCGGAATATGGCAGAAAGACCTGTAGAATGTGGCCACTGTAAAAAACCGTATAAAGTAGTTTATAAGGAAATTACTGGCAATTCGATCATGATCACCCAAATGTGCTCAGATTGTCCTATTTTAGAACAAAAATTACATGGGACACAACCCAATGAGCCCCTCACAGTCAAAGAAACAGGTCTGGCTTGTGGGAACTGCGGCACCTCATTAGAGGCTGTAAAGATGGGCAATCCGTTAGGATGCAGCAACTGTTATAATGTATTTGGGGATCTGATTATTTCTGAATTAATTGAAGAACAAAAAATTCCATCCAATTTAAAAAAAGGGCTAACCGTGCGAAAAAATCAACCTATTCATATTGGAAAATCTCCTGGAAAACAGGTCAGTATGCCAACATCGAACCGACTGACAGAGCTCAATGTGGCACTGAATGAAGCACTTAAAAAAGAAAACTATGAAGAAGCTGCGGGTCTAAGAGATCAAATCAAAGCTCTCATGGACAAAAAAGATGAATCAAAAAGCTGAGCTGGCCACTGCGCTGCTTCAGAATATCCCTTGGAAGGCGGCAAGTAATCCTTTATGGCCCTTTACTAAATTTATTTTGCGAAGAAATTTGGCTAAATACCATTTTCCTACCAAAATGAGTGAAGCCGAAGCCTCTGCCGTATTGGACACGCTCAAAAGTGCAGTCTTAAATCTACCTGAAGTGATGGGCGGCTACGCACTCAAAAAACAGGATTTAAAACCGCAAGATAAAGAGCTGCTCTTAGAACATTTTCTTTTTACAGGAATATTTACAGAGAGCGCGCATGGGGCACTATTTCTTTTAGACCCCGCTGGGGTGGTCCTTTCAACAATCAATATGGGCAACCATCTAGAATTGCATGTGCTGGATTCCAAAGATGATTTAGAAAATGGCTGGAATCTCATTTCAAAAATAGAAACGATGCTGAGCAACCATTTTGATTTTGCCTTTTCGCCTAGGTTTGGCTACCTTACCTCTGATCCTGAAACTTGCGGGACCGGATTATCTATTCTTGCTTTTTTGCATCTGCCCGCTCTTGTGCAGTCAGAAAGCTTGCAAGAACTTTGGGCCAAACAGAGCGATGAATCGCTGCTCCTTTCTGGAATTTCAGGAAATCCTACTGAAATGATCGGTGACCTTGTTGTTCTTCAAAATAATTTCACTTTAGGGGTCAGCGAAGAGAGTATTGTGCGTGCCGTGCGCACTATGGCTACTAAACTGGTGGCCAGCGAAAAAAAAATGCGTGCCACCCTTAAAAAAGAGGCCACCCCGAAAATCAAAGACAAAATCAGCAAAGCGTTCGGCCTACTGATCCACTCCTATCAGCTCGAAGCAAAAGAAGCATTAGATCTTTTAAGCCTTATCCGGTTAGGGCTTGACTTAGGTTGGATCACAGCGGTGCAGGAAAATAAACTCCATGAACTTTTCTTTAAAGCGCGCCGCGGCCATCTGACCCATCTTTTTCCTGGAACTGAAGATATTAAAGAAATTGCCCACAAAAGAGCAGAATATCTACATAAAGAGCTCGAGGGAATTCAATTAGTGATTTAATTACCTCTTAATTATACTTGGCATTAAGAAAATAATAAAAATATCTTTATGCAAGGCATCACTGCGCTGCTTCTTTTTGCAGGTGAAGGCGCCCGTTTTGGAAGCGCTGTCCCCAAACAATTTCATCGATTGTCAGGAAAAAAAATTTATCTTCATACCCTGGAAAAATTTTTAAGCTCAGGGTTCTTTGAAGAAATCATTCTAGTCTGTCCAGAAAGCTGGAAAAACGAAGTCGAAAAAGAAATTGCCGAATATGGACGAAAAGAAATCAAAGTGGTCTCAGGAGGAAAAAGCCGTCAAGAATCCTGTTATTTAGGGCTGAAAGCCTGTGATAAAAACTGTCAATATGTAGTGATCCATGATGGAGTCAGACCGTTTGTCACACATGAAATCTTGCGCGCCAATATCGAAGGAGTGAAGCTGCACGGAGCTGTTGACACCTGCATTCCTTCAACAGATACACTCGCCCACACCAGCTCAGGCACCCATATCGACACCATTCCTAAACGCTCTGAGTTATTGCGTGGGCAGACGCCGCAGAGCTTTTCCTATCCACTCATTTTAGAAGCCTGTGAAAGAGCCCGAAAGTTAGGCCTTGAGGGATCTGATGAGTGTTCTCTTGTTGTGGCCATGGGCAAAGAAGTGTTTATTGTTCCCGGTGATGAGAGCAATATTAAAATCACCTCAGCGCTGGATCTATTTATTGCGGAGCAGCTCTTGCGCTTAGAACAAAAACCGGCTCCTATATCCTCACAACCCCTCAAAGGAAAGCAGTTTGCCATTGCAGGCGGCACAGGAGGCATCGGCCAAGCCATCTGCGCGCTTTTAAGACAAGAAGGGGCAGAGCCTTTAGTGATTGCACGCAGCAGCCCTGAGTATATGGCTGACCTGACCTCGTCCCAAGAGGCGCGCCAAGTGTTTAAAAAGATCCATCAGCGATTTGGCCCTATCGATGGCCTCATTAATTGCGTCGGCTATTTTGATTTAAAGTCGTTTGACACCCTTTCAGTAAAAGAGATTAAAAAGCAGATCAACACCAACCTATTAAGCTGCATCCTCTGCTGCCGTTTTGCCAAATTAAAAAATAGGGGTCATATTTTGAATATAGCCTCTTCAAGTTATTCGCGTGGCAGGAAAAATTATGCTCTTTATTCCTCTTCGAAGGCGGCCATTGTGAATTTCACACAAGCCTTAGCAGAAGAGTGGCACCATCTTTATGTGAATGCGCTTGTGCCGCAGAGAACAAACACCAAACTACGTTCCTTTCATTTTCCCAATGAATCAGAAGAGACACTACTTCAGCCCCACGAGGTAGCCCAAACGATTTTAGATATTTTAAAACAAGAGGCCCTGACCGGCACCATCTTCGAAGTTAGGCAGCTTAAATGAACCGTTTTTGCTTCACTATTTCCACCGTTTGTCCAAAAAGATTAGCTAAATAACCCATTCCTTCAATCACTTTTGTACTAATTTGCGCAACAGTCGATGGTTCAGGAGAAGATGTAATTTTTTTTATAAATCCTTTTTTCTGCTTTATGGCTTCTACTACGCATGTTTCAAATGTTGCGCTTGCAACTGAAGAGAGCTCTCCTATCCCAAGTAACCATTTTTGCGCTGCCCTATTAGTGGTAGCAGACTTATTAATTCCATTGGATTGTATCGACAAATGATCCAATCCTTTACTTAAACGCATCTGTCCTTTTTTTAAATTGCTATACCAATCGCCCGCAGCACAAATCTGATTTTTTTCACAATAAATCTCTAATATTCCTATTGGATTAATTTTGACTAAGCCTTCTTTAGAAAGACCTGTCCATTGCTTCATTTGATTTAAAAATTTCACTGATCTATTTAATGCATTTTGTTCTGCTGACACTCTATCTTTTCCCATAGCATGGCCCAAGTAAACCGCTCCCGTTTCTGTAAGGATCATCACTTCACAAACAATCCTTCCATCTTCTAGAAGGATCCATTCCATGGAATTTGCTGGGTGATTTTTAATAAATGTAAGTAAATTTTCGCTACTTTGTTGTTTGCTATCCTCTTTCTTTTCCTTAGGTTTTGAATCTGATGTCAATGCCTTAAACTTTTCATCGGCAATTTTTTTGCATTTTGCAAGATCAAGCCCTGAAAATTTAGCAAGCAAAAATTTCTCTTTTGCTTTGCTTGCAGCATGGGCCATAGCATCATAATACCTGTATGTTAAATCTTCTGATCCACTAAGTGGTTGAGTATACATAAAATTACCACCAGCCTTTGAGCTTTTTAGCCAAACCACTGACTACATTTAAAACTCGATCAGTAACGGAAGGTTCAAAAGCAGGCGTAGCTACAGTTAAATCTGTTCTTATCTCTTTTGGCACGCTCTCTTTAATGTATCTTGCTAAGTAAGTCCTTGCATCAGGCGAAAGTTCTCCTAGCGAGCAGACATTTTTGCGCTGCCGAAATAAAAGCCTCTTCTTCATTCTGAGGAGTCTTTTTTTGTAATTCTTCAAGTTTTCTTCTTGCAATTTCAAGACATGCAGTAGGATCGAGTCCCGCTAATTCAGCAAGTAAATATTGTTGGCTTATTTTTTGAGTATAAATTTCCTCTTGTTCCACCGACCAGTCTTTAATCGTCGTAGGGGCTAATGCCATAAGATAATACTCCTACTTCAGCACATATCAAGAGAATTGAGGCTTGATGGATTTGAACCATCGACCCTCCCCTTAAAAGGGGGATGCTCTACCACTGAGCTAAAGCCTCAAA
>CAZMTP010000034.1:0-18515 GCA_964569185.1 uncultured bacterium
TAGAGCGCGACACTGATAATGTCGAGGTCCCAAGTTCAAATCTTGGTAACCGCAAACATTTTTGTTTAAATTTTTAAAAAAATAAAAAAAAGAAAAAAAGGGTGTCCATAGACGTCGGGACTGGCGTCCCCGCGTCCCGTTGAGCGATTCTAGCTTCGCCAAACTGACCCTCCGTCACGTGCCCCGACTGTCTAGGGCGCCTTCTTTTATTTTTTATGTTGTTTCTAAAGCAGCTGCTCTGCGGCGGATGTAGCCCTGTTTGAGCTCGGCGTAGTAAACAATGCCGAGACCTACTGAGACGATCGCTGTGGAAAGAAAGATTACCCAGGAGATGGGCTCATCAAGGAAAAGCCACCCACTTAGCGACGCAAAAATTGGACTTAAAAGACCCACAAAAGAGAGGAATGTCGCGGTAAAACGTTTCAACATGAGGCCATACAGATTGTAACAGACCACGTTGTAGAGCAGCGTCATAAAGAAAACATTTTGCAAGAAAGAGGGCACATGGGGACTAGCGACGGGAATCGGATGCCATGCATCGACAAAAAAGGAGTGAACGAGTGCAAATAGACCGCCAATAAGCATGCTGCCACCATTTGCCATTACAGGAGAAATTTCTTGATCTTTTACCGTGAGTCGCAATAGCACCCAGCCGTAGACCGAAAAGAGCGCGGCGCCCATGATCGCCAAGGTAGGCAATGTGAAAAATCCCCCTATATGGAACAGATCTTCCGATCCTGTCTGTGTCATGATGACAGGGATAAAGCCTAAAAATCCGATCCCCATGCCAATCCATTTGCGAAGATTCATTCTCTCTTTGAAATGGAAATAGGAAAAAAGCGCGGCAAAGAAAGGAGAAAGGCTATAAATAAAACAGGTTTTTGCTGCAGAAAGATATTGCAGTCCCCAAAATTCCAAAATATTCGTTAAATAGATGCTGAAAATGGCCAGAAAAATAATGGATATCCACTGTTTTTTTTGCAGCTGGAGCAAGCGCGGTTTAGAGAGGGCCAAAAAGCCCAATAGAAGAAGGCCTCCCAGCAGCATACGCGACGCTGTGAGAAAGAGCGGAGGCGCATAACCAAGCACTGCCTTACCGAACGAAAATACGGTCGACCAGACAGCATACATAACAACAACTAGTGAGACTGACATCCCGAAAAGGATATCAGGAACGGCACTCCGGGTCAAGCAACTGAAAACTAAACAAAAAAATTAAATACTATGTTAGGTATAAATCAATATGGTTAAACGAATTGCTGTGACCGGCGGGGGCGGCCAGATCGCCTATAGTCTTCTTTTCCGCATTGCGGCAGGCGAACTCTTGGGAAAAGAGCAGCCCATAGCGCTTCATATTTTAGAAGTCCCGCAAGTGATTGAATCGCTGAAAGGGGTGGTGATGGAACTGGAAGATTGCGCCTTCCCCCTCTTAAAAGAGATCAAAATGGGCAGCGATCCCTATAAAATTTTTGAAGGGGTCCACTATGCGCTTTTGGTCGGGGCAAAACCGAGAGGCCCGGGAATGGAGCGCAAAGATCTGCTTATTGATAATGCCAAAATTTTTATTGAACAGGGGAAAGCGCTGGGTGAGGTGGCCTCTCCCGATGTCTTAGTCCATGTGGTCGGGAATCCGTGCAATACCAACTGTTTAATTGCGATGCACCATGCGCCTAAAATTCCGCGCGCCCAATTTTTTGCGATGACCCGCCTAGATGAAAATAGAGCCAAGAGCATGCTTGCAAAAAAAGCAGGGGTGGAAGTGACTGCAGTGACTAAAGTGGCGATTTGGGGCAACCATTCCTCTACTCAAGTGCCCGATTTTATCCATGCAAAAATCAAAGGACGTTCGGTAACAGAGCAGATCAAAGATATTCCATGGCTAGAAGGGAAATTTATTGAAGAGGTGCAAAAAAGAGGCGCCGCCGTCATTGCAGCCAGAGGAAAATCGTCAGCCGCCTCTGCAGCCCACGCAGTTCTCGATTCAGTTAAAGCACTCATCCAGCCGACTGCTAAAGGAGACTGGTTTTCAGTGGCGTTACTTTCCAACCAAAATCCCTATGGAATTAAGGAAGATCTGATCTTTTCTTTTCCCTGCATTTCAAAAGGCGCAGGAAAAGTGGAAATTGTCAAAGGGCTAGAGTGGAATCCCTTTTTGAAAGAAAAGATCCATCTTTCAGAGAAAGAACTTTTAGAAGAAAGAGAGGCAGTAAAAGCACTAATTTATGGCTGAGATTTTATTTCAAATCACCGAAGAAAATCTCGAAACAGGATTGCGCGGCTATCCTGTCGGCTATTGCACCACCTCTTTTGTGGATCCGCAAAAAGGGCTTTTCTATTCTGGAAAGCCTGTCAAAGAGTTAGCCTATAAACAGCCTCAAGAGGTGATCTATCTTCTCTACTACGGAAAAGAGGGCAGTCCAAAAGAGGTGGACCATTTTTTCAATGATTTAAAGAAAAGGGCCCGCTGTTCCAAAGAGACGATCGAGGCGATCACACATCTGCCGCGCTCTGGCTTTCCGATGAAGCTATTCTGCTCCGCGCTGCTGATTTTAGGCATGCTAGAAACAAAAAACGATTACAAAGAAGACTGCTTGAATGTGATTGCGAAAATGCCCCATCTAGTGGCTGCTGTGATTAACCATCATGCAGGATGGGGAAAGACAGGGCAGCCCAATCCCGATCTGGGATATATGGAAAATTTTATCCATATGTTGAACTTGCCCCAGAAAGATGGCCATTTACTGACAGCGTTTAAGCTTTTCAACATTTTGCACTATGATCATGGCGGCGGCAATCTGTCCACATTTGTGGGAAAAGCGGTCGCCTCAGGCCTAGAAGATATGTACGGTTCTTTATCTGCTGCCATGGCAGGTTTGGCCGGGCCCAAACATGGCCGGGCTAATCAAGACTGCTTAGAATTTGTACAAGAAGTGTTACAGGAATTAGGAGAGAGGGCCACTGTAAGAGAGGTCGAAGCGCTGATCCGGAGGCGGCTAGCAGAAAATAAACTGGTATTTGGGTTTGGCCATGCGGTGCTGCGCGTGGAAGATCCACGAGCCACCGTACAATATGAATTTGTGAAAAAACAGTATCCTCAGCACCCTCTTGTGAAGACCGCCGTTCTGCTGCGCGAGGCGGGCATTAAAGTGCTTTCAGAGAATCCAAAAATTTCTGATCCCTACCCCAACGTGGATGCGATTTCAGGCACCATGCTAACTGCCGCAGGATTTGCCTATCCTGAATACTATACCGTTCTGTTTGGTCTTGCACGTTGTGTGGGCATTGCCATCCAAATTGTGTATGAGCGCTGTGAAGCGCGCGGCGGCAAAGGCACGCCTATTGTGCGTCCCCGCTATATTTACAAAGCCCGCTAAAGAATCACACAGCATCTAGGACGTAGAGGAGATTGTAATCCGATAGTCTCAGGATCTACCCTATTATTTTTAAGATTTTTGAGGCAATTGTTAACGACAATTTTTACTTTGGACGGGATCATTTCGTTTTGTATAAAACGATAATCTTTCAATATCTCACTTGGATCTTCGTAGAATTGAGATACTTGATGACGCAGATCATCATGACATCGCATGGCAAGGTCGATAAAAGCATCTCGATGAATTTTTTCTAGGCATTTAAGAGTTTCATAGATTTCTATTACTTTCTCAGCTGGAAGGCTATTGCCGTCGCGCAAAGTAACATAACTCATTTTTTTCTCCTGTAAGGAAATATTTTAACAGAAAAAGATAAGACAGACAAAACAAAAATAAGTATACTAGGTCATTTATGACATGGGACGAACTAGAACTTATTTTTAACCGGGCGCTGCGTTTTTCTTTTTCAAGAAAGAAGCTGCTTTTTGTATTGCCTGTGGCAATGGCGTGCGGCTTTATTACAGTTCTTTCACGCGCGATCTCTTTTCATGTCTCTGATTGGGTCCATTTAAATTTAGTATTTTTGCCGATTTTCCTTTGCGGCAGTCTGCTTCTGCTCGCTGGTGTGATTTTGACACGCATCTACCATCACGAAGTGAAAGGGCTCGAAGTAAATTTTCAAAAGGTGTTGCTGCAATCCCGCTCTCTTTTTGTTGCGATTTTCCATTTGGCTGTTCCGCTTTTTTTTGCCTATAGCGTCCTCTGGATGCTGCTCGGATTTTTTTATCTTATAAAAATGGTGCTTCCGATGGGGGATCTAATCGGGGCGATACTCTCGTTTGGTCCTTTTTTACTTGTACTTGCTGCCCTTGTTCTTAGCGTCTTTAATCTTTTACTGCTCTTTTTTGCGACACCGCAAGCGGCTTTAACGGCAGATTATCGGCCCCAGCAACTCGAAGAGATCTTGGCCCATTCTCGCGAAAATCCATTTTTAACCTTTGTGCTGCCTTTGGTTGGCATCCTTCCGATCATCTTTGTGAGTGGTCTTTTGACATTGGCTGCAGTGGTCACAGACATGATGTATGTGGTGGCCGATGGACAGCTTTCTGTAGCACTCAAGTGGTTTTTTACCATGCTGCCTTTTTCTATTCTGCTGTCGCCGGCCATTATCTTTTTTTTCAATTTTTCTGCAGAAAGTTACGTGCTTCTGCAGCGTAAAATCAAAAAAACGGTCAAAGAGTCGTGAAGATTGCCGTGATTGGCGCCGGACTCTCTGGCCTCGCCGTCTCTTACTATTTACTTCAATCGCCCCAATGTAGTGTCACCCTTTTTGATGCGAAAGGCATTGGAACGGGCGCTTCCGGTGTGTCTAGTGGACTGCTTCATCCTTATCCTGCGGCAGATGGAAAGCGCAGTTTTCGGGCAGATCTTGCTTTAAAAGAGACCAAAGAGCTGCTGCAACAGGTACAGCCTTTTTCCCAAACGGCATTGTTTAGCGCAGAAGGAATTTTGCGAGAGGCGTGGACAGAGGATCAAAGGCTAAGATTTCTCTCGCATATTGAAAATTACAAAGACGTGGAACATTACAAAGATAACCTATTTCTCATCCGCTCAGCGCTCATTATTCATATGCCGCGCTATCTTGAAGCGCTTTGGGCTGCCTGTGCAGAGCGAGGCGCTGGGTTAGAAATCCAAACGATCGATTCCTTAGAGAGTTGCTCTAACTATGACTTTATTGTGATTGCAGCCGGGTGGGGGATCCGCCATTTTCAAGAGTGTGCTCATTTAAGAGTGCAATATGTGAAAGGGCAAAAGCTGATTTGTCACACAGCAGAAACCATCCCTTATAGTATGATGAGTAAAAAATATATGACTAAAATGGAATCGGCCCATCACTTTGAGATTGGATCGACTTATGAGCGCGGCTTTGAAGATGATCAGCCCTGTTTAGAGGCAGCGCTTAAAGATCTGCTCTCTTCCAAGGAGCGATTTTTAAAGGATGCAAAAATCGTAGATTGCAAAGCGGCCGTGCGCGTGGCACGCAAAGAGGGCTATTTACCTATTGCAGAAAAAATTGGGCCGCGCGCCTATGTATTGACCGGCATGGGATCTAGAGGGCTTCTTTACCATGCTTATTATGGAAAACTCCTTGCGCAGTCGATCTTAGCAGAGTTATAAGCTATCCTATGGAACGAAGTTTTTTATTTTTAGGTACAGGCGGTTCGATGGGCATACCGGCCATTGCATGCCATTGTCCCGTGTGCACTTCTTCTTCTCCCTTTAATAAACGGTCGCGTCCTTCGGGACTTTTAAAAATTGGCAAAAAACAGTTTCTTATCGATGCAGGGCCCGATTTTCGTGCGCAAGCATTGCGTTTTGGGATTGATCGCTTAGATGGGGTGCTGATCACCCATACCCATTTTGACCATATTGCCGGTTTTGATGATCTGCGCGTCTTCTATTTTCTGCATAAACAGATGGTGCACTGTCTTCTTTCGAAAGATTCCTTTGAAGAGATTAAAATCCGGTTTCATTACCTATTCAATGACTCCAAATGCCGCTGGGCAAAATTTCAGATTTTAGAGAAAGATTTTGGAACAACCTCCTTTGAGGGAGTCACATTTGACACTGTTTCCTATTTTCAAGCAGAGATGAAAGTGACCGGCTATCGCATCGATCGACTCGCTTATATTTCTGATATCCGCCGCTATGATGAGGCAGTCATTGATGCTTTGAAAGGAGTGGAGATTTTAATTTTAAGCGCTCTTCGGCTCACCCCTACGGAGGTCCATTTTAGTATCGATGAAGCAATCGCTTTTGCACGCAAAGTCGGCGCGAAAAAGACATTTTTCACCCATATCGCCCATGAGCTGGAGCATGAAGAGACCAATCGCCATCTTCCCGAGGACATCCGTCTCAGCTACGACGGCCTCGAAATATGTTTTTAGTATTTCAAAAAAACAGGATACGCAGGATCGCGAGCGGCAGGATACGCAGGATGATATACTCTTTTGTATTCTAACCTTCTTCTTCCAAAATTTATTAGCAATCCAATTTCTATATCTGACACTTTCAAATAATTTATTAATTGAGCTTGATGCTCTGGCAACAAATATTGGCAACATTTTAGTTCCACAATGACATCATCTTCAACAATAAGATCTGGAATAAACATGCCAACTTTCCGATTACGGAATACCACTTCAAATCTTTTTTCTGTATCTACTTTTAATCCTTGCTCTGCCATTGAAATAATCAAAGCATTTTTATAAACTGACTCCAGAAATCCAGAGCCAAGTGTATTCATCACATCAAAACAGCATTTGAGAATGTTTCGGGTCAAATTAAAATGAGGTAAATCATCCTGCATATCCTGCCGCTTGCGATCCTTCTTTATCCTGTTTATTCTTTTATATCCAAAAATTTTATACAGAAAAATTTAGTAGTGCCATGGAAAAGTTAAAAGAGCACCATACCACGCTTCTTGTAGGCATCTATCGCAATACCAAAGAGAAAGCAGCCTGCGAAGAATCTTTAAACGAATTGGAGCGGCTGGCCGATACGTATGGACTTAAAACGTTGGCTAAGATTGCTTGCCCGATCAAAAAAATCACACCCGCCACTTTTATCGGAACAGGAAAAGTCAAAGAGATTTTGGCGGTTGCTGAAGATCAAAATATCGATCTGGTTATTTTTGATGATGAGATCACTCCTTATCAGCAACGCAACTTAGAAAAAGCACTCAAACGCTCTGTGATCGACCGCACCGAATTGATTATTGAAGTGTTTGCTCAAAGAGCGCAATCCAAAGAGGCGCGGCTGCAGATTGAGCTGGCTAAAGTCAAATATGAAATGCCTCGGCTCAAGCGCCTATGGACCCACTTGTCACGCCAAGTATCTGGCGGCGCCGGCTACTTAAAAGGAGAAGGAGAAAAGCAGATTGAGCTGGACCGTAGGCTATTGCGCCATCGCTTAGTCCGTTTGGAAAAAGAGATCAAAGAAGTGCGCGCGCAACGAAAACTTCAGAGAGCGGCAAGAGAACGCTCTGAAATTCCCACCTTTGCCATTGTTGGCTACACAAACTCTGGTAAATCGACGCTTCTAAAAGCGCTGACAAAAGCGGCTGTTTTAACAGAAGATAAACTATTTGCCACACTCGATACCACCACGCGCTCTTTTATTTTGCCAAGCAAACAGCATATTTTGCTGATTGATACGGTTGGTTTTATTAGAAAAATTCCGCACTCATTGATCGCGGCTTTTAAAAGCACGCTTGAGGAAGCAGTGCATACCGATATTTTGCTCCACATCATCGATGCCAGCCATCCGACAGCATTGATGCAAGCAGAGGCAACAAAAAAGGTGCTCAAGGAGTTGGGAGCTGAAGATCATCCGATGATTACTGTTCTTAATAAAATCGATCTTAATCCCAATCCGGCAACAGTGCAAAAATTACGGATTCTTTACCCTAAAACGGTGGCCATTTCCGCATTGCATCGTGTGGGATTCCAAGAGCTTTTAGAACTGATGATGAAAGAGATCCAAGCGATGCGCTGCACACTCAAATTGCGCATTCCGCAGACCCACTATGCGCTGGTGAGCGAGATCATGAAACAGGGAAAAATTCTTTCTATTGATTATGACGAAAATGATATTCTTATCTATGCTGATATACCGTCTAATTTAGAACATAAGGTATTGAAATTTGTCTACAAGTGAACTTCCTCGCGAAAGATTGATGCGCGATGGGATTGAAGCGCTCTCTTTCCAGGAGCTGATTGCAATTTTACTCTGTACAGGGACCAAAGGCAAATCGGTGCTTGTTTTGGCCCAAGAATTGCTCCTCCATTTTAATGGCATTCAAGGATTGCTAGAAGCTTCCATCGAAGAGCTGATAGAAATTAAAGGCATTGGGCGCGCCAAAGCGATTTTGCTTAAAGCGGCTTTTGGCATTGCGCTGCGTGCTTCCAAAAGTCAGCAGCCTCTTTCTTTTGTGAAGACTCCAAAACAGGCTTACGAATTTGCGATGTCTGAGATCGGCCATTTTGATAAAGAGGTGCTGCTTGTGATTCTGCGTGATATCCGAGGGCGCGCCACTCATCATGAAATTGTGGGCATTGGGACTCTTTCTGAAGTGTTAGTCCACCCGCGCGAGGTGTTCCATCCCGCTGTGCGCCACCGCGCGCATAGCCTGATTGTGGTGCATAACCATCCTAGCGGCGATCCTAGCCCTTCATTGGCGGATATTGAGCTGACCCATTTCCTTCTACGTTCTTCTAAAGTGATGGGCATCACCCTCGACGACCATCTCATTGTAGCGAGAGAAGGCTATACCTCTCTGCGTGAAACAGTCGGCGCCAAAGAATTCGGTGCTTATTAAGCTACAGCTGACTGCCATCCTTTAGCCGTATCTTTAAAGAGAATTTCTTCGTTTATGGTTTCCTCTAGATTAGCTATTTCTCTAAGTAAAGTCGAAATTTTTCCATCTTTAGCATGGATATGTTCTCTATAAAGAAATCGTAAGATTGATTCTGAGGGTTTGGGAATAGTAATTTCGCCGCTTTCCCAACGGCGTACCGTTTGTTCGGTCACTCCTATGAGTTTTGCTAAAGTGTTTTGAGACATTAACATTTCATGTCGTAGAAAACGGATTTCATCTCCAGAAAAATCTCTTTTAGAGGTCACCAGAAAGCGGCCAATGGCTTTATGCAGCCCATCAATGTCCTTAATAGAAACAGATTTTCCTCGGGCTGTTTCAATATAGTTAAAACCATTGAGAAGATAAATATTGTTTAACCCACATTCTGTGTATTGATAAGGTGAGTGAATCATATTTTACCTCGCATTAAATGACTGTAACAATTTCCAAGTGATCTTCTTTTATAACGACGACCACTTGGACGATTCTTCCTGCAGAAAAGCGTTTTAATTTAATTCGTAAATCACCGTATTTATCCAAAGTAGGACCATCGATCCCTTTCCCTTGTCTAAGAACATCAAATAATTGCATTGAAGTTACCTTTCTTTCCTTCATTCTTTGTTTTACATGGGGATTGTCCCAGTAAACATTTTCAGATTTTTTCGAGAGCTGATGCGTTTTTTTTACAAGTTCTTCTAATGAACTCTGCAGTTTTGGAAAATCGAGCAATTTGCCCATTTTGCTCCTAATATTAACGTGGATGGTCTTGACCTGTCAAGATGATAGGTCAAAATGTATGGTAAAGAAAAATAATAATTTTGCGGTTTATTGTCAAAATTGTTTTAAGTTACTTGTCCTTTTTGACCTCTGTAAGCATAATCACTCTCCATAGAGGATTTTTGGTGTGGAAAAGCAGAAAAAATACAAGTTGGCCACTTTAGGTTGCCGGACAAATCAATATGAAAGCGAAGCGTATGCAGCGCAGTTGCGCGCGCTTGGGTACGAAGAGGCCCAAGGCGAAGAAAAGGCCGACATATGCATCGTTAATACGTGCACCATCACTGAGGAAGCAGACCGTTCCTCCCGCTATCAGGTGCGTCTTCTGGCACGGCACCATCCTGGAAGCAAACTGCTCGTGACCGGCTGTTTGGCGGATCGTCTTCCTGAAGAGATCAGAAAAATGGAGGGAGTGTCGCATGTGGTGGCTAATCAGGAAAAAGAAAAGCTGTTAAATCTGCTTTTTCTTGAAGAAGAGCTCCCGGAGTTTGCGATCGATGCATTTGGAGGACACACGCGCGCTTTTGTCAAGGTGCAAGATGGCTGCAACAGTTTTTGCACCTACTGCATCGTTCCTTATGTGCGCGGCAGATCACGCTCGCGCCCCATCGAAGAGATTGTAACTGAAATTAAAATACTCATCAAAAATGGATACAAAGAGGTGGTTTTAACAGGGATTAATATTGGCGATTTTGATGGGGGAGAAGGGAGTCCCCACCGGCTTGCCGATTTAGTGCGTGCTGTAGATCAGATTGAAGGGTTAGAGCGGCTGCGGCTTTCCTCGATTGATCCGATGCAAGTGGACGCGCCCTTGCAAGAGGCGCTGATGTCTGGGAAAAAAACGTGCCATAGCATGCATCTAGTGCTGCAATCAGGTTCCAATGTGATCTTAAAACGGATGAATCGTCAATACACCCGTCAGCAATTCCTTGATACTGTAGAGAGATTTCGAAAGTTTTCTTCCGATTTTACTTTTACTACAGACATCATTGTCGGTTTTCCTGGGGAGACCAAGCAAGATTTTGAGGAAACTCTAGAGATTATGAAACAGGTGCAATTCGCAAAAGTTCATATGTTCCCTTACAGCCCAAGAAAACGGACACGCGCGGCTCTTTATCCCAACCAACTTTCTCAAGAGGTGATCGAAGAGCGCAAACAGCTGGTGCTGCGGACTGCAGAGCAGATGACTTTTGAACTAAGACAAAATTATGTGGGTAAAACGATGCAGGTATTACTGGAAGGAAAGGAACAGGACTATTTTTCTTCGCATTCTGATAATTTTTTGCGTGTTTTAGTGAAAGGGGAAGGACTAAAATCCAATCAACTTATCCCTGTGCACTGTATAGAAAATCAGCCTGAGGGGTTAATCGCACATGCAAATTAAAATCGCAGAGCGGCTCCATCCTTTTTCACATCAGAGCGGCACCTTTTGCCTGATCCCTTATACAACATGGGAAGTGCAGATCTTTCCCACGCGCCTTTATTTTCGCCATTTAATCCACTCCAAAGATTTTGATTTACGACTTTCGTTTAAGGGACCGATCAAAAATTTCACACTGGAGCAAGATCTAGAACATGGAGTGATTCGCGTATTTGGCGAGTCACTAGAAGGCTATATAGAATACCTGATTGTAAAAGATACCCTCCAATTTAAGAAATTGCCGATCGCAGGCATTCTTTGTGGCAATACAACGGTTCATAAAGGGATGGTCTACCCCTTGCCTATTGAGGCTTTTACGCTTGCCGAATCAAAAGAGCGGCTCTCTTTAGGAATGCACCGCTCCCAAGATTGGGACAATGTAAAACGGCGCCTAGATTTAAAAGAAATTTTTCCTGCCTGGTTACGACTTGCAGCGCTGATTCCAGAAGAGAAAACAAAACCCATTCCCAATGAGGGCACACTCACATTATTAAATCAGTGCAAGCAGGCCATCGAAAGCGAAGATAAAACGGAGTTGTGCACACTCTTTACGCAGCTGTTTCAAGCCGGTTTGCAAGGGATTTTGGCCCCCCGCCTAACGGATGAAAATTTCTTAGGGATTGCGCCCGAAGGAAAGACTTCAGGTTTTCCACTTATCCTTCTGCATGAAGGAGCGCACTTGATTAAGAGTCTATTTTTCAAAGAAGAACAGGACACAGTTTATATACTTCCTTTGCTGCCCCCAGAGTTTCATAGCGGCCGCCTTCTGCTTGGAGAGGAGATTGCGATCGAATGGTCTAAAAAACTAATTAAAAAAATAATTTGGAAAAGCCCTATAGACCGTGAAATTCGTTTAAATCTGCAAAGACCAATCCAATCGTTCCGTTTACGCCATTCTATGAGAGATCATGGTAAAAAAATATTTAAAGATGAGAGTTTTATTTTAAAAGCTGGTAAAACGGTTTTTCTAGATCAATTTAAGAAATAGTTTTCCTAGAAAACAAGAAGATCAGTAGCGGGCCTAAAGAAAAAAGCAGCACTCCTCCAAAGAGAAGTTCTACATATAGTGTCTTGTTTGCAATGGGAAGCTGCTCTGGTGGGAAAAAGCCGATCACGATGGCAAAGAGCGCGCTTATAAATCCCAAAGCACAAACAAAAATAATCCCTGCTTTTCCTCCCGGAATTTTATAGGGGCGGACCGTGTGCGGCTGCTTAAAGCGCAAGATCAGCGCCGAAGCAAAAAGCAGTAGATACATCATCAAGTAGAGAATCGAAAGAATCGCCGTCAATATCCAAAGCCCCTCATTAAATGAGGGCAATAATGCAAACACAAACGTGAGAACGGAGACAATGCAGGCCTGCGCAATCAAAAGCGCACTCGGCATCTGCTGTTTATTGACTTTTCTAAAAAGAGGAGGAAGATCTCCTTCTTCTGCCGCTGCTAAAAGCGCTTTTGTAGGGCCAGCTACCCAGGTGCTTACAGAAGCCAGCGCTCCAATCGCGATACAGATGGCCAAGTAAGGCGTGAGCGCATTGAGCTGATACGATTCTAAAAAAACAGCGATCGCTTGCAAAGAGCCGGCCACGAGATTAATCTCTTGTTGCGGCACCACAAGCGCAATCGATAAAATGCCAGGAATTGAAAGCGCTAAAATAAGAAGCGCAGAAAAAAGAATCGCCTTGGGAAAATCTTTGCGCGGATTCTTCACATCTTTGGCGTGGACAGCAGACATCTCGATGCCTGCAAGGCTGAGCATCACGCCTGCAAATAGGGCCCAATGGTTAACTGAGCTCATATCAGGAAAAAAACTGTTCCAGTTAAATTCAATATGGGAAGGGCGCTTCGTCACAAGCCACAGTGCACCCAAAATAATAATAAAAAGCCCTGGAAGAAAGGTGCCTAAAATCATGCCTATAGTGCTGACCCACCCAGACACACGCATCCCTTTCAAATTCACAAGCGTGATGGCCCAAAACAGCGCCAGAATGGTGCCGCAAGTATAAAGTTTATTGTTGGCAAGTGCAGGATCAAAAATATAGGCAAGGGTGACTGCCACAAAGGAAAGAATGGTTGGATACCAGACAATATTTTGAAACCAGAGCAGCCACGCCGAGAGAAATCCGAGTCGCTGGCCGAGTGCTTCTTTGACCCAGAAAAAGATGCCGCCCAATTTGGGGAATGTGGAAGCCAACTCTGCAGATACAAGCGCTGATGGAATAAAAAATGTTAAAGTGGCTAAAAGAATAAAAAATACAGAGGAAAAACCATATTCTGCAGTGACAGGCCAGTTTTTAATACTGCCGATAATGGCCACATTGATCATGGTCAGCATAAATACTGAAAGTGGTTTATTAGAAGTTTCCATTCTTTTCTTGAAAAAGTTATAAGGATGAAAGAGCATAGGAAAAAAAGATGGCCTGGTCAATGGAAAAGCAACTAGACAGTAGTTATTTCTTACATGACCCGCACTGCTTTTTAGGGCTTCACCCTTTGGACGAGACGCACAAAGTGATCCGTCTCTGGCGCCCAGGCGCTTCCTCTTGTCATTTGGAGCTATTGGGAAAGATCATTGAGGCCCAAAAAATAGATCCACGGGGACTGTTTGAAGCGATTGTTCCGCTCGAAACCACTGCGCTCGATTACCGTGTTTATCACTCAAACCATCTTTTAGCGCATGACCCTTACGCTTTTTTGCCCACACTGGGCGAGGTGGATGTCTATCTTTTTTCTAAAGGGGTACATTACAAAACTTATGAGATTTTAGGCGCGCAGCAGATCCACCATTTTGGCGTGGAAGGGACCAAGTTTGCTGTCTGGGCGCCCAATGCAAAAAAAGTGTCGTGTGTAGGCGATTTTAATCACTGGGATGGCAACTACTTGCCTCTGCGCTCTTTGGGCTCTTGCGGCATTTGGGAGATTTTTGTTCCTGGGATCCAAGAAGGAGAGAGATACAAATTTGAAATTTTCACGCAGACAGGGGAGAGAAAAATTAAAGCAGACCCTTATGCCCATTTCAATGAGCCAAGACCCCTAAATGCATCAGTTGTGTTCAATGTGAATAAATTTGTCTGGTCCGATGCAGACTGGATGGAAAAAAGAACAAAAAAAGCGCCGCTCTGCATTTACGAGGTCCACTTAGGCTCTTGGCAAAGAGATGCGCACGGCAAATTTTTAAATTATCGCGAAATAGCGCTGCGTTTGGCCTTGTATTGTCAAGAGATGGGGTTTACCCATGTGGAATTAATGCCAGTAATGGAACATCCTTTGGATCAGTCGTGGGGCTATCAGGTCACCGGCTATTTTGCTGTTACAAGCCGCTACGGCACTCCAGAAGATTTCCAATTTTTTGTGAATCATCTGCATCAGCAGGGCATTGGTGTGATTATGGACTGGGTGCCTGCCCATTTTCCCACAGACGATTTTTCACTGGCTCAATTTGACGGCTCTTTTCTTTATGAACATGCAGATCCAAAAAAAGGATTCCATCCGCACTGGTCCACACTGATTTTTAATTATGGCCGCTTGGAAGTGGCCAATTTTCTGATTTCAAGCGCTCTTTTTTGGCTGGAAAAAATGCATATTGATGGGTTGCGTGTCGATGCAGTGGCCTCCATGCTCTATTTAGACTATGGGCGCCCTGCAGGAGAGTGGATTCCCAATAAATTTGGCGGCAATATCAATTTAGAGGCGATTGAATTCATTAAACATCTCAACTCTATTGTGCATGAAAAATTCCCTGGGGCGCTCATGATTGCAGAAGAGTCGACCGCCTATGAAGGCGTCACCCGATCTTTGGAGTGGGGCGGGCTGGGATTTGATCTCAAATGGAACATGGGATGGATGAATGACACGCTGCGCTATTTTACAACCGATCCTCTATTTCGCTGTTACCATCAGCAGCTGCTCACTTTTGTGATGATTTATGCCTTTTCTGAACGGTTTGTCCTTGTTCTTTCTCATGATGAAGTGGTCCATGGCAAAGCCAGTTTACTGGCAAAAATGCCAGGAGATCGCTGGCAAAAATTTGCGAATATGCGTCTACTCTATAGCTATCTGATCTGCCAACCAGGAAAAAAACTGCTCTTTATGGGCGGCGAATTTGGAAGCTGGGATGAATGGAATGTGTCAGAGGCCCTGCCCTGGCATCTCTCGCAATACGAAGAACATCGCCAGTTAAAACAGTGTATCAAAGAGCTCAATCAGCTCTATCTGCAAAGTCCTGCGCTTTGGCAGTGGGATTTTGATCCCCAGAGCTTTGCTTGGATCGATTTTTTTGACAGTAAAAATTCGGTCATCAGCTACCTACGAAAAAGTAATAAACAAATTTTTATTTGTATTCATAATTTTACCCCCACCTATTTTGAAAAATACCGCATTTCTCTCTCTCGTATCGCCCAGCTAAAAGAACGGTTCAATACCGATAGAGAGGAATATGGCGGCTCTGGTAAACTAAATGGCCAAGTGACCTTCGATAGTTCTGGATTTACTCTACAACTTGCCCCTCTTGCCACGATGATTTTTGAGGTTACCTTTGTATAACGTTATGGTTTCAAAACAAGATTATTTAGCACTGATCCAAGAGATTCAGGAGCATGACCGGCGCTATTTTGCGCAGCATCGCCCCTCTATTTCCGATTATGAATATGACCAGTTGATGCAGCGGCTCTTCGAGATGGAAAAAGCCCATCCAGAATGGATTGTATCCACTTCACCAACGCAGCGTGTTGGGGAAAGTTTAAGCGCTGGGTTCCAGCAGCATATGCATGCGGTGCCGATGCTTTCTCTTTCCAATACCTATTCAGAAGAAGAGCTCCGAGAGTTTGTAGGCAGAGTTTATAAACTTGCAGGACGCAGTGACGTTGTTTTCTGTGCCGAACTGAAAATGGATGGCATTGCAGTTTCTGTGCGTTATGAAAAAGGAGTTTATGCACGTGCCTTGACAAGAGGCGATGGCAAAAAAGGAGAAGAGATCACTGCCAATCTGAAAACGATTACGGCGATGCCTTTGCAGCTTTTTTCAAAACAGCCTCCCGAAGCATTAGAAATGCGCGGAGAGGTCTATATGCCACACGAAGCGTTTCAAGAGGCCAATTTGCGTAAAGAAGAAGAGGGCGAAGAGCCCTGGGCCAATCCGCGCAATGCCGCGGCAGGTTCATTAAAACTTTTAGATCCTAGAGAGGTTAAAGAAAGAAAACTGGCGATTGTTTTTTATGGAGTGGCTGAAGACAGCTCTAGAACACTTAAATCCCAGTACGAAACACACCAATATTTCAAATTGATCGGGTTGCCCACATTTGCCGAGCGCCATTTTGCGCGCTGCAAAACGGTAGAAGAGATTTTGGCTTTTGCCAGCCAAATCCAGAAAGAGCGGAGTGCTCTTTCTTTTGATATCGATGGCATTGTGGTAAAAGTGGACGATTTTGCTTTAAGAGAGGAGCTGGGGACTACAGGAAAAAGCCCGCGCTGGGCTGTGGCCTATAAGTTTGCTCCCGAACAGGCGATCACTAAAATTAGAGAGATTACGGTCCAAGTGGGGCGTACGGGCATCTTGACGCCTGTAGCGGAGTTGGAGCCTGTTTTCTTAGCGGGGAGCACGATTTCGCGGGCCACGCTGCATAATCAAGAAGAGATCGAGCGCAAAGATATTCGCGTACTCGACACAGTGGTGATTGAAAAGGGAGGCGATGTGATCCCTAAAGTGGTGGAAGTGATTAAAGAGAAGCGGCCCAAAGAATCCCACCCTTGGCATATGCCGAGACAGTGTCCTGTATGCCACACCTCTGTTGTCCATGAAGAAGGTGAAGTGGCCACTCGTTGCCCCAATAAAAATTGCGGAGACCAGGTATTAAGGCGGCTCATCTTTTTCGCTAGTAAAGATGCGATGGACATCGAGCATATGGGGCCAAAGGTGGTGCAGCAGCTTGTAGAAAAAAAGCTGATTGAAAATAGTGCCGATATTTATGCGCTGGGAGAAAAAGAGTTGGCCCAATTGGAGGGTTTTAAAGAAAAATCGATTCAAAATCTGCTGCAGAGCATAGAAAAGTCAAAAAAAACCACACTACCGCGTCTGATTCTGGCGCTAGGCATCAAACATGTGGGAGAGGGGATTGCAGAGCTTTTAGCAGGGCGCGCAGGCAGTATAGAATCTTTAGCCCAGATGACGGGGGAAGAGCTAATGGCAATAGAAGGAGTGGGAGAAAAAGTGGCCAGTGGTGTGATCGACTATTTCAAAGATCCGCGCCACCTTGAAGAAATTGCGCAGCTTTTTGAAAGAGGCGTTACTATTGAGGCGCCAAAAGCAATGCAATTCCAAGGCCATCCTTTCTTTGGAAAGAGCTTTGTGCTCACAGGTTCATTAGCAGGCTACACGCGCTCTGAAGCCGAAAAATTGATCAAAGAGCGTGGCGGCAAAGTGAGCAGCTCTGTGTCTAAAAAGACCGATTTTGTTTTAGCGGGTGAAGAAGCAGGCTCTAAATTGGAAAAGGCACGCACACTTGGAGTGTCTATCCTCTCCGAAGAAGAATTTAAGAAACTTTTGTAGGCAGATAATAATCGACCCCTTGCAGCACCCAGCCATTATTTTTGCCATGCTTTTTTTTCAGTTTGCGGTCGATAAAACTCACGTAGGCGGGTGAAGGGAAATTGCCATTAAACTGAGAGTAGGTAGAAGGTTTGATCCCAAAGGGATGTTTGCTTTTTTCTTCAAAGCTTTTAGGGTTGGCACAAAACCAGATCATATGCCCATAAGACGAATCACCTCTAGAAAATTTCCCTAAGTAATGGCCCTCTTTGTGCTCTAAGAAATATTTCTCCATGCGGCTGATGTCGCCTTCGGGATCGCTCTCCCTTTTGCAAGGAATAGAAATAATGATCTGATCGCCTAAGGTGAGCAGCGTTTCAAACCATTTTTCCCACCCATCTTTTACATGATGGAGAACATAGGGCACCAAAATCACATCAAAATGCTCTTCTTTGGTCAGTTTTTTTATGTCGGCAAGTGAGAATTTCTTTTTAAAATGGATAATTTTATTCCGGTCTGTGTTGAGAGTACAGATATCGGTGAGCCGTTGCGATACATCGACCATCACGCAGCAGGCGTCATAGTCTTCCGCAATTTTCAAAGAGAAAAATCCATTGTTAGCGCCTATATCCAGTACGGTGAACGGCCTTTTATATTGGTCGAGCACCTGTTTCATGCCGGTGTAGCGGTCCCAAATGATCTGCTCTCCGCCGCTGACCTGTTGCGTATCATAGACCACTTTCCCATTGACGATGATGCTCTGATAGTTCCACCAGGTGCTATATTTTAACCGCTTTGCGATCCCGTCATCGTCGCCAAATAGGTGCTGAATTGTAAGACAAAAAAGAGCTAACAAAAATTTATGCATAGACTGAAATTAAAAATGATTTCTAAAAAAATTGCAAAAGAAAAGAGATTGAAGAATTTTCGGGCAAGGGCACGTTTGTTTAAATCTTGATCTCTAATTAGAAAATCTTTTATGAGTAGAAGATATTTTTAATGTGAGG
>CAZMTP010000035.1:0-18160 GCA_964569185.1 uncultured bacterium
GCTACTATAATCATGTGCCTCGCCTAATGACTTTTAGGTTATTGTAAAAGGAGACAGAAATCTTAGCAACTCTAGTGAGATGGAATAGAAACAGCTAAAACAAGCGTTTATGCAATCCCTACTTAAAAAAACCTTCATCATCTAAAAGAGTTACTAGATAAAAACACCAAAATATCCAGTTGCTACTCCGAAATGAATTGATGGCCACTAATCACGGGGATTTTTAACTAAAACCCCGTTCAAGATAAGCAACAGAATAACAATAGGAAAAAATAGAATAGCCCAGAAATAAAGCCAAAAACGCTCGCCATCATATTTCCACCTCTTTTCCTCTGACGGCGAAACCAATTCTAGATGGCTTAGGAGGACTAAGCCAATCGGCAGAAAAAGAATTAACCAAAAAACTAGCCAAAACTTAGAATAAGGATATTTTAAACGAGCTACTTCCATTATTTGATACAGTTAAGAAATCTCCGGATGCAAGATTCGAACTTGCGACCAATGGATTAACAGTCTTTTAACACCGCTTTCTGAAGTCGCCTTCGATTACCTAAAATCACCCAATATTGCTAAAGCTTATAGAGGAAATTATTTTTTTGCCAAGAACTTTGGGTGATTTAAGGCAATCTAAGGAAGTCTCAGGAAATTATGAACTCCGGCAAAATTCCGTAAAAACTCACAAACCTGTACATCCCTTTAAATTAATAACTTATACCTATTATCAAATGAAATTTGACTATGAACCACTATTAGTGGTAATATTACCACTAAAGGTGGTAGACATGTTTGAACAATTATTTGCAAGCCGTATTGTGGAAAAAATCCTTTTTTATATGATCGCAAATAAAAAATGTTTTGCATCAGAACTTCAGAAAAGCTTTGAAACTCCAATTTTTGGAATACAAAGAGCTCTTACTAGATTGGAAAGTCAAGGAATCCTTGTTAGTATCGTTGAAGGAAAGAACAGGTTATATTATTGGAATCCTAGATACCCATTTCTTCAAGAATTTAAAACTTTTATTGACAAAGCTTACTCTTCATTACCGGAAGAAATTAAGAAAAAATACTATGAACGTGAAATCAGAAAACGTCCAAGAAAGAAAGGCAAGCCCTTATGAAAAAAACCATAGATTGGAAAAATCTAACTACAGAGGAGTTGGCGGGTTTAATTTTTCAGCATTTAAAACAAGATGGCATTGAGGTCATTCTAGTCGGTGGAGCATGCGTTACCATTTATTCGAACAATAGATATGTGTCGAAAGATTTAGACTATGTTACATACGAGGATTCTTGGAAAATAAAGGATTCTCTTAAGAAAATCGGATTTGTACAAAAAGGAAAATACTTCCATCATGCCAAATGTCAATTTTTTATCGATTTTGTGCAGGAACCGGTGGCTATAGGAAATGAAATAATTAGTAAATTTGAAAAAATCAAAACAAAATATGGAGAGTTTAAATTACTAAGAGTTGCAGATTGTGTAAAAGACAGGCTGGCAAGTTTCTATCATTGGAACGACAGACAAGGATTAAATCAAGCGATTGATGTTTGCTTAGATCATAAGATATCCATGAAAGAAATTCTCGATTGGTCAATAGAAGAAGGATTCGAGAAAAAATTTTCTATTTTCGAAAAAGAATTAAAAAAGAAAAAGATGGAGAAAAAAACAACTAAGAAACGTCCTTAGCTGTTCTCAACTAAAATGTATTCCAACCATCAATGATACTGTCAAAATTAATTTTTTTCCGAATGTATCACATTACTTTCAAGATTTTGTTGGTTCTCGATCCATCTTAGCGCATCTTGCAAAACAGTATATCGATCATCCAACATGTTATGGGTTAAACCTTCGTAACGTGCATAGGTAACATTTGGTTTATTTTGTTTCTGAATCAGAGACCAAAGTTCATCAGATGATTCAATGCAATCATCTTCGGATCCTATTGAGAGATAAACAGGACATGAAAGATTTAAAATATCATCTCGATTACAGAGATCAGCGCCTTTCGCCCAAAATTTATATGTCTGTGATAACCAAAATTTTTGGGGAGATGGGTCGTCCTTCATCTTTTGAAATTGAGATTCTATTTCTTCATCTGTTAAAGGAGAGCCATTCTTTTTAAGAATCAAAGCAATTTCATCTTTGAATTTCCAAGCTCCGGCGCCTCCAAAAATTAGAACAGCTTTTGTTTCTGGGGATAGATGGGCAAGATGGGGGGCGATCCATCCTCCCTCTGAGGTACCAATAAAAATCAAGCGAGCATCCCAACCTTTAGGCTTAAATTCACGTAAAAATGCTAAAACTTGGAGATAATCGCAAACCCGATTTTCAACCAGATTATACTCGTGAAAAACAACAGCATCAAAATGCTCTCTATATACCCCTTTCTTTTCTATAGATAACATTCCAATACCAGCAGAGTTAAAAAGCGGGGCCAAGATTTGATGAAATGGATAAACGCTTTGGGTGGAGGATTCTTCGCAGTAAGACCCTTGGCATAATATAGCTAGAGGGAAAGATTTACGATCAGATGGAAGGGCTAAATATCCTTTGAGTTCAGATCCATCTTGTCTTATACCGAAACAATTTGAAGAATCGTTTGGATTTGGAAATAATTCCGTTGTCAGAATTAGAATAGGAATAAGGAATTTAAAAAACGAAAAACAGGCTTTTTTCATTTAGATTTTCATAAAAATGATTGGTAAAGAGAAACTCCGGATGCAAGATTCGAACTTGCGACCAATGGATTAACAGTCTAGAGAAACCGTTTCCTTAGGTTGCCTTCGATTACCTTAAAGCACCCAATGTTGACGAATTCTATAGAGAAAATTATTTTTTTGCCAAGAACTTTGGGTGATTTAAGGCAATCAGGAGAAGTTTAGGGAAATCTGTAACTCCGTTGGAATTACGGCATTTCGTCCTTAGGACTCCTTCTTTCCAAATAGCTTGAAATCAGATAAACTGAAAAAAAGGGTTAAAAGATGCGCAAAATACCGCTCAAAATACAAAAGGACAAGATTGCACGATTCTGCAAAAGGCACCATATTGCCTACTTGGCCCTTTTTGGATCAGTTCTGACCCCCGATTTTACAGAAAAAAGCGATGTGGACATTCTTGTAAAATTTGAAAAAAAGCATATCCCTCACCTTTTTGGCTTAATCGGTATGGAATCTGAATTAAGCGATATTTTTGGACGGACAGTAGATTTAAAAACACCTAATGACTTGAGTCGTTATTTTCGCGATGATGTTTTAGCTAAAGCAAAGCCGATCTATGGAAAATAAAGATCTCGCGCGTCTCAAACATATGCTTGATTCCACCGAAGCTATACTTTCTTTTGCTAAGGGAAAGCGGAGGGCTTCTTTAGATAACGACCTTCTCTTCCAGTCTGCTGTACTAAGACAACTTGAAATAATTGGTGAAGCTGCTGGTCGCATTTCTGAAAAAACTAAGAAAAGGCTTCCTCATATTCCTTGGAAGGAACTTGTTGGATTAAGAAACAGGCTTATTCACGCCTATTTCGATGTGGATCATGACATCATCTGGAAAACAATTCGAGAGTATCTCCCCTCCTTTTTGGAACATCTGCAAGAAACAGTCGTCTCTTTTGAGAAGGGTTAAATTAATTAGAAACCAAAAGACTTCTATTGATTAGAAAACTGTACTATAGATCTATTATTTGCATTAATAAGAGCAGTAAGCTTTTCATTACCTGCAGCTTTATCAAGATTGTTCATGCTCATTGCAAATTCAGCAAATGCTCTTTCAAGTGAATCTCTAGCCAAGTTGATTTGTTGCTTTACTTCCCTTTCACCTAGCCGTTTGCTACTTTGTTCCCAATCGGGATAGGAATTCCAGTACTGCTCTAATCTATACTTAGCTTTTTCCATTCCATCCTGAAATCCAGTGGGAGAGCTATAGCCTCCAATGCACCGCAGTACAACTTTTTCATCATCTCTTTCTAATTTATAAGCAGAAACATCACTTACAACATTAGTATGAACATAAAACAGCATGCGATCCAAAGCCATATATATCCTCTACCAATTAAAAACTCCGGATGCAAGATTCGAACTTGCGACCAATGGATTAACAGTCCACTGCTCTACCACTGAGCTAATCCGGAATAGACCGACAATTGTAAGAAAAGATTCGTTTTAAAGTAAATAGAGGAGTATTTTAAATATACTTATCTATGGAAGAAATTTTTGGAACGATTGACTCGATTGTTTTTGCCGATGAGGAAGAAGGATTTACTGTCGCTAGGCTGAAAGAGCCAAAAGCCAATGATTCGACTTGCATTGTGGGCATTATGCCGGGGCTGCAGCCTGGAGAGTCGATTCGATGCAAAGGACAGTGGAAAAACCATCCTAAACATGGGCGGCAGTTTGAGGTCAAAGAATTCGAATTGAAGACCCCGACTGATCTGATCGGTATTCAAAAATATTTAGAATCGGGAATGATCAAAGGCATTGGCCCTGCCTACGCTGAGCGGATTGTGCGGGAATTTGGCACTGAAACGCTGCAGGTCATCGATGAAGACCCTGAAAAGCTTCTGAGAGTGTCTGGAATCGGGTCGGGACGTTTAAAAAAAATTAAAGAATGCTGGGTCGATCAAAAAGAAATCAGGCAGGTCATGGTCTTTTTACGCGGCCATGGCGTCAGTCCTTCGTATGCTCAAAAAATTTATAAGACTTATGGCGACGATTCGATTGAAAAGGTCAAGTCAAACCCGTTTGCCCTTGCCCAAGAGATCAAAGGCATTGGGTTTAAAAGCGCGGATAAAATTGCCAAAAATTTAGGGATTGCTGCCGATAGTCCTGCAAGAATTGATGCTGGAATTGAATATTTTCTTTGGGAAACAAGCAATGAAGGCAATGTCTGCTATCCAATTGAGTCATTAATCCCCATTGTGAAGGAAGGGCTAGAGGTCGCGGAGAGCTCAATTTTACTGAGGCTAAATGAGCTGATTCAAGCGGACAAAATTATTCAGAATGAAAATTTGGTCTTTGTCAAACCTCTCTATTTGGCAGAAATAGGCATTGCTCGCGAACTGAAGCGAATTATGAGCGCGCCTTGTATTCTGAGGGCTGTTGAGAAAGAAAAAGCCATTGAATGGACTGAAGAGAAATTCCGAATGCGCTTTGCTGAGGAGCAAAAAAAAGCAATTTTAGAGGGAGTCTCGGAAAAATTGCTCATTGTGACAGGTGGTCCCGGGACTGGAAAGAGTACAATCACAAAGGCCATTCTAGCGATCTGCGAGAAGTTAACAAAAAGCATTCTGCTCGCTGCACCGACTGGCCGCGCAGCAAAACGGATGAGCGAGATCACCTATAAGAAGGCATTCACGATCCATGCCCTTTTGGAAATGGACTTTAAAACAGGAAAATTTAAAAAAAACCGTGATAATCCATTGCAATGTGACTTGATTGTGATCGATGAGGCCAGCATGATCGATACTTTTCTCATGCATAGTTTACTGAAAGCAATTCCCTCTCATGCGCGTGTTATTTTTGTCGGCGATATTGATCAGCTGCCAAGCGTTGGTCCAGGGAATGTTTTAAGAGACATGATTGAAAGCGCACAGATCCCTGTTTGCATTTTAAAAGAGATTTTCAGGCAAGCAAGAGGCTCACAAATTGTGGTCAACTCCCATAGGATCAACCAAGGAGTTTTCCCTGATTTAATCGAACGAAAAAATAGTGATTTTCTTTATGTTGAATCCCCCGAGCCAGAAACAATTTTAAATACGATCATCGATCTTCTTGTCCAGTTGCCAGAACAGTACTCGTTTGATAATTTGGAAGATATTCAGGTCCTTGCTCCGATGAAAAAAGGAATGATCGGCATCGAAAATCTTAATATTGTTCTTCAGGCTAAATTTAATCTTTCTTCTTCTTTTATTCTCAATCGAGGACGAAAATTTCATGCGGGCGATAAAGTCATGCAGATCCGCAACAATTATCAAAAAGAGGTGTTTAATGGGGATGTGGGCTTTATAGAAGAGATCGATGTATCAGAACAAACTCTTCATGTCTATTTCGATGGAAAAGTGGTCCCTTATGAGTTTTTAGAACTGGACGAACTTGAACTCGCTTACGCTGTTTCGATTCATAAATATCAAGGATCGGAATGTCCTTGCATCATCATCCCTGTGCATACTAGCCACTTTAAGCTTTTATACCGCAATCTGCTTTATACGGGCATTACAAGAGGAAAAAAACTTGTGGTGCTTGTCGGCACAAAGAAAGCAATTGCCATTGCAGTCCATAATGAAGATGTCAAAAAAAGGCACACGGGACTTAAGGCAAGAATTCAGGAGTTTTTTAAAGAGTAAAATTGGGGTTTTCCTATTGGAAAACCCCTTTATAAGTAGAATTAGAATCGTTGGAAAATTTTAACTAGAGCTTCGTGTGCATGCCATCTCTCACCAAATTGATAGTTATAGACACCCTCAATCCCTAGGTCGATACAAGAGATAAATGTGATGCCGGCGCCAACGTCTCCCAAATTTCTAGGGAAACCAGGCCCTTTCGTTTTAAACGATCCGGCTGCCGCAGCCACGCCAGAAAAGGTCGTACTGAGGTCCATTTTATCGGTAAAGAAATCATGGAGCCACAAGGCATGAACTTCAGGAATGAAAACACCACTTGTTGTCTGTATCGGACGTGCAACTTTCAATCCCAAGCTTGACTCTAAGAAATTGTAATGCTGATTCTTCACATGTAAGTCAAGATCTCCAGCGCCATGCTCATGGTATCTATTTACATTCAAGTGAGAATATTGTAGAGAAGCAAGCGGCGTGAAAATATAACACCAACTATAGAAGCGATAGCCGGCAGCAAGAAGACCTGTGTACTGCTGGCCACCATAATCAGCCCTTGCCTTACGGTCTATACCTGGAAACTTAATATGCCTTTCATCTTCATATTTATTGTAATCGAATGAAAATACAGCATCCAAATACCAATAGGTTGGGTTATAAGATAAGTAGATTGTTCCATTATACGTATTGATCGTTGAATCATTGTGACGGGGCCGATCCACTTTGGTATGCGCATATCCGCCGCCGAGACCCGCGCTTAACTCCTGCGTAATAGGTCCCTGAAAGCCTACCATTCCACCATAAAGGTCTGAACTATAGTTATTGAAGCCATGATGCTTCTGTTGGTGGCCCCAAAACCCAAAACCATCCGCCCAGACTTCCCAATAATTGCAAACAGAATCGCAATCACAGTCGGCGTCTGTACAGCATGGGATGTCGCAGCACTCATCACACTCCTGTGCGTAAATGCAACGTCCGTTAGTCATATGTAACGCCCAAAGCTGCTGAAACTGTTGTGCCGCTTCAAAGCTCATGCGTGGTAGTGCGTTGTCTACTATGGGGTTAAACTGTAAGAGTGCGGCTGCTATTGCTGCTGCATTGGGCAAAGCCGAAAGAGCGGCTACAACGGTAGCGATATCACTGCCTGGGTTGTTAGCTGCGATGGTAAGAAGATCAGCAATTATCGATCCAACTCCAGGAGGAATAGGTAGTGCAGGATTTAGGGTTGGTATGATGGTCACATTACCATTCAAGTTGTTCCCGATAAAGCTGTAGAGAACATTGTTGCTCGTAACAGTGACGGGCAGTGCACTTGTACCTGCTCCAGCACTGATAACAAATAAAGGAGCGCCGGGCGTTAAGGCTATGACTCCGCTTGCATCCACATTAACCGTAATAGAAGGTCCTGCAATCGAGTCAGTTGCACCGCCAATGGCGATATTGCCAAAGAGTGCATTAGTAACGACTCTGGTGTTAAGAATTATACCTGAGGGAAGATTTAAAGCGCCTGTGTTAGTTAATGTATTCTGCCCAAGATTAAAAGTAGCTGCTGATGTGGCGCCAACGATAGTTGCATTGCCATTGAGATTAACCTGTAATAATGGATTCGAGAGGTTCCCAACCGCTCCATTTAATTGGCTAGCAGTATTAAGCACTAGTGTTCCTGTGGGTATACCTGGGTTTGTTGTTGTTAAAGCACCAGTAAATGTTGTACCTGATTCAATGATGAAGGTTCCACCTGGAGCAGGGGGCTGAAAGTTCATTACATCATTAGTCTGCGGGGGGGCTGTTACTGTTTGGCCATTCGCAATATTGGTCAGTGCTTCCGCGTCTGGCATTGTCATTACTGTGAGCGAAAATAAACTGGCTGCGCTAAGTAGTTTTAAATGGATATCTTTCATTTAGTCACCAACGGTTTTCGAGTTAACTTAGACCTTTTCTCAACGTAAACTCTTTTATTGGTATGTTATTCGGCAGCGGTATTTATGATCAAACTCTTTTTTTTTAAGAGATCCGCTCGCCAGGTTTTGCTTTTTCCAGATTTAAAAGCTCGATGCCGCCTTCGTTTAATGCAGTCAAGACCATACCCTGGCTTTCAATGCCCATGAGCTTTGCTGGTTTTAAATTGGCAACGACGACAATTTTTTTGCCAATAAGCGCATCGGGATTTTCAAAATAATGGGAAATGCCTGAGACAATCGTGCGCTTCTCTGTTCCAAGATCAACAGTAAGCTTGAGTAATTTCTGGCTTTTGGGCACTTTTTCCACTGCGAGGATTTGCGCCACACGCAATTCGACTTTTTTAAATTCATCAATGGAAATTTCTTGAGGCTGAATAGTTGTTGTTTGTTCCATTTTTTCTTTCTTTGGTTTTTGAAGTTTAGCAATTTCTCTTTCAATGGTCTCGTCTTCGACCCTTTTGAATAAGATCTCAGGATTGGCTAGGACTTGTCCTGTGGGAATTTTATCCTCTAGGATAAAGCGCCACTGTTTCTTTTCTAAATGATGCGCAAAACCAAGCATCCTCCAGAGTTTTTCTGCTGTCTGAGGGATCACCGGAAAAGAGACTAAAGCGAGCGCTTTAAGACATTCAAGGCAGCAGGCGATCACTGTATTCATCGCGGCGCGTTTGTTTGGATCTTTGGCCAAGGCCCAGGGCTTTTTGGAATCAAAGAAAACATTTCCTGCTTGTGCAAGTTCCATAATTTCATGGCACGCCCTTCTCAAATGGAACCCTTCAAAGGAATTTCTGATTTTTTCACTTAAAAACCCGAGTCTTTCAACAAAGATTTCATCATCTTTATCAAAATCATTCATCGCAGGGACTTTGCCATCGCAATGCACATGGGCAAACACTAGGGTGCGGTTTACTAAATTTCCAAGTTTGCCTAGAAGTTCCGCATTGCAACGGTTTTGAAAATCTTTCCAAGAAAACTCCGCATCTTGGGTTTCAGGTGCATTGGCAGCTAAATAATAACGGATCTGATCCGCAGTGAAATCTTTGAAGAAATCTTCTATGTCAATTGTCCAGCCTTCTGATTTGCTAAATTGGCGGCCTTCTAAATTAAGGAATTCATTGGCAGGCAATTCATCGACTAATTTATAGGGCTTATTCTGCCCCATGATCATCGCAGGGAAAAATACAGCATGAAATGGAATGTTGTCTTTTCCAATAAATTGGACCAGTTTTGTCTGTGGATCGAACCAATAATCTTTCCAGGCATCAGGCCGTCCGACTTTTTGTGCCCAATCGCGCGTTGCGGAAATATAGCCGATAGGGGCATCAAACCAGACATAAAAAACTTTCCCTTCAGTATTTTCAAGCGGAATCGGAACTCCCCAATCGGAATCGCGTGTAATGGCGCGAGGATGCAGATCTTCGATATAGGATTTTGCAAAATTAAGCACATTGCTTTTCCAATCTTTCTTTTGCATGATGCATTCGGCCAAGCGATCTTTGAATAAATCAAAGCGCATAAACCAGTGTTTTGTGGGCCTTAAAACAAGTTTGTTTCCTGTCAGTTTAGAGCGCGGGTTTGTCAAATCTGTTGCTTCGTAACTGGCGCCGCATCTTGGGCACTCGTCTCCCCTGGCCTGTTCAAATCCGCATTTTGGGCAAGTGCCAACGACATAGCGGTCGGCTAAAAAACGGCGGTCTTCTTCTGAATAGAGCTGATTGGTGACTTTCTCTTCGATATAGCCATTGTTTAAAAGATCGAGAAAGAATTCCTGTGTATCTTGGACATGCCCTGGCCATGTGGTGCGCGAGTAATGATCAAAGGAAAAATGAAACTTTTTAAACGAGTCTTGCAGCATATGATGGAAAATATCGACATGCTGCTGAGGTGTCCTCTTTGCTAGTTCGGCGCTTAACGTTATGGCAACTCCATATTCATCTGACCCGCAAATATAAAGAACATCATTGCCCATGAGTCTTTGGAAACGGGCATAACAATCGGCAGGAAGATAAGCTCCGGCTATATGGCCAAAATGGAGCGGGCCATTAGCATAGGGAAGCGCAGAAGTGATCAGAATTTTCTGCGGCACTCGTTTTATGTTTCCTCTGACTCTTCTTCTCTTTCAGCTTCTTCAAGCTTCGCTAGCTCAATCAAATAGCTCGGATTGGGATGTCTTTTGATCTCATCCAGTATCTTGCGAATATCTGCTTCATGTCCTGAACGAATATAATATTTTCCTAGGTTGATGGCATACAAGGTCAATTCGAAATTGTTCTTGCAAACCCCCTTAAATTCTTCATTAGTTAAATGCTCTTTTTGTTTCATTACACCCTCGTTTTAGGTAATCCTTAACATGTAATGTTGCGGACTACCTCGTTTTATGTTCTTCTGCTATAAAAATACTTCTTAATATGTCATAGGCACGCGCCAAGTTATCATTCACCAAATGATAATCATACTGGTTCATCATACTGAGTTCATGTTTGGCCCAAGCCAGCCGCTGTTCGATCATTTCAGAATGCTCGGTCTTCCGTTTAAATAGCCGCTCGCGCAACTCTTGCAAATTAGGCGGACTGATAAAAATAAATATGGCAGGAAATCCTGTTTTTTTAAGCTGCATCGCCCCTTGTGTATCAATCACAAGCACCACATGTTTTCCTTTTTCTTGCGCTAGGGCCACATGGCTTTTTAGTGTTCCATAGTAATGGTTAAACACCTTGGCATACTCTAAAAATTCTCCTGCCTGGATCTTATCCTCAAATTCTTTCTCTTGCAAAAAATAGTAATCTTTTCCCTCAACCTCTCCAGTGCGTGGAGGGCGCGTCGTACAGGAAACACTTTCCATAATGCAAGAAAATTCATCAGTGAGCATTTTCATCAGCGTGGTTTTACCTGTCCCTGCAGGTGCGCTGATCACAAAAACAAACCCTTCAGACAAATTCCCTAGTAATTTTTCCACTTGCAAAAACCTATTCTAAGTTTTGTACCTGCTCTTTTATCTTTTCCAGTTCGCCTTTCACGCCGATACAGAGTTTTGCAATTTCAAGATCTGACTTCGCTCCCACAGTATGCACTTCGCGTCCCATCTCCTGCAGTAAAAAATCGGCCGTTCTTCCGATCGATTTTTCTTTTCCTTTAAACAGTTCAAAGAGCTGCTTTAAGTGGGAATTTAAACGGTCCAACTCTTCTGTAATATCCACTCTTTCTGCAATTAAAGCCACCTCTTGATACATGCGGCTCTCTTCTAGTACGGCTCCTTGGAGAAGCCCTTTGAGATTGGCTTCTAGTTTTTCTTTGTATTTAAGAGGGGCTGCATGCGCTCTTTGCGTGATGGTCTCTAATTCTTTCTGGATCTTTTCTAAGCGAGCCTGGATCTCTTGAGATAGCTGTTTTCCTTCAAACAATTTCATCTTCATGAGCTGGTCCATAGCAGAGAGAAAAAGAGTCTTTAACTCTTTGCGCATCGCCTCTTCATCTTTTACAAAATCTAACGCGGCACCCGATTCGATCTGTTTGGCTAAAAAGGGAAGGTCGACACTTTTGCGAGAATATCCCAATTCTTCTGCGATTTGTTGCCAGCGCTCTTTCAGCTCTCTTAAACTCTCCAGGTAGATTTTAGATCCGCTACTGCCCGTTTTCACTAAGATTTTCACGGTGACCTGGCCGCGCCCAATAAACTCTGTGATCCATTTGCGGATATCGATATCAAAACAGAGCCATTCTTTAGGCATATGAAGACTCATATTGAGCCCTCGTTGATTGACAGAATGGATCTCAATGGTCCAATGCAGTCCTTGGATTTCTCCACTGGTTCTGCCATAAGCGGTCATACTTTTAGTCATTCATCACTTCCTGCAGCTCTTCTGCTTTTAAAAGCCCAAAACTCTTTCTATGGATCGGGCAAGGGCCATGCAGCTGGATCGCTTGCAAATGCTCTGCTGTTCCATACCCTTTATGTTCATGAAATCCATACTGGGGATAGAGGTCATGATAGCCCAACATAATGTGGTCGCGTGTCACCTTTGCAATGATCGAGGCGGCCGCAATGCAACAAGAAAGCGTGTCACCATCCACAATGGCCTCACATGGAATCTGCTGCTGTGGAGGACAATGTCTGCCATCCACGAGTAGATAGTCAGGTCTAACAGACAACCGCTCTAATGCCAATAACATCGCTTTGAAAGTAGCCTGATGGATGTTCAATTGATCTATTTCATAGGGTTCTACCACTCCGACGGCATAACAGATATCCGGATGCAAAATCAGCTGCTGATATAGTTTATAGCGCTGCTCGCTCAGCAATTTTTTGCTATCATTGATGCCATGTAAGAGATGGCCTTTAGGCAAGATACAAATCGCTGCTACAATGGGACCTGCTAAAGGGCCACGACCCGCCTCATCGATTCCTGCGATGCGCTCGAATCCTTTTTCCAACCGCAAATTTTCTTCAATGGAAAGGAGCCGCTTGACCCGTTTGGTCTCTGCTCCTTTTCTTGCCGCTCTCTTTCGGACCTGTTTGGACACCATCGAAGCATCCTATCGCTTAAGTCTGTGAAAGCGTTTCAGTTTTGGCTGCTGCAGCTAGGGCCATTTCTTCTTCTTTTCGGCCACCTGCGCCTAAGCTCTCTTTAATTTTGGCTTTTTTGCCCGACTTTCCGCGAATGTAATAGAGTTTGGATTTTCGCACTTCGCCTTTTTTTGCAATTTTAATCGCTGCAATTTTGGGGCTATGTACGATAAAAACTCGCTCCACTCCAGAACCGTGGGACACGCGATAGAGCGCAATCGTTTCCGAAAGCCCGCCGCCACGTTTGGCAATCAGCGTGCCTGTAAACACCTGAATTCTCTCTTTTTCGCCTTCCACAATACGTGTATGCACCTCAAGCAGATCTCCCACTCCATAAGCAGGAAGATCTTTCTTTTTCAGAGGCTCTTCTAAGGCTTGTATGACTTTAGATTCTTTCATTTTCTACTCCTACTAAATCTGGTCTCACTTGTTTTGTTTTTTCTAATCCTTGTTGTTCACGCCATTTCCGGATCTGCTGATGATGGCCGCTTTTCAATATTTCCGGAACTTCAGCGCCTTCAAACTGCTCAGGCCGCGTGTAATGGGGTCCATCGAAAATCCCTTTCTGGAAGGAATCTTCTTGGGCTGCAAATTCATGTCCTAACACTCCAGGAATAAACCTAGAGACTGCATCTACAAGCACAATCGCCGGCAGACACCCATTAGTGAGTACATAATCCCCAATGCTCACTTCTCTATCTATCTCCTTTCCGACCCTCTCATCCACGCCTTCATAATGGCCGCACAATAGGACCAAATGGCTGTTCGTTGCCAGCTGCTCACACAGCGCGTGGGTTAAAGGAACCCCTTGAGGAGTTAAATAAATCACCACACTCTTCTCTGTCTTCACACTCCGTATGGCGCTAACAACAGGTTCTGGCTTCATCACCATGCCGGGGCCGCCACCATAGGGCCGGTCGTCCACTTTCCGATGTTTTCCTGTAGCAAACTCTCGGATATCAATCAGATTGATCTCCAAAAGTTTTTTTTCTCTAGCCCGCTTGATCATGCTCACATCAAAGGGTCCCTGGAAATAATCAGGAAACAGGGAAAGAATATCGAATCGCATTATACTTTAACGGCAGCTGCCTTCTCTTTTACTTTTGCCTTTGCTTTTCTTAAAGCGCGTCGTTTGGCTGCCATCTTCACTTTTTTCGCTTCGATTTTTTCATTCAATCTCTGAATCAGTTCAGGAGAAGCTTTAGAAACAAGTCTTTTGGCATCTAAAGAAATCTCTGCGCCTTTATCCAACCAGAACTGTGTCCGCTCTGCGTCCACTTTCATATTGTCTTTTTCTCGGTTAGGATCGTACCATCCCAGTCCTTCGATATATTTTCCATCGCGCTTCCAACGCACATCCACCACCACAAGGCGAAATGTTTGATGGTTCTTACGTCCTTGTTGGCGCAAGCGGATTTTTACTGCCATAAATTAGTCTCCATATTTTTGTCTTTTTGAAATTTGGGCATGTTTTTGCAAAACTTTTTTAAATTTTTAAACCCTTTAGCCATACGGTTCACATCGTCAATATGCGTGCCGCTCCCGCGTGCAATCCGCACTCTTCTGCTGGGAATTAGTTCTACTTTTTCTTCTCTTTCCGCAGGCGTCATAGAAAGAATCATCGCTTCAGTTTTCTGAAACTCTTTTTCTGAGAATTCCATCTGGTCTAAATCAGGTACTCCAGGAAGCATTTTGAGCAAGCTTTTGAAAGAGCCCATCTTTTTCATCATGCCCATCTGCTTTAAATAATCGTCGTAAGTGAAGGAGGCTTTGCGGAGCTTCTCCTCCATTTTCTTCGTCTCGTTCTCATCGGTCAATTCTTCGGCGCGGCGCACTAAATTAATCACATCTCCCATGCCCAGAATACGATCGGCCATCGACCGAGGATTAAACAGCTGGAAATCGCCTATCTTTTCGCCAATGCCTTCAAATTTGAGCGGTTTTTTAGTCACTTCAAGAATGGAAAGAGCTGCCCCCGCACGGCTACTGCCATCCAACATTGTCAAAATGGTTCCTGTGATCGAAAGCCGTCTGTCAAACTCTTGGGCCGTTTTGACCGCATCCTGCCCTGTATTGGCACTGGCCACAAATAGGATCTCTTGCGGCTGCAAGATGGTTTTCATCTGTGCCAATTCCTGCATCAGCTCTTCGTCTACATGCAATCTTCCTGCAGTGTCGACAATGAGCACATCAAATGCCTCTTTGCGCGCTTTATTTAACGCCCCTTCTGCCACTTTCAGCGGATTTTTCTCCCCTGCAATGGCAAATAGCTCGATCTGGATCTGCTCGCAAAGAAGCCGCAGCTGTTCCACTGCTGCCGGCCGTTGTAAATCGCAGGCAGCCACTAAGATTTTTTTATTCGATTGTTTTTTAGATACAAAAGCAGCCAACTTTGCCGTTTGCGTCGTTTTGCCCGATCCTTGAAGACCGCAAAGCAAAATCACACTAGGCGTTCCTTTCAGTTCCAGAGCTGCTTCCTCTCTTCCCATGAGCTCGACCAACTCCTCATGGACAATTTTAATGAACTGCTGTCCCGGAGTGACCGATTTGAGAACCGCTTCCCCTAGCCCTTTTTCTTTGATGCGCTTAACCAGGGTGCTTACCACACCAAAATTGACATCAGCATCCAAAAGCGCCAGACGCACCTCTCGTACAGCATCGGCAATATTGTCTTCTGTCAATTTTTTTTTGCCAGCTAGAGAGGTAAAAAGTTGTCTAAATTTGGACGCGACCGTATCAAACATAATAGTAATTTTTGGCTCAAATCATAACTTATAATTGGATTCCTTTTCAAGAGAAATACTCTAGTGAAACAAAGCGGTCATGCCCAGACCAGTCTTTTTCAACTTGAAGGCGATGATAGCAAGGCAACGAAAATATATTTTTAATTTGTTCACCCTGTTTGGAGCCAATTTCAAAAAATAATTTCGCCCCTGGATTTAAGTAGCGGGGCAGCTCGGCGGCAAGCCGCTCATAAAATTCAGTTCCCTTAGGACCTGCAAGGAGCGCCTCTTTGGGTTCAAAATCGCGCACTTCAGTATCGAGCACCTCATATTCTTGTGTCGTCACATAAGGCGGGTTACAGACCACAACATCTGCCTTTTCTCCTACAAAAGGGTGCAATAAATCCCCTTTGCGCAGTTCCACTTCAAGCCCATTTTTCTCTGCATTCTGTTTTGCAACTTCTAGCGCCTTAGAAGAAAGATCAGATAAAACCAGTGCTAGTGCAGCAAAAGATTTTTTCAGGCCTAACCCTAAACAGCCCGATCCTGTGCAAAGATCCCAGGCCACTTTTCCTTGAAGATCAGCGCCTTTAAGCCTGTCCACAATTTTACTTAAAAGAATTTCCGTTTCCTGCCGGGGAATCAAAACAGCAGGATTGATCTGCAGTTCCAGCTTAAAAAATTTCCTCTGGCCAAAGATATATTCTAAGGGTTCGCCCTTCGCCCGGCGCTTAAGAGATTCACGGATCTCTGCTAGCTCCTTTTCTTCTATAGGCATCTCAAAATGCATATAAAGGTCCAAACGGGCCATTTTTAAATGGAAAGCGAGCAATTCCTCTGCATTTAACCGCGCATTTGCAATCCTTCTCTCCACGAGATATTTTTGCGAAAGCTTTAAAATTTCGATGATTGTTTTCATGATGCAGAAGAGAGTTTGAGCTCATAAAAATGGGCCACAAGCGCAGAGGTGATCTCTTCCAAGTCCCCTTCCATCACCCGATCCAGCTTATAAAGAGTCAGATCGATCCTATGATCTGTGATCCGGTTTTGTGAAAAATTATAGGTACGGATCCGGTCGGAGCGGTCTCCAGAGCCCACCTGTGTGGCGCGCAATGTGGCCATCTCCCGTTCCTCTTTTTTCCGCTGCTCTTCCACAATTTTAGCTGTTAAAAGACGCATCGCTTTGTCTTTATTTTTATGTTGACTGCGCTCTTCTTGGCAATAGACCACAGTCCCTGTCGGAATATGGGTGATGCGCACTGCCGAGTCAGTCGTATTGACATGCTGCCCCCCAGCGCCAGAAGAGCGATAAGTATCGATTTTAAGATCTCTTTCATCCAATGTGATCTGCTCTTTTTCATCTGGTTCCATAAGAACTGCCACTGTAATTGCAGACGTATGGACGCGGCCTTGCGTTTCTGTATCAGGGACCCGCTGTACCCGATGGCCGCCCGCCTCATATTGCATTAAGCGATGTACCCCTTTTCCAGAGAGCACCATGATATGTTCTTTAAAGCCGCCCAGTTCCGAAGGCGTGCAGGAGAGCAGTTCATATTTCCAGCCCTTACTCTCTGCATAATATTTATACATGCGCGCGCAATCGCCTACAAAAATGGCCGCTTCATCGCCGCCCGTGCCGGCACGTAATTCCAAGATCACATTTCGGTCATCTCTAGGATCTGGAGGAATCAGTAGACTTTCTAGCTGTTTTTTTTTGATTTGGAGATCTCTTTCTAAAACCACGATCTCCTGTTGGACCATTTCAAGGAAACTTGGATCGGTCTCTTCTTTGGTAAGAAGACGACTTTCTCCCAGCTGTTTTGTAAGAGATTGAACAGCCTGCCAGACCTCTTTTATTTCGCTGAGGCGCGCATGTTCTTGTGCTAAAGAGCGGTACTGAGTTTTGTCTGCTAATATGTCTGATTGCCCGAGAAGGTTTTCGACCTCATTGAAACGTTCCAATAATTTACGTACACGCTCTTCAATGCGATCTTCCATGACATCATGAGGGGCAGGTTATTTTTTCTTGCGCGTTTTCTTTGTTGCTTCAGGAGGAGGAGGGGCTTCTTCCTTTGGTTTAGCAGCATAACGCTTACGGAATTTATCCACTCTTCCTTCGGAGTCAATGAGTTGCTTGCTCTTAGTGAAAAAAGGATGGGATGAAGAAGAAACAGGCACCCGATAAACAGGGTATTCTTTCCCTTCGTACATTTCTTTTTCTTTTGGCTTTAGCGTACTACCACATACAAATTTAAATCCGGTAGAGGAATCGACAAATAAAATATCTTGATATTCTGGATGGCCTTGTTTTTTCATAAAATCCTTTAACTTTGTAAATAGTAGACCATAATTTTCAATTTCCCTCAAGCCCATAATTTCGGACAATGGGCACGGGCACGCTCACGGGCACATTAATTCAAATGCATTAGGATTTTTTCTCTCTAACGTGCCCTTGCCCTCCTCTTCTCTTTTCTTCGCCAAGTAAGCCATTCTTGCAGTATGTAAACCTTCCAATATCCCCTCCTCATACCTGAATAAAGGATGGTTCTCTAAGGCGGGAAAATCGTTGGGCTGGAGGAGATCATC
>CAZMTP010000036.1:0-18047 GCA_964569185.1 uncultured bacterium
TTTTTTGATTTCATCTGTAACGTGTGGAATCACTTTGACCGTTTTGCCTAAATTGTCGCCCCGTCTTTCTTTTTTAATGACCGCATCATAAATCTGGCCTGTGGTGACATTTGAGGCGCGGCACAAAGGAGAATTGGTATAACGGTAATAATGGCCCAGGTCTAGATCGGTTTCAGCGCCGTCATCGGTCACATACACTTCGCCATGTTCAAAGGGGTTCATGGTGCCTGGATCTACGTTGAGGTAGGGGTCCAATTTTAGCATGGAGACTTTCAACCCACGGCTTTCAAGGAGCATGGCAATGGATCCAGAGGTTAGGCCCTTGCCTAAAGAAGAGACCACGCCGCCAGTAATAAAAATATATTTTGGTTCCATCTGAAGTTTCCCCCGTAAAGTCCTATATTATAAAAAAAACCAGTAAAAGAACAGCTTTTCATATAGATGGGGAAAGGGGGGTGGTTGCGGTTAATGGAGTGTTATATTAGATTCTAGGCAAACTAGTAGGAGAATAGTTATGGCTGTGAGCCTTTTTCAAATTTTTTCTATCGGAATTGGCCCGTCGAGTTCGCATACAGTTGGTCCGATGCGTGCAGCTCTGGCATTTATTTTAGCACTAGAAAAAAATGAAAGATTGCCTGAAGTGGTCTCTATCTGTGTAGAACTTTTTGGCTCTTTGGCTATGACAGGTAAAGGACATGGAACGGATGCGGCTGTTCTTCTCGGATTAGAAGGTGCAACGCCTGAATCGGTGGATCCTAATATTGTGGATAGTCGTTTTTCTGAAATTTTAAACACCAATACGCTCCATTTGCTCCATAAAAAGAAGATTGCTTTCTATCCAGAGACCGATCTTCTTTTCCACAAAGGCCAGCGTCTTCCTTACCATTCTAATGCGATGCGCTTTAAAGCATTTGACGCTGAAGGCAAAGAGCTGCTTGTGCAGATCTATTACTCTACAGGCGGTGGATTCATTATGGATCACGAACAGATTTTTTCTCCTCCTGTAAGAGATGCCGATGATCTGCTTCCTCACCCTTTTAAAACTTGTGAAGAGTTGCTCTCTATTTGTAACAGTGAAAACAAGATGATTTATGAAATCATGATGGAAAATGAGATGGCCTGGCGCAACAAAGATGAAGTGCGTGTCGGGATTCTTAAAATTTGGCAAGTGATGCAAGACTGCGTTAAACGGGGCATCAATGAAGAAGGGATTTTACCAGGTGGACTAGGAGTGCGCAGACGCGCAAAACCGCTTTATCAGCAACTTTTAGAGCAAGAAGCTGCTGGAGTCAAAGATCCTTCCTCAGTACTGGATTGGGTCAGTCTTTTTGCCTTAGCTGTGAATGAAGAGAATGCTGCAAAGGGCAGAGTCGTGACAGCGCCAACTAATGGAGCTGCGGGCATTATCCCGGCTGTGCTGCACTATTATATGAAATTTACAGAAAACCCCAGTGAAGAGGGGATTATTCGCTTCTTTTTAACGGCTGCGGCGATTGCTATTCTGTATAAAGAGGGCGCCTCTCTTGCCGCCGCAGAAATGGGATGCCAAGGGGAAGTGGGTGTGGCCTGCTCAATGGCTGCCGGCGCGCTTGTGGCTGCACTAGGAGGCACAAATCTGCAGATTGAAAATGCAGCAGAAATCGGGATGGAGCACAATTTAGGGCTGACCTGCGATCCTGTGGGGGGCCTAGTTCAGGTTCCTTGTATTGAACGTAATACGATGGGTTCTATTAAAGCCATTAATGCAGCCCGTCTTGCCCTTTATGGCGATGGCCAGCATCTGGTCTCTTTAGATCAGGTGATCCGTGCCATGAAGCAGACAGGCGAGGATATGAAACATATCTACAAAGAGACCTCTGAAGGGGGGCTTGCTTTGCAGGTCAATGTGGCCACAGTCGAGTGTTAATCTAACTCACACAGTTACAATCGTTTGCGAATTTATTTAATTATTTGATTAAAATAATTATTATTGTTATAATATTTATAATTTTAATAACCAATTAATAGGTATTTAATATGAATATTATACAACCTAAACCTTTGAAAGCAGGTGTTACGGCACATTTAGAAAAACTAGTTTCTTTTCAAACAGAGATTGTAGAAGATGTCGAAGGGCTTCTAAATATAGCAAAAAAGAGATTTAATCTTTTTCAAGAAATTGTAAAATTATCTCCTATCAAAAAACCTGTTTTAATTGATGATGAGATTGCGAGTATCCAACAACATATAGATGTCTTAGAAACAGCATTAGATGAAGATATCCATAAATATGAAACGTTTGATGAGTTAGTGGAATTAATTGATGAATCAGAGTCCCTGAATGAGGCTCTACAAGCGAGATGCAGGCATGCTGATGATCAGAATAAGTTGCTTCAACTTATCCGTGATGATCGGTTGCCAAAAGCGAAATAATGATTTAGACTTCAGTCAATGAATTCTAAATCCATTTCTGACACGCTATCGCGTTTGAACCGTCAGCATGAGATTGTACTGCTTGATGCTAAGTTAAAAGACTCGCTCGTTCAAATAGAGCGTTGTAGGCGGCTTTTCGCTCATTCACAGAGCTTTTCTTTTACTCAAACTCTGTCAGAAATGAAGCGTGATTCTGAAAAACTGCACCAAAGGATTTTCGATTTAAAAGGCAACCCCCATGCAAATATTAAAAACGTCCAATGTTGTATTGATGCTTTTTTTTTCAAAGCATGCAGCACTTATCAATTCCTGCATCAAATCAAAGAACGGTTGAATGGATTGAAATCTCCTTGTAAACTAGGGGCATCCAACATGAGGAGTTCCCATGGTAAGCCGCTTGCAAGAGGCCCGACAAAAATATGTCCCAAAACTGCCGAAAATCTTCCAGAATTTACATCGCATTCAATTTCATAAAGGCGAAGACACTTCCGCCATTAAACACATAGAAGAACTAAAAAAACTATTTCCGCTCACTTTTGGCCGGAAGTTAGTGCATGCCAAAGAAGGGGAAAAGCGTACCACAACGCCACTAAAAGTGGGCGTGGTCTTTTCAGGGGGACAAGCTTCTGGAGGCCATAATGTGATTGCCGGCCTGCTAGATGCGCTCCTGGCATTAAATTCTCAAAGTGAACTGATCGGTTTTTTAGGCGGGCCGAGCGGAATTGTAGAAAGTAAATATACTGCTCTTACGCCGCAAATGGTGGCTCCCTATCGCAATCAGGGCGGATTTGATCTGATCGGCTCTGGTCGCACCAAGATTGAAACAGAGCAGCAGTTTAGCGCCGCACTTAAAGTAGTTAAAGAACTCAAGCTAGATGGTCTGGTGATTATTGGAGGGGACGATTCCAATACCAATGCTGCCCTTTTAGCCGAATATTTTTTGCAAAAAAAAGCGGCAGTCACAGTGGTGGGCGTCCCTAAAACGATCGATGGCGATCTGAAAAACCAGTATGTGGCCACCTCTTTTGGTTTTGACACAGCCTGCAAAGTCTATTCCGAAATGATCGGTAATATTGCACGCGATGCGCTTTCTGCGAAAAAATATACCCATTTTATCAAACTCATGGGCCGTTCTGCCTCCCATATTGCTTTAGAGTGTGCACTGGCCTGCCATCCGAACATTGCCCTGATTGGAGAAGAGGTGTTTGCTTTGCGAAAAACATTAGACCAGATCACTCAGGAAATTTGCGATGTGGTCGCTCGTCGGGCAGAGCAAGGAAAAAACTTCGGGGTAGTGCTAGTCCCTGAAGGATTGATCGAATTTATCCCTGAGATGGGGGAGTTGATTGCTGAACTGAATCGGTTAGCGGCAGGGTCCTCTTTAAATAGGCAAGAAACGGCTCAGAAATTGACGGCTGCATCGAAGCTCTGTTTTGAAGCATTGCCGGAAGAAATTCAAAAGCAGCTGCTGCTAGAAAGAGATCCTCATGGCAATGTCCAGGTTTCTCTTATTGATACAGAACAGCTTCTCATGTATACGGTAAAAAAAGAGCTGGAGCGACGCAAAAAAGAGGGCACATTTAAAGGAAAATTTGCGGCCTTGAACCATTTTTTTGGCTATGAAGGGCGCGCAGGGTTTCCTTCTAATTTTGATGCCCACTATTGCATGGCCTTAGGCTATACTGCGGCGCTTCTTGTTAATGAAAAGCTAACAGGGTATATGACCTGTGTAGGGAATCTTGAAAAAGCAGTCTCCGAGTGGACCATTGCAGGATTGCCTTTGACGATGCTGATGACGATAGAATCAAGAAAAGGAAAGGAAAAACCGGTGATCCAAAAAGCGCTTGTTGATCTGAAAGGAAAACCATTTGCCTACTTTAAGCAGCAGCGTGATAGCTGGGCCTTGAAAGATCAGTACCGTTTTCCCGGTCCTATACAATTTTTTGGGGATCCCGAATTAACCGACACGATCCCGCTGACAATGACTTTGGAGACGCATGGGACGTTACACTAATCCGCATCGCAATGATTCAAAGCGCCAATTGTGGCATTTTCTTCTCTGGCGTATGGGATACTATGATGAAAAGCGGCGTGGGGAACTTAACCCCGATTTTGTATTTCCACGTTTTGTTCTAGACTATGACCCCAACAAACCCTATGTGACCTGGATCAATCATAGCACTTTTTTAATCTCACTGAATGGTCTTAATTTTTTGACCGATCCGATCTGGAATGACCGGCCCTCTCCAGTCAACTTTTGCGGTCCTAAACGGCGCCATAAGCCGGGCGTCAAATTAGAAGAGCTACCCAAAATCGATTATGTTCTACTTAGCCATGACCATTATGATCATCTGGATAAACCTACCGTGAAACGACTGGTCCATCTATTTCCCCATATCCTTTGGGTTGTGCCGCAAGGAGTCAAGCGCTGGTTTTTAAAAGAAAACATTTTTAAAGTAGTCGAGCATAGCTGGTGGGAAGAGCGCCTCATATCTCCTCATCTTAAAATCACTGCCGTTCCTGCGCAGCATTTCTCCGGGAGACGCGGCTATGACCTGAATAAAACGTTGTGGCTTGGTTGGGTGGTAGAGGATTTACAGCTAAATAAACGGTTCTATTTTGTCGGAGATACTGGCTATAATGATCATGATTTCAAAAATATTGGACGCGCTTGGGGCTCTTTTGATCTTAGTCTGATTCCGATTGGTTCTTATGTGCCGCGCCGTTTTATGTCGCCTGTCCATATAGAACCTAAAGATGCCGTGCGGATCCATCAAGAGGTCGGATCCAAATTAAGCATTGCTATGCATTGGAAAACTTTTCGCTTATCTGATGAGCCGATGCAGCAACCTCCTTATGATCTGTATCAATCTCTTCAAGAAAATAACATTGACCCTGCCCAATTTCGGGTCATGGAACCAGGAGTAAAGCTCAATTGGTGATTTTCTTAAAAACTAAATTCTGGCTGCACCGCGAAGAAAAACAGGTCAAACAATTTTTCTATTGGCATGACCGTTTTAAAGAGATCGATAAACAGCTCTCTTTGGCCTACGCCTATAGAAATCCTTATCAGATCAGCAGAAAATATCTCCAAAAACAGGGAGCGGAAGACATTCATTTGTATGGAGAAACTCCGCTGACCACCATGCGCCGCATCGTAGAGGAATGTGCGATTGGTCCTCAGGATGTGGTGATAGAAATGGGAGCAGGCAGAGGAAGGACCTCTTTTTTCTTAAGCGAATATATCGGCTGCCATGTCTATGCAATGGAACAAATTCCTGAATTTGTAGAAAGCGCAGAGAACATTGCAAAGAAATTTGATTGTAAAAAGGTGCACTTTTCTTGTCGTGACATGATGGAAGCCGATTTTCAAAAGGCCACCGTGATCTATCTTTATGGCACCTGTTTAAGCGATTCTACGATTGAAATGCTTACAGATCTTCTTCCCTCTCAAATAAAAATCATTACCGTCAGCTACCCGCTCTGCGATTATTCGAAAAATTTTGTCACATTAAAGCAGTTTTCTGCTCCTTTCCCGTGGGGGAGTGCCACCATTTATTTAAATCAAAAAATAGAGCAATAATGTAATATTTGAGCTGTGAAAGCTCAATATAAACTAAAAATTCCTGTAATCGGTCTTGGCACTTATAAATTGCTCGGCGCAACCTGTGTCAAAGTGGTCAAAGAAGCACTGGATATCGGCTACCGCCATTTTGATACGGCCCAAGTGTATGAAAACCATAAGGCAGTGGCCGAGGGACTACAGGGCTTTGACCGCTCTACCCTTTTCATCACCTCAAAATTGGCCCTAGAACAGGTCGATGATGACCGCATCACACAGTCTGTTACCGAGGCATGCGATCTGGCCTTAAAAGAGCTTAAAACCGATTACTTAGACCTCTATTTAATCCACTGGCCCGATCATCAACGGCCCATGGTTAAAATTTTAGAGGCGATGCAGGGCCTAAAAAAAACAGGGAAAGTGCGCCACGTGGGCGTGAGTAATTACACCATCCACCATCTCCAAGATGCTTTGGATGCTAAGCTGGCTATAGAATGTAATCAGGTGGAGTTTCATCCCTATCTTTACCAAAAAGAGCTTCTTGAATTTTGCAATCGGCACCAGATCTGCCTCTGCGCTTATCGCCCTTTTGGCCAAGGAAAACTGCTAGAGGATGAGCCGCTGTTTGCTAAGATCGGCAAAAAATATGGAAAATCGGCCGCGCAAGTGATTTTGCGCTGGTGCATCCAGAAAAATATTCCCGTGATCCCCAAGAGCAGCTCTAAAAAACGATTAGCAGAAAATTTTGCGATCTTTGATTTTTCCCTTTCACAAAAAGAGATGCAGCTTTTAGATGAGCTGAATAAAAATTATCGTTATTGCGTCCCAGAATGCGAAGATTTTGATTATTAATACTAATATGCGTTGGAAAACAAGAGAGATCCAGATTGGTAAACTGGCAATGGGCGGCACACAACCGGTCCGCATCCAGTCGATGACTACGTCCAATACACGTGATATTGAGGCCACACTGGGGCAAATCATGAAATTGGCTGATGCAGGCGCTGATATGGTCCGTGTCACAGTGCAGGGGATGAAAGAGGCTGAAGCCTGTGAAGGGATCAAAAATGGGCTGCTCAAAAAAGGCTATGAGATTCCTCTTGTGGCAGATATCCATTTTTATCCGCCTGCCGCAATGAAAGTGGTCGATTTTGCCGATAAAGTACGGATTAATCCTGGCAATTTTGTCGACAGGCGGGCCCTATTTAAAAAAATGGACTATGACGATGTCACCTATGCACAGGAAATATTAAAAATTGAAGAGGGGTTTTCTCCCCTTGTAGAAAAGTGTCTGCGCTTAAAAAAAGCGCTCCGTATTGGGGTCAATCATGGATCGCTCTCGGACCGCATCATGAACCGCTATGGAGATACGCCTGCAGGCATGGTGGAATCCGCGTTTGAATTTGCGCGTGTGTGCCGCAAGATGGACTATCACGCCTTTTGTTTTTCGATGAAGTCGAGCAATCCTGTCGTCATGATCGAAGCCTATCGTCTGCTTGTAAAAGAGATGATGCAACTAGGTTGGGACTATCCCATTCATCTTGGAGTGACCGAAGCCGGCCTCGGGAAAGAGGGCAGAGTGAAATCGGCGATCGGGATCGGTACGCTATTACTAGATGGCATCGGCGATACGATCCGTGTGTCGCTCACAGAGGACCCTTGGGAAGAGATCGATCCTTGCAAAAGACTCGTGAAACTCAATGAAAAACAGAAAACAGCACCCTATTACGCCCCGCTTTCGTGGAGTGCGGATAAAATCGAGGTTTCTTCGCCTTTACATCGCGATGGTTCTGTGATTCTTCCTGTGACAGAGACAGAGATGACGCAAGATGATTTCTTTGAACAGATAGGTTGCAAAGTGGTCTTTGGAAAGCCTGAGCGCACACTTTCCACAGTGGATGCCATTTTGATTGAGGCATGGCCAAAAGATTCTGAAAAACTAGAGCTTTTAAAGAAGGCAGATGTTGGCGTGATGCTCCAATCGCAAGAGACAGTGCTCTCAATAGAGGATGATTGGACCTGCCTTTTAAAATGCCCTCCGAAAATGATCTTTTTTTCTCTTAAGCAGTGTCCGATTTATGAAGGCAGAAAATTTTGTGCTTGGTTAAGAGAGCATCAGATCCAAGTTCCTGTCATTTGGGTCTATAAAAGTCAGATAGAAAAAAACGATTTTCTTATCCACGCAGCCGCCGAATGCGGTGCTCTATTGGCAGATAAGTTAGGGCAGGGCATAGCTGCAAAGGGTCCCTATGGATTAGATTTTCTTAGGAGGTTTAGCTTTACTCTTCTCCAAGCCTGCCGTATGCGCGCGGTGAAGACCGATTTTATCTCTTGTCCTGGTTGCGGCCGCACGCTGTTTGAATTGCAGCAGGTGACCCAAAGAATTCAGAGCCGGACGGCCCATTTACCTGGGGTCAAAATCGCCATTATGGGTTGCATTGTTAATGGGCCTGGAGAGATGGCCGATGCCGATTTTGGTTATGTGGGGTCAAAGCCAGGTAAAATCGATCTCTATATCGGCAAAAAATGTGTCCAAAAAGATATCGATTTTGCCGATGCGGACGAGAAGCTGATCGAGCTAATTAAAGCCGAAGGCCGCTGGGTAGAACCTTAGACTTTTGTTGGCACTGTTCTTGGCTGTTCAATCTTTAAATGAATTTTATTTTATAAATGTTTTATTGTTAACGTTTTAATTATTTAAATAAGTTGCATACAACTAATCTTTATAAAAATAATTTCTATAATTGTTATATTAGAGCTAGAAAAGAAACCGTTTTCCTGATGAGCCCCTTTTAAATGGAACCGGAATCGATGTATAACGATATTACAAACTGAAAACTAGGGACTTATAACAATCAGGATACCTGGTGGCACCAGAGTCTCTTAGAGAGACTGAGGATGATTGGCCGTGTCTCATTAACAGCCTTTTGCCCATATCCCACCAGGGAAAAATATGGTTTCTGCCCTTCCTGCTTCTTATTTGGTAGAGGTACCAATATGAATCGACAGGAAGGTTTTTTTTTGCTTAGAAAAAATAGCTTTTAACCGCAACGGTCTTGTTTATTGCGATCGCCTTGTCTGCCTGAGTCTTGCTTATTGCAACCATAGAAACAAGCACAAAGGATTGAAAAAACGGCTAAAACGATTAATTTTTGCATGGGATGACTCCTATTTGTCTGTCCATATTTCGACATAGCACATTCTCAATTTATTAGGTAATGGATTTCACCCAATGAGGTTTACGGAATTGATAGATGATCAAGGGGATTGAAGACATGATCAAGAGCCCGATAATTAAAAACGATTCATAGAAAAAGACGCTGCCAATTTCAATCTGAGTGGGAGGGAAAAAGGCGAAGAAAATAGCAAAAGAGGAACCGATAATACCCATAAGCGATAACACCCAGATGCCTTTAAACTTATAAGGGACCTGGTAGGGTCTTGGCACCTTCGGTTTTGTATAACGCAAGCGGATTGCAGCAATAAACATCAAAATGTACATTAAAAGATAGGTTTGGGCGCTCAGCGCACTTAAAATCCAAAAGCCGGCGCTGATGGTCGGCAGCTCTAAAAAAGCAAACGAGGCAACGCTGACAATAATGGCCTGTAATAAGAGCAAATTAGTGGGCATATGATACTTATTTAGCTTTTGGAACATAGGAGGAAGGTTTCCATGGATCGAGGTGGCATAAAGGCCCTTCACAGGCCCTACAATCCACGCATTGACCTCTGCAACGGCCCCGATGATCAAAAGGATACCAATAATGGGCAATACCCAGTCTAAATTGTAATAGCCGAAGAACACCTTAAAGGCATCCATTAGCCCTGCCACCAGGTTAATCTCTTTATGTGGGATCACAAAAGCAATCGAAAGCGCGCCCAGCAAAAAGAGGAAGAATGTGATTAAAGCGGCACATAAGATGGCGCGGGGGAAATTTTTCAAAGGATTGCGGACCTCGCCGGCATGGGCTGCAGATACTTCTAATCCCGCAAAAGCTAAAAATAACCCTGCCAAAAAGGCCAGATTCCCAAATTTTGTAAGATCGGGGAGGATTGCAGAAGCTGCCAAGGAGGTATCAATGGGCCGGCCTTGGATAAGCCAGGTTACCCCTAATGCAATAATAAAGATTCCAGGAAGGATGGTTCCGCAAATGACTCCAAAGGTGCTGAAATAACTGGAGGTTTTAATGCCAAGATAGTTGAGCAGGGTCATCCCCCAAAAGCATCCTAGCACAATGGCGATGATATAGTACTTGTTATCAACAAGCGCCGGATCGATCACAAAAGCAAGGGTCGTAGCCACAAAAGAGAGAATCACAGGATACCAGGCCACATTATGAACCCATTGCATCCAGATCGCAAAAAATCCCCAACGGTCGCCTAATGCTTCGCGGATCCAGATATAGACTCCACCCTCTTTTGGCCAGCCAGTGGCCAGTTCTGCTGAAATGAGGGCGCTAGGAAGAAGGAAAAAGAGGCCTACAAGCGCAAAAAAGGTAAGGACGCTTAATCCATACGATGCCACTAGGGGAAGGCTGCGTAAACTGGCCATGATCGACACATTGAGCATGATCAGGACAAAGACACTGAGCACACGACGCGGCTTTTCTGAAGATTTTTTCGCAGGAGCCATTAGAGGTAAAAACCAGTAACTAAATTTACTTAACTATTTAAAAGATATGATCATAGATTAAAAGTTCTTTTTCCATCAAAGGGAGAATTTTTATTAAAATAGCACTTAATTGAGTATTTGTAAAAAAATTTTTTTGTTTTTTAAATTAAAATTTATTATATTAAAAATTGTAGGAGATATAAGTGCAATTTGATGGCTTATAGCCCATTAAGTGAAAGCACAGATCCTATGTTTCAAACAAGGAGGAACATTTTATGGCAAAACGTAGACGAAAAGCAACTTCTGCGAAAAGACGTAGAAGACATGCTGGAAAAGCCAGAAAAACAACTGCAAGACGACGTAGACGTAGAGCTTCAGTTTAATACTTAATAATCGCGGCTTTTTTTAACAAAAAGGTTATCGAGCAAGAACTCCTTGCTCGATTTTTTTTATCCTCTAAACATCCCTTCCAACAAGATCTCTTGTAGGGGGCGCCGATCGCTGGGGAACTCCCTCTCTTGCATCTCTTTAGGCAGCTTTTCTTTGGGGGCACGCTTACCGATAGCAGCCATCGCTTCTACCGTGTAATCCTGGGGGATTTTTAAAGCTTCGCGGGCTTTATTATAATCAAAGCCTTCCATGCCATGCACCACGTAGCCTCTTGATGACCCTTCAAGCGCTAAACTCATCCAGGCGGCTCCTGTATCAAAACTATGGGTCACAGCGGGCTTATTATTCCTTTCAAATGTATTTCTGGAAATCATGACCATGATCAGTGCGGCGTTTTTAGTCCAGGCTTGGTTAAATTCAACCATTAAACTAAACAGTCGATTCCAATGTTCTGTGTCCCGTTTGGCATAGATAAAGCGCCAGGGTTGGTTATTATAAGAAGAGGGGGCCCAGCGTGCGGCTTCAAACAGAGTGAAGATCTCTTCATCAGATAGCGATTCGCCTGTCATTGATCTGGGGGACCAGCGATCTAAAAAAATAGGAAGAATAGGGTATTTGGATTTTCGATAAGGTTTGACTTCATCTTTCATATTTAAGCTGTTAGGTTTCCCCCACCATAATTTTACAAAATGATTTTGTAAACATAATTTTAAAACGTGTTAGGATAAGCAAGGAGCGAGGTGACCTATGCGTGTGGCAATATTTGATAAAATAGTAAGACATAATGTTGAGCTTTTTAAAAGTCTTATTCAAAAACAGATCGAAAAAAAAGAAAAGCTGATCCAGACCGTTAAAAAGAGCTATAGTGCGTTTGTCAATCGGAAAACGGGAGAAATACGTTTTGCAGAACTGGAGACAGAGACCATTGAAGGGAAAGATTGGAAACAGATCAGCGTGCGGATGCGCATACCGGAACATCTAGAAGAGGGTGTTTTTGAAGTGATTGGGGGAGAAAATGAGGAGCAAAGCTTTGAATACGCCGATCTTGGCCCTGCTGCTTTCCATGCCCTTTCAGAGACGGTCAAAATGTTGAATATGCTCGCCTATCCTTCTGCAAAAAAGAAAAATGTGGAGCGGATTTTTATAGAAATCTCAGAACTGGAAATTGAGCCCGGTTTAGAAAAAAGGAAAAAGAGAGATTTAATTCATGAGGCGTGGCACCAAGTGGATCGTGAAGAGGCCGAAAAGCTTTTGAATGATTGCCCTGTGGGCACCTACCTTTTTAGAAAAGATGAATTTGCAGCGCTATTGGAAGCAGAGTTAAATGCGCAGCATGAAGACCATCCGATTAAATGTGTCACACTCACTTACAGTGAATGGGACAGCAAAATCAGTGAAAAAACCTTAGTGTTTCAAGACAATCAGTGGAAGTTTTTTAACGATGATTTGGAGCTGCATGGATCCTCATATCCATCAATTGAATCTCTCTTAAAGACAATGGATGCTGTGCTGCGACAACCGTTCTACCACAGTTAAACACTCTTTTGGCCCAATCAGGGATGCAGGCTTTAATAGAGAAATGGGTGCCTGGCTGATTGAAATAGCCTTTATCTAAAGCATAGTAGAGTAGATAGAAGAGGATGCTGCCTAAAGCTAGGCCCAAAGTGACAAAGGCCACGTACGGGAATGTGGCAATCATAAATGCATAACAGAGCGTGGAAAGTATAATCGAAAAGAGCCCTATAGAGCGCATCAGGATCATTTTACGTGTTTGCAGATCTACGATTTTAGTGATTGCTTTAAAATCTTCTACTCTATGAGAGTCGATCATTTGGACCAGTTCTAAAGCAGCTGGAGTGGAAATTCTGCGGCATAAGCTCTGAAACTTATTTTGCAATATTTTCTTTTCCAAAGCGGCATAGACAGTGCGCCGTAATTCCACTTGCTCTGGTTTAGGATATGTTCGATAGAGATACTCGTCGATCTCATCTTTTTCGGTCATATTCAGTTTGAAATACTCGTCGCGAATCCATTCCCGATTATGAATAAGATCTTTCGTTTTTTTTGAGAATTTGAGTTCACTACGCAATGAGATACCCCAGTATAAATTAATGGCCTCATACCCAAGTTCAAAGAAACTGAGCACAAGCCCCAGAATCGCATAGGGCAATAAAATCATCGAAAAGAATTTAGGGAGCTCCCCTGTGAGCACATCCTTTTCGACCCACATCCCAAGATAGATGAGCGCTCTAATAGTGGCCGATGCCCCTGAAATTAAAAGGTCTAAGGTTCCAGTGACTTTGGCTACCCCGTCAATGACGCCCTCAGTATCTTGTGCAAAATAGGCTTGGGCCGTTTTCACTGCACTGCGTGTCAGCTCAATAGGAGCCAGCGCCATTGATCTATAATCTTGGCGTTGCGTTACGGAATAATTAAAATTATTTGTTACTTGCGTCATAAAAACTACAATTTTAATATCTTATTATATTATAAATTTTACTAATCCTCAAGGAGAGAACTATGGTTAAATGGGCAGTAAAAATTATTTTAATTTTGGTTGGGTTCATCTCTATGGCACAAGCGCCTCAAACTAAAGATTCTACTGTCTTAGAGGCAAAAGATTATAAACACCTTTTGGGGATGCCGGGATTTAGTAATAATCTTTTGAATCTCCATTTTAAGCTTTATCAAGGCTATGTTAAGAACAGCAATTTGCTTCTCTCTTTATTAAAAAATCTTTCGGCTTCGGATCAGATCCAATTTGGCGCCTTAAAACGGCGGCTCGGATGGGAGCTCAATGGGGTGATTTTACATGAGCTCTATTTTGAGAATTTGGGAGGGAAGACGATTTTGGCCAGCAACGATCCTTTAAGCGCAGCTTTAACCAAGAATTTTGGTTCTTTTGATGCCTGGAAAAAGGATTTTATCGCAACAGGCATGATGCGCGGGATTGGGTGGGCTGTGCTCTATATAGACCCGCTCACTAAAAAACCGCTTAATGTTTGGATCAATGAGCATGACCTGGGACATCTTGCCGGGGGGACGCCTCTTTTGATTATGGACGTGTTTGAACATGCCTATATGCCGCAATATGGGCTGGACCGAGACAAATACATCGACGCTTTTTTTCAAAATATCGATTGGACGGTAGTCTCTAAAAGATATGCTTCTTTAAATTTGCAAGCAAAATAATCAGCGTTAAAAGGCTGATAACGGCCATGACCGCTGGGGGGAACATTTTAAAAGTTTGAAAATAGCGCCAAGTGAAGACCCCTAAGAGGGTGAGCGTTAAAAAAAGAGCGGCATAGCCACCCAATTTTATGTCCTTAAAAAGGGCCCAAGAAGAGAGCAGGAGAAAGAGGCCAAAAAAGAGGCCTGTATAGAGAGAAACGCGGCTTTGGGCCTTGAGGTGCCCCATGATCCCGCCGATGAGGATCAAAAAGCCATAAATCAGAGTCACAATTGCTGCAAATTTCATAAGTTTCCTTTATCATAGTGAGTATGAAGACTCAAATTTTTTCTGAGAAGCAAATTCGCGAAGCTGCGGCTCTTTTAAAACAGGGCGAAATCGTCGCATTTCCGACAGAAACGGTCTATGGCCTTGGCGCCTGTTTATACGATGTGAAAGCGGTGGAAAAAATCTATGTTGCCAAAGGCCGTCCCAAAGCAAAACCGCTGAGCGCGCACATTGCCGACTTGCAGCAAGTGGAAGAATTAGCTGAGGAGATTCCCGAGGAGTTCTATCTGCTTGCAGAGCGCTTTTTTCCGGGTCCTTTGACGCTGATTCTGAAGAAAAAAGCCACTATTCCAGACATTGTAAGCGCAGGGACAGCTACCATTGGTATCCGTTTTCCCGATCATCGGATTGCCCAGGAGTTGATTAAAGAAGTGGGAATGCCGCTTGTAGCCCCTTCTGCGAATACATCGGGGAAACCGAGCCCTATTTCTTCTAAGCAGGTGTTGCAGGATTTGGAAGGAAAAATCGCGGCTGTCATTGATGGCGGCGCCTGTCCTTTAGGCATCGATTCGACAGTTTTTGATCTTGTTTCTTTTCAAATTTTGCGCCAAGGTAAGATTAGCAAACAGGATATTGAACATGCATGCAGTGGTTTTAGAAACGCTCGGGGATGTGAGCGGCTTTAAGCTCCAAGAGGTAGCAAAGCCAACGCCTAATCGCAATGAAGTCAGAATTCGCATCAAAGCCATTGGATTTAATCCTGTCGATACCAAAATGCGCTCAGGCGCTTATTCTTTAAAACCTCCTGTTGTTTTAGGCGCGGATTGTAGCGGCATCATCGATGCTGTGGGAGAAGATTTTCATGAGTTTTCTGTCGGCGATGAGGTGATGGCCATTGTATTTGGGCAAGGCTCTAATGGAACTTATGCAGAATATGTGTGCGTGCCGCGTGCTTTTGTGGTCCACAAACCGAAAAATATCAGTTTTGCGCAAGCGGCAACCGTTCCTCTAGTGTCGCTTACGGCTTACCGCGCACTGATCTGGACAGGGGCTTTGCAAGAAGGGCGCGCAGTTTTTATTGCAGGAGGGACAGGAGCTGTTGGTTCAGTGGCGCTTCAGCTGGCGCGTATTTATAAAGCGGGGCCTATTTTCACTACTTCTGGAGATGAAGAGGGGACCCATATGTTAATGCAGCGCTATGGCATCCCTAAGAAACATGTACTTCATTACAAGGGGCTCAGTGTAGAACAGATGAAAGAAAAGCTTTTTGAAATGAATCAAGGGGAGCTGATTCCAGCGGTGTTTGATTTAGTGGGCGGACCGATGAAAGAGCTCTGCTTTGCTGTTGTTGATTATAGTGGCCATGTGGCGTCGATTTTGCCTGAAAAAAAAGGATTTCCCATAGAGCTTTGGGCGCGCAATGAGAGCGTTTCTTTTGCTAAAAGTTTATCCGTCCATTTTATATTTGTGGGCGCAGAGGCCTATTCGGGTCCTCCCAAATCATGGAATATTTACCGGCAGCAGCTCTCTTATATAGCTAAGCTGATTGAAAGCGGCGAGTTGCAAGTATTCGAACCTGAGGCTATCGGGCCTCTTTCCAAAGAGAGTGTGGTAACGGCACATCAGAAGATTGAGCGCGGGCAAGCTAAAAGCAAGCTTGTGATGACAGTTAATTAACGTAGTATTTCTGATACAATGAAATCAGCTGATTGAGCGTGTTATTCAGGCGCCAAATAAACTTTGCCTTTGGGCAACCTGGACTTGAACCAGGGACCGACGGGTTATGAGTCCGCTTATTTCCCACACTGGTCATCTCTGACCAACTGTTCACATCACTATGATACAAAGACTTAAGTGTTGAAGTCAATTGAAGAAAGTTGTTGTCAGCTGGCATAAATAAAGCCTCACTGTGCCGCTAGCGTGCCATGGACTTTAGGGTGATTTGGCCAGGGTTATTGCCGTTCAAAAAATGAAAGGATGTGCTACAGTGGCTACTATTATTTTAAGGGACTTCCTATGGAATCGATAAACCCTATTGTACAGCGCTACGTTGATGGTTGGAAAAAAGGCAATGAATCAGAAATTCTGGATGCTCTTACTGAAGATTGCATCATCATTGAATCTCATGGTCCTACCTACCGCGGCAAAAAAATCGTAAAGAAGTGGATTGAAGATTGGTGCAGGCAAGGAAATGTAGTGGAAAAATGGAAGATTACCTCTTTTCATGTTTGTGGGGATCTGGTTGTGTTTGAATGGGTTTTTGCTTACAAAGGCAAAAAAACCAGAGAGGCTTTCGAAGGAGTCTCTCTTGCAAAAATTAAGAATAATAAGATTTTTGAACTTAGAGAATATCGCGCTACTCAGTTTCCTTTTATGTGGGGGATTCAAGCAACCTGATGAAAAAATTAAGTGATTTGAGAAATGTAGGAAAGGCGACTCTTGAGGATTTGCGCCTCCTGCAAATTCGCAGCGTGGAAGAGTTGGCGCGTCAGGACCCAACAGATTTATTCCAGGAACTGGAAAAACGTACACAGAAAAGACAGGACCCTTGCGTATGGGATGTATTTGCAGCAATTATTCATGAAGCATCTACCGGGGAACCTACAGATTGGTGGAAGTGGACGGATAAACGCAAGGCTCTTCAGAGAGGTACTTGCAAAAGTCGCTTTGGAGATAAAACGTGATGGTTTTTTCCCAGATTTTGATTCTACGCAAATTGACATACACCAGAGAGTGTAGGCGATTTGCGTAGAATCAAAATCTGTGGAAAAAGGGCGCGTTTTAGCCCAAACTGGACTTTTGCAAGTACCTCAGAGTACTGGATCCTTCAAGCACGTTATTTAATGGCTTGTTTGGATCTTTTCTTCAACTGTCTGAAGACGTGCTTAATGCGGCCTTCTCAAATTCCTTAATGGTTTCAAGAAAATGTTGCTCCACTAGGGAAGGGGCTTCAAGCGCTTGCTGTTGATATTTGGAATATTCAATTCTGGCTTTATCGAGGGCCTCTTCATGGCTTATTTTCCCAGCATGAGAAAGAATATCCCTGGAGGCCATCCGTAAAAAATTATCCAGCTTGGCGATCCAGTCCCTCATGGACATGGGAATGCGGCTTAAAGCCTGTAGCTCAGCAAAATCAAGGTAAAGGGATACGATCAGGTTAAGAACTTTCAGCTCCTCTTCACTAAGGTAGTTCTTTGCAATTTCTGCGTCAGTCTGTCTTGGTTTCTTGCCTGACCAAGAGGTGAGGCCCATGTTTGTTTTCCCAGCATTTGCTCGGGAATAGATGATCTCAGCCGCTGTATGACCATGAGCTGCCCAGTGCATTTTGTTTTGTACCACTGCAAAAAATTGCTTTGAACTTTCAGTTTTGGGGTCATAGTCAATGCTTGTGGCGTAGATATCAAGGACTTTGCGCCAGAATACTTTTTCAGAGGAGCGGATATCTCTGATCCTAGACAAAAGTTCGTTGAAATAGTTCCCGCCACCACCTCGCTTCAGGCGTTCGTCATCAAGTGTAAAGCCTTTAATCAAAAATTCTTTCAGTCTATTGGTGGCCCAAATGCGGAATTGGGTGCCTCTATGCGAACTGACCCTATATCCCACCGAAATGATCA
>CAZMTP010000037.1:0-17880 GCA_964569185.1 uncultured bacterium
GATTTAGCAAATTAAGGGCGTTTCTCTGGCCGATCCACGCTAGGGAATTGAAGAAGTTCATCCCGATGCTGCTGATCTTTTTTCTCATTTGTTTTAATTATAGCACTTTAAGAACCACCAAAGATGCCCTGGTCTGTACAGCTCCTTCTTCGGGAGCCGAAGCATTGCCCTTTTTAAAAGTGTGGGTGGTCTTGCCGATGGCCCTTCTTTTCACATTTATCTTCACGCGGCTTGCAAACCGTCTTTCGCGCGAGCGGGTATTTTATGTGATGATGAGCATCTTTTTATCTTTCTTTTTTATCTTTACCTTTGTCCTCTATCCGTTTAGGGACTATCTACATCCCCATGAGCTAGCTGATAAGCTCCAAAATATCTTACCTATGGGATTTAGCGGCTTAATTGCGATTTTCCGCAATTGGACATTTACCGCATTTTATATCATGTCCGAAATGTGGAGCACCATGATCATGACCGTCCTTTTCTGGGGATTTGCCAATGAGATCACCACGGTCACTGAAGCCAGACGCTACTATGCTCTATTAGGGATTGGGGCCAATATTGCTACGATCTGTGCAGGACAGATGTCCACATTCATTGCGCAATATTCTTTTAGCCCAGAAGTCATGGTAGGCACAGATTCCTGGCAGCACTCGCTTCTGATTTTGAATTCTATTGTGATTGTTTCTGGCCTTTTAGCCGTTGGCTGTTTCCGCTGGATGCATATTAAAGGAATTGTGACCGATCAGCCTTCCTTGAACTCCAGTTCGATGGAAAATCAGAAAATTAAAATGGGCATCAGAAAAAACTTTGGCTACTTGGCAAAATCCAAATATTTAATTTGTATTGCGGTCATTGTGCTTATGTTTAATATCGCGATGACCTTAGTGGAAGTGGTCTGGAAAGACCAGGTAAAGCAGCTCTATCCCAACCCAAATGAGTTTGCTGCCTATATGGGAGAGGTCCTCACAGGAATTGGCATTATTGCCACCCTACTGGCAATCGCTTCGGGTCCTATCATGCGCAAATTTAGTTGGACTACCTCTGCCCTTATTCCTCCTGCGATCTTTTTCGTCACAGGCCTCGGGTTCTTCACCTTTCTCTTATTCAAAGACTCTACAGCCGGCCTTCTTGCCTTCTTTGTTGGAAGCACGCCACTAGCACTCGGCGTCTTTTTCGGTTCTTTGCAAAATTGCCTCGCGCGCGCTTCGAAATACACGCTATTTGATGCCACGAAAGAGCTCTCTTTTATTCCACTAAGCAAAGAATCTAAATTAAAAGGAAAAGCGGCCATTGATGGTTTTGGTTCCCGCTTAGGAAAATCGGGTGCTTCTGTTATCCATCAAAGTTTAATTATGATTTTTGGATCGATCTCTTTAAGCGCTCCGATTGTGGCTGTTATTTTTATTTTTGTTGTCGGTGGTTGGATGCTTGCTGTGCGCTCTCTTGGAAGACAGTTTGGCCTGCTGACCAAAACAGCTCCTCAGGAAGAGCCTAAAGCGCCCCTTAACCCTGCTTCCGCGGAAGCACCCAGCAAGGTGTGAGGTTAAGTATGATTGACGGCATTATCCAATTTATTCACCAAAACGCGTATCTGGCCCACTGGTTTATCTTCGGCGGGATCATTTTAGCGGCTTTTCATTTCCCGATTAGCACCGATCTATTAATGATCATTGGAGCCACCTTAGCTGCAACCATTGTTCCAGAGAATGTGTGGCCGCTCTTTTTTGCGATCTATTTTGGATGCATCATTTCGGCCTGGCTTTCTTATTGGATTGGAAGACTTTTAGGGCCCAAGCTGCTCCGTTTCCGCTTTTTTGCGCGCATTTTAAAACCTGAAAGAATCGAAAAATTAAAAAATTTCTACGGAAAATATGGCCTTTATACACTCATTCTTGGAAGATTTATCCCTTTCGGCGCCCGCAATTGCATTTTTATGTCTACAGGGATTAGCAAATCCTCTTTCTCTAAATTTGCTCTGCGCGATGCACTCGCCGCAGGCATCTGGTCTATCACCTGTTTTTCTCTGATTTACTTCCTAGGAAAGAATTTTGAAGTGCTCTATCACCATTTTAAAATGGTTAGCGCGATCATTTTATCTGCTTTAAGTGTGACGGGAATTACCCTCTTTTGGTATCGTAAGAGAAAAAAGTCTTCTACACCAAATGTTTAGTTTATCAAATAGTTTATCTCTGCTGAGAGCCCCACTGGCCCTGCTTTTTCTTTACAAGAGCGCGCCTATCCGTATTGCCGCTATTATACTAGCCATGTTCACCGATTTTATTGATGGTTTTTTAGCTAGAAAAAGACGCTCGGCAACGCAGTTTGGCGCTATTTTAGATCCCACAATGGACAAACTGTTTGTCTTTATCGCTCTTTCTGTCTTATTTCAAGAAGGGCAGCTGCAGCTCTGGGAAGGCATTGCGATGCTTTCGCGCGATTTTGCACTCTTTTTCTTTGGTATCTATCTCACTTTTACAGGGAATTGGCAGCAACAACAGTTTAAGTCTATCCGCTGGGGAAAAATCACCACAGCGCTTCAGTTTTTGGTCCTTGGAATTCTTAGCCTTAATTTCACTCTGCCTTCCTGGGCATACATTATTTTTGTGGTATTTGGTTTTCTTGCATTTGTGGAACTTTTCCAGGTCCGTGCCGATGTTCGTAACGACATACAACCATAAAATTGCTGCTCTACTTGTTGCCTCTGCTCTATTTTTTCAATCTTTAGCTGCCAAAGAACAGCCTCCTTTTGTGCCACCCTTTGTGATGGGCTCTTTAAAGGGGCAACTAGGCAACCAACTATTTATTATCGCCGCTACTGTTAGCTTGGCTTTAGATCACGGAGCCATTCCTATCTTTCCCGATTTTCTTCGCGCTAGTCATGACAACATCTCTTTCAATTATAATCGTCTTTTTCCTCATCTGAATCCCCATTTCCCTGTTAAAGAGCGGATTGCCTGTTACTATAAAGAGCTGCACTTCCACTATGATCCTATTCCTTATGCCCCAAATCTTTGTCTTATCGGCTACTTTCAATCAGAAAATTATTTTTATCATCACAAATAAGAGATCTTAGAGCTATTTGCTCCTTCTGAAAAAATCCTCAATTATCTCAACGAAAAATATGTAGGATTGCTCCAGCATCCCTGCCCTGTGTCACTGCATATGCGTTTTTATGCCGATTCTGGTCCAGAAAAGGATATGTACACTCAAGTGGGCGCGCACTATTTTGAGAAAGCAATCGCCTGTTTTCCCAAGGATGTGCTATTTATTGTCTTTTCAAATCAGATAGACCGGTGTAAAAAAGAGCTGGCGCATATCAAACGCACTCTCTATTTCGTTGAGGGGGAAGATTATATTCATGATTTCTATTTAATGAGTCTTTGCAAGCATAATATTATTTGCAATTCCAGTTTTTCCTGGTGGGCGGCCTATTTAAATCCTCACCCAAACAAAAAAATCATTGCACCACATCCTTGGTTTACCTCTACATGCTATTCTAACTCCAAAGATCTGATTCCACCTGAATGGACTGTTATCTCAGTGGAAGATTAAATTGAAAAAAAGCAATGCATTGAATTTATTTAACGTGCCCGTGCCCGATTCTCTTCAAGGTATTAGTTCTTTGAGGAGAGAAGTTCGAGATGTTTTTAATTCGAACTTAGGTAATGAGAATTCTGCTCCATGTGCTTTTATAAGGGTGCCAATGCTAAGTAATAATTCTTGTTTCACTTGAAGATATTCTTCGTAGCGCGTAGCTAATGTATACCCATCAATGAGAATATCAATGGAGTGAGACCCAAATTCTTTAAATATCACATGAAATGGAAGTCCCACATCTACCTGATGATGACTTAAAATAGTGGCTTTTATGGCTTCTAAAAGGGCAGGCAACTTCTCTAAATCTTCTAATCGCAATTTGACCGTTTCCAAAATATGCCGATGGGTCATATGCGACATATTAATAATGACCGCTTCGGAAAAAAGTGCATTGGGTAAAAATACTGGCCTCATCTCTAAATCCCGAATCTGCGTCATATACCAGCCCACTTCTTCTACTACGCCTGTAAGTTCATTTCTACTGGGAATGACGATAGTGTCCCCTACAACAAAGGGCCGAGTCATATAGAGCATGACCCCGCCAAAAAAATTGGCGATCACCTCTTTGGCCGCAAAACCGATTGCTGCTGCTCCAATACCTCCAAAAGCAAGTAGCGGCAAAATATTTAGGCCTAAAATTTGCAACACCAAAAGCAGGGATAATGTCACAACAGTAAAACTGCAGATGCGGCTGAGCACATGCACTGTTCCTACAGAAAGAGTGGCCTTCTTTTTACTTCCTAAAAATGATTGGCGCATGACTTTGACCCAACGCAATAGCAGCCAGCTGCCGCAAACGACAAGCAAACTATTGCGCTCTGTTGCTATGTATGGCAAATGAACAAAGCCAAAATGTTCTTTCAATATGTTAAATACAAAACTGAGCCCCACAATCCAGAGCGCGACAAAAAAGGGTAGATGAACAATCTGGTGGATTTTTTCACGCCAGTGGCACTCTTTCGATAATGAACGATGATGGATCTTTTTAAGCACGCCTTTGACCAGATAGTTTAATGCAATCAAGCCTACAATGGCTAAACCTATCTTGACCGCATAGGCCCATTTTCCAAAAAATAAAAAATGGAGAAAATCTTGCGCATGCATGTTTTTTATGTATAGGAAAATCATAGATATAAAATCAAATAGTGATTTAAGCTCAAGTACAAATGACCAGCTTTAATCAATCTATCTTTTCCTCTACTTTTCGCGCGTTTTGTAAATCTTTTGCTATTGTGGTTGGTTTTTTTGCTGCTGTGTCACTTGCTATTTTAATGATCTCGCTTCTCTCTGATGAAATTTCAACCCCTGATAAAGGCAAGTTGATGGTTGATGCTGATGCTGACGGGTCACGCACGATTCTTTCAGATACAGCGCCTGTGATTTTAAAGATCGATATTACAGGTCTAGTCGGCGAAGGAAATTTAACTGAGCAAAAAATAAACAATCTGCTGCTCACCTCGCGCGAAGGAATATTGAAGGGCGATCGCGTAAAAGCAGTTCTGCTCTATATGAATACACCGGGTGGCACTGCCAATGATGCGGACGTGATCTATCGCGCACTAATGGACTATAAAGCGCGCTACCACGTTCCCATCTATACCTATGTAGAAGGATTGTGTGCTTCAGGAGGGATGTATATTGCATCCGCCTCTGATCGGATTTTAGCTAGCCCTGAAAGCATTATCGGCTCTGTAGGTGTGCTCCTAGGGCCTACATTTAATGTGTCTGAGGCCATGGATAAAATCGGAGTCAAAGCGCTCACGCTGACCGCAGGGAAAGACAAAGATGCCTTGAATCCATTCCGCCCCTGGGTGGCCGGAGAAGAGGATTCGATTAAAAAAATTACTTTATCTTTATATAACCGTTTTGTTGACATTGTAGTCGCCGCGCGGCCTGCCCTAGATCGCACTCTCCTTGTCCAAGACTATGGGGCTCAAGTATTTGTAGCTGAAGAGGCACAAGCGTTAGGGTTTATAGATGATGGGAATAGCAGTTATAACGCAGCTCTAAAAGAACTAGCTGCTGCCGCCAACTTTAAAGAAGGCGAAAAGTATCAGGTATTGCATATAGAATCTCCCCATGGTATAATAACAGAGTTAGCTCAAGGAAAGGCCTCTTTTTTGAGTGGTAAAATAAAGCATGTTTTCCCTCTGGGGCCGAATATCACCTCTGAAATGAGCGGTAAGTTCTTATACTTATATACACCAACAAATTAATCTCGTATGAAAAGCATCTACGTTGTCGATGCCGTTAACTTTCTTTTCCGATCCTACTATGCTATTGGCCCTATGACCAATCTTAAAGGGGCGTCCACAGGAGCATTGTTTGGGTTCATTCGCTCTATTTTTAAAATCATTAAAGATTTCTCCCCGACACATTTAGTGGCAGTATTTGATGGGCCTCAAAGCTCGCAACACCGGAAAGATATTTATAGCGACTATAAAATCCATCGCAAGGCCATGCCGGATGATCTCTATGCCCAATTGGAAAAAGCGATTGAATTTTGCCATTTAGCCGGTATTCCATGTCTGTCAATTCCTAAAGTGGAAGCCGATGATGTGATGGGCAGCATTACTAAATGGGGAGAGCAAAAAGGGACCGATATCTATTTGTGCACAAGTGACAAAGATCTATGCCAGCTGGTTTCTGATCATGTATTTGTGATCAATCCGCACAAAGGGAATCTTCTTATCGACAAAGAGAAAGTCAAAGAACTCTATGGCGTTTTTCCTGAGCAGATGGTCGATCTTTTAGCACTCATGGGAGATTCTTCCGATAACATTCCTGGAATTGAAGGCATTGGACCTAAAACTGCGGCACAACTGCTGCACGAACATGGTTCTTTAGATAGAATTTTAGAGAATGCGCACAATTTTAAAGAAAAAAAACGGGAATTGATTTTGGCCGGCAAAGAATCTGCATTGATTAGCCGCCGGCTCGCCACAATTCATACGGGTGTGGAGTTTCCGCAAGAGGATGCTTTCTTTTTGTTGAAAGCGCCAGAGGTAGAAAAGCTCAAGCAGTTTTATCATGAGATGCATTTTCTGACGCTTTTAAAAGAGTTTGGATCTTCCTCAGAATCCAATGCGGAAGAGGATCCTGTTTCCTATACTTTGATTAATGAGGAACAGGCACTAAAATCGCTAATCGAAAAGTTAAAACAAGCAAAAGAGATTTGCATCGATACAGAAACAACCGATCTGAGCCCCTTAAGAGCAGAATTAGTGGGCATTGGGCTCGGTATTAAACCTCAAGAAGCCTGGTACATTCCGATGAATGGTGCGCTCTCTATGGAGCGCTGTTTGCAACTTCTGAAACCGCTCTTAGAGGCCCCAGGTATTCGCTTTTTTGGCCACCATTTGAAATATGACCTGCATGTGCTCGCTCAACACGGCATTCAGATTAAACATCTCTGTTTTGATACTCTTTTGGCCTCCTATCTTTTGGCACCGCACAAGCCAAGACATGGACTAGATGAGCTCTGCCTAGAAAAATTTGGAAAGGTCAAAATCCCGATTACAGACTTAATTGGCAAAGGGAAACAGCAGATCTCCATGAAACAGGTACCACTTGAAAAAGTGGCCACCTATTGTTGCGAAGATGTGGATTATACGATCCGGCTCAAAGAGCTCTTTGAAAAAGAGTTAAAAGAAGAAAAATTATGGCCTGTTTTAGAAAAAATTGAGCTGCCTTTAATCCCTGTTTTGATGGATATGGAAAGGCATGGAATGTTTCTAGATGCTTCCAAAATCCGCGAAATGTCTCATGAGCTTGCAAATCAGATTGCCCATTTGCAATCTGAAATCTACAAAATGGCCGATGAAACATTTAATCTTAATTCTCCGAAGCAGCTGAGCCATATTCTTTTTGAAAAACTGCAAATCCGCCCGCTGAAAAAAACGGAAACCGGCTATTCCACAAGCGCAGAAGTGTTAGAGATGCTAGAAGATGCCTCTCCGATCATTCCTAAAATCATCAACTATCGCTTTTTTGAAAAATTGCGCTCTACCTATGTGGATGCACTGCCAGAGCAGATCGATCCAAAAACGGGCCGCATCCATTGCACTTTTAATCAGTCGGGCACCGCGACAGGCCGTTTAGCCTGTCAAGACCCTAATTTGCAAAATATTCCAGTACGCTCTTCAGAAGGACGCAAATTGCGTACTGCATTCAGACCACAACTTTCACATTGGAGTTATCTGGCAGCTGACTATTCTCAAATTGAACTCCGTTTGCTGGCCCATTTTAGTGAAGATCCTGTGCTCACAAAAGCGTTTCAAGAAGGCGAAGATGTGCACACTTACACCGCTTCTTTGGTCTTTGATGTACCATTAAAGGAAGTCACATCAGAAATGCGCCATCAGGCTAAAGCTGTGAATTTCGGCATTCTTTATGGACAGCAAGCTTTTGGACTTGCAAAAGAGTTAAATATTGAGACAAAACAGGCGGCTGCACTCATCGAGACCTATTTCAAACGGTATAGCAAAGTAAAAGAATATTTAGAGTCTTGTAAGGAAACTGTGCGCAAGACAGGCAAATCTTTCACCATGTCAGGAAGACAGCGGCCGATCCCAGATATTAATAGCAAAAATCCGATGATACGCTCCGCTGCTGAGCGTCTGGCCGTTAACACACCTTTGCAAGGCGGCCAAGCCGACCTGATCAAACTGGCCATGATTAAAATCGATCAGATGTTGAAGAAGCAGCAGGAACAGGGCTATATGATACTCCAGGTCCATGACGAATTGATCTTTGAAGTACCGGACGACAGAGTAGAATTTTTAGCACAAGAAGTGAAAAAAATTATGGAAACTATTTTTGTTTTAAAAGTGCCTCTTGTTGTGGATATTTCTATTGGAAAAAATTGGGGGGAATGTTAGGTTTGAGGAAATTAGCAGTGACTGGCGGTCTTTCCTCTGGGAAAACAACCGTTTGCAAGATCCTGGAAAGTTTGGGTGCCTACTATATAAGCGCCGATCAGATTGTACACCGGCTGCTATCTCCCGATACCAAGATTGGGAAGAAGATCATTGACCTGCTCGGTCCCAAAATTTTAAATGGAGATCAGTTCGACCGGGCAAAAATAGCTAAAATAGTTTTTTCTCAAAAAGACAAACTCTATGCTCTCGAACAAATACTCCATCCTGCTGTAATTGATGAAATTAAAACTCTTTACGAACAGATTAAAAAATCGAAACAATATACTTTGTTTGTTGCAGAGGTGCCGCTGCTTTTTGAAAGCGAAAGCGAAGCTTTTTTTGACTGTGTCCTTGCCGTGGTGGCAGACCCGGAGCTTTGCAAACAAAGATTTCATTCTAAATCCCCCTCTTCTGAGGAAGAGTTTGAAGACCGTATGGCACGGCAGTGGGATATGAAACAGAAGGCTGCAAAAGCAGATTTTACACTGAGTAATGATGGAAGCCTTAAAGAACTAAAAAACAATGTCATTAAACTTTATCAAGAGAGGATCTTAAACTATGTTCCAAGACGAACCGCCTAATCAAACCCAAGAAAATGGAGAACAGCAAACCTCTCCTCCTGAAGACCGTCAAATCTCGATAACAAAAATTTCAGATCTTCAACGCATGAATATTGATCAGCTGAATCAATATGCGCGCAATATGGGACTAAAAAATCTTGGGTCCCTCACAAAATCTCAGATGGTCTTTGAGATTGTCAAAGCAAAATCTGAGTCGCCCTATGAACTGCTAGTGGGCGAAGGTGTTTTAGAGGTTCTGCCTGATGGATTTGGCTTTTTACGATCCCCTAACTACAACTATCTTCCCTCTGCTGAAGATATCTATGTGTCTCCTGCCCAGATCCGCCGCTTTGATTTGAAAAAAGGCGATACTATCTATGGAACGATCCGTTCTCCTAAAGACAAAGAGAAATATTTCGCGCTGCTGAAAGTAGAAAAAATCAACAATGAAGTGCCTGAGAAAGCAAGAGAGCGCATCCTCTTTGAAAACTTAACCCCTCTTTATCCTGATGAAAGATTGGTCATGGAAACCACCAAAGACCAGCTCAGTACGCGTGTCATTGACCTGGCTGCGCCCATTGGGAAAGGACAGCGGGCTCTGATCGTAGCGCCTCCTCGTTCTGGAAAGACGATCATTTTACAAAATATTGCTAATGCCATTGCCACCAATAACCCTGAAGTGGTGTTAATCGTTCTTTTGATCGATGAGCGGCCCGAAGAGGTGACCGACATGATCCGCAACGTCAAAGGAGAGGTGATCTCTTCTACCTTTGATGAACCGCCCGAAAGACACGTTCAGGTCTCTGAAATGGCCCTTGAAAAAGCGCGCCGCCTTGTGGAGCACCACCACGATGTGGTGATCCTTTTAGATAATCTCACCCGTCTTGCGCGCGCCCATAACACAGTGCAGCCCCATTCTGGAAAAATTCTTTCTGGTGGCGTGGATGCCAATGCGCTCCATAAGCCAAAACGGTTCTTGGGAGCAGCCCGTAACATTGAAGAGGGCGGTTCTTTAACAATTATCGCGACTGCGCTAATTGAGACCGGCTCGCGGATGGACGAGGTGATCTTTGAAGAGTTTAAAGGAACAGGCAATATGGAGCTTGTTCTGGATCGCCGACTTGCCGAACGACGCACATGGCCTGCAATTGATCTAATGAAGAGCGGCACGCGAAAAGAAGAGCTGCTTTACCATCCTAATGAGCTAGAAAAGATCTATCTGATGCGCCAAGCATTGTCAGATCTATCTCCATTGGATGCAATGAACCTGCTTTTAGGTCGACTCAAAAAGACAAATAGCAATGTGGAATTTTTGCTCTCTATGAAAGAGTAGATAGTTAATACTAAAATCTTTTATAATACACCCTTTTCTCAAAGGGAGTATTATGGAAAGACTTGAGTTTGATGCAGGAGCTGCACAACCGTCACCGACTAGTGGGCTTGAATTCCCAGCGGGTACAAAAGGCCCGGCTCTAGATTCCTCGCTAGAGATCATGGCGCCTGCAAAAAAAGGGGATGGCTTCCGCACCGAACCCACTGGTTTTTTTGCAAGATGTTGTTTCAACTTTGTAAATTGCTGCTTATTTGCATTCAAAATACGAACTGCAGAAAGAGAAATCACAGACGATGCAATCTATGATCGTTTAGATAACTGTTTAAGTAACCCTAACGATTTTAGAAAAATTTTATTAACAACTAGTTCTTTAGAGCCGACCCATTTCCCTAATGCAGATGCCACCTCTCTTTTTATTCTTCTTTGTGCTTGTGAAAATAAAGTCCTCCAAATTCCAAACAGTGGCTCTATTAAAGTGGGTACAACCATCATAGGTTACGTTTTAACAAAAGAACGTGAAAACCTAAATTTTAAAACTCGAAATAAACTGAATGAAACTATTTTTTACTATATTAAATCGACAGACACTTTAAACATACTCATTGGTAACTTCCCTGATCTTAAAGAACAAAGAGATGATTGGGAAAGGACTCCTTTATACCTTTATGCTACACGTGACGATATCAGACTTACTCCTGATGAACGACTGAAATTTGTAAAAACATTACTTTCACAAGGTGCAGATATAAGAGCTAGAGACAAACTCGGCAATTCTATTGTACATCTTTGCGCCAACCAAAAGATTGCAGAACTTCTCTTAGCAAAGCGGCCTACTTTAATATTTTCTCTAAATAATATGTATCAGCTCCCTGCAGAAGTTAACCTCGCTCTAGGAGCTTATTTGATCCAATTTGCAGCAACGCACAATAATCTTTACCCAGATGATGTGGATGTACTACTTGAAATCGAAATAGCCAGAGCAATAATTCTCAGAGCTGATTCCAGCAACTATATGAATGATTTACAAAAAGCAAAAGATCTGATTCGAGAGGGTGCTAATCTCAGCGCTCCTTTAACTATAGGCGATGTGGAAAAACCTATCTTTCACCACATTATCGATCGGTCTGGAGATGAATATTGGAAAAAACTTTTGAATATTGCAATAGCACAAGCAATACCAGAACAAATTTCAGAGGCGTTGGAATACACAATTATATCAATGTTAGATGGGAAAAGTGAAGAACATTGGTTTTATGCAGCACGTCAATTAATAGAAAAATCTAAAAATCCTGAATCGATGGAAATTCGAGGTGAAACTTTAAAACATTGGGATGGAGTAAAAAATTGGAAACTATTCCCCCAATAAAAGTTGAATTTGATGAAAAATCTGTTCCAGTGTCTATAGAACCATTGTCCCCAGCTGATGTCACGCCTTCTGTTTCAGAAAAAAATTCTCTTTCGAACTCCTCATTACAAATGGTACCTGCCAAAAAACAAGAAAAATTTCGCACTGAGAATAAATTTAAAAAATGGTTGTTGAACCTTGGAAATCGTTTTTTGATTGCCATCAAAATGCGCCCCCCGCCCACTGAAAATAGCCCCATTACAAGGGATGCTGTTTATGATTACATAGATGCCTGTTTGAAAGACCCTGACTATTTTAGAAGAATTCTATTAGAGGCCTCTTCTGTAAATGAACATTACATTCCAGAGACTGATCAGACCTCTCTTTTTTTCCTGCTTTTGCGCTAGCGAAAATCGAATGTTAAAAATTGAAAATAGGGCCTATTTTCAAGTGACTCCCAAAGTGATTGGATATGTTCTTTCTCAACTCTCATATCTTAATGTAAATTATCAAGATAGTCTCGACAGAAATATTTATAGTTACATTAGATCAGCAGAGACATTGCATTATCTGCTGACACAATTCCCAAGACTTACTAATAAACAAGATTGTCATGGGCGCACCCCTTTGCGTCTCTATGCCACACTCCAAGAGCAACCGCCCTTACCTCCTGACGTTGTAAGTAATGAAACAAAGCTTTCTCTCCAAGAACGCGGGAAAATAATTGCCTATCTGATTTCAATACCTACTGTGGACATACTCACTCAAGATTCCCTAGGTAATTCTATATTACATTGTTGTTTTTATAAATTCATTGCCCGCCTTCTTTTAGAAAAAGAGCCCAGTCTGATCTTTGTGCCAAATAACAATGATCAAATGCCTGAAGAAACAAATATTGGATTGAAAGATTTTTTTGCTGAATTTGCACGCGATCATCAACATCTTAATCCAAAAGATCTGAATCCATTGAAGCTAGCCGTGGGTGAAGCCATCTATTTACATGCTATTGCTAAAGACTATTCGAAAGAATTGACACAAGCTAAAGAGCTGATTGAAAAAGGCGCAAATCTTAGCACCCCTTTATCTGCATTTGGCGATCAAGCAAAATCTATATTTCATCATATCATTGACCTCTCCCTTCATAAGCCGTGGCGAGAGCTATTAGAAGTGGCATTACAAAAAGCAACGCAAGAGCAAATTTTAGAGGCCGTAGATTATACTATTATTTCCATCTTAGATGGGAGAACCAAACAACACTGGTTTGATGCCGCACGTCAATTAATTCAAAAATGCGAAAACCCTGGCGCACTGATCATTCAGGAAAAAACTTTAGAAACCTGGGATAGAGAAAAAGGCTGGAAATTATTTTCTGGGTAGTCGGCAATTAAATCCTCATACATTTCCTAGACAAATATTAATACCGACTTCATATTTATCCTCTATGCAAATCCGTTTTTTTATTTTTATACTGATCTTATGCGCTTCTTGCAACCCTCCTAAAAAAAATATCCATTTTCAACAGCTTAATTTAAATATCCCTACAGACCCTTCAACCCTAGATCCTCGAAAAGGGGGCGATGTGGTCTCAGCAACGATACATTTTCTTCTTTTTGATGGGCTGATGCGCGGCAACCCTGACGGTTCGCTGTCACTGTCCCTAGCGAAAAGTTATGAAATGTCCGAAGATCGAAAAACCTATACATTCCATTTAAAAAACTGTTTCTGGTCCGATGGCAGCCCCATCACGGCTTTTGATTTTGAAAAGTCGTGGAAAGATATTTTAGATCCTGCATTTCCTGCCCCTAATGCCCACCTTTTTTATCCTATAAAAAATGCAGAAGCCGCCAAACGAGGAAATTGCCCTCTTTCAGAAGTGGGATTATATGCCATTGATCCAACCACATTTAAAGTGGTGCTGGAACAACCTACCCCTTATTTTTTAGAGCTGATCTCTTTTTGTGTTTTTTTTCCTGTCCCCAAAGCATCTCCCCCATTAGAAGAACGACTGGTCTGTAGCGGTCCTTTCACTTTAAAAAATTGGAAACATGAATATGAACTTTTACTAGAGAAAAATGGTTATTATCACCACAAAGATCAGATCCAATTGGAACGTATCCATTTTTCCATGATAAAACATGAGGTGACCGCCCTAGAAATGTTTGAGAAAGGGCTGATCGATATTTTGGGACAGCCAGTGCTTCCTCTACCTGCCGATTCTTTAGGGGACTTATTGAAAAAAAAGATGATTAAGATGCGGCCGCTTGCAGCCACCACTTTCTGCGCGTTTAATGTGGACCGGTTCCCTTTTAATAATTGCAATATCCGCAAAGCGTTTGCACTGGCGATCAATCGCCAAGAGATTGTGAATAATATCACCACGCTAAATGAAAAGGTGGCGCTTGAGATGATCCCGCCCTGTTTGAAAAAAAATCTGCTGGTCCATTTTTTTGAAGATGCGTCCCCTCAAAAAGCCCAAACTTTTTTTCAAAAAGGATGTGAAGAGCTGGGCATTACGCCAGAAACATTTCCAGAGGTGACCTACTACTATTCCAATTCAGAACAGCACTCTAAAATTGCGCAAGCGATCCAGCAGCAATGGTTAAAAACGTTAGGGGTGAAGGTTCAACTTCAGAATCTTGACCATAAAATTTTCATGAAACAGCTTTCGCAAAAAGAGTTTTACCTAGCGCAAACCTACTGGATCGCACAGTACAATGACCCGATGAATATTTTAGAAAGGTTCAAGTTCAAGGATAATGCCAAAAACTATCCTCACTGGGAAAATGAGGCCTATATTCAATTACTAAATCAATCGATGCGTGTGGCCTCAGAAGAAGAGCGCAGAAAACTGATGCATAAGGCGGAAGCGCTTTTTATGGAAGAGATGCCACTCATTCCTATTTTTCATTGGAGCTGTGCCTTTATTACAAAACCCTATGTGAAATCTTTTGAGCTAGCTCCTTTAGGCAATGGTTTTTTCGAAAAGATCTATATAGATCTCAAAGAGAAAGCAGCAATTGGACAATCTCATCGTCGCTGACCTGTTCAAATTTCTTATAAAAACTGCCTACCGCTTCGAAATAAGAGGGACTTTGCAGGCAGTGCGTCTCATCTACCTCTTTTTCAATTTTCTTCAAAGAATCGGGCGCTGCTACAGGCACAGCGAGCACAATTTTTTTTGCCCCTTGGGATCTTACTGAATGGATAGCCACACGCATGCTTGCTCCCGTAGCAATTCCATCGTCTACTAAAATGACTACTTTTCCCTGTACATTAGGGGCTGCTTTTTTGCCTAAGTAAAGAGCAAGACGGGCTTTGGCCACCTGTTTTTCTTTTTCAATTTGCCTTTTTAAATAATCTTGGGAGACAGAGAGCAAGCTGATCAGATGGTCATTGAAAATGCCCTCTCCTTTTTCTGTAATAGCACCGAGGGCCAGCTCTTCGTTGCCAGGAGCGCCTATCTTTCGGACAACAATCACCCCCAAGGGAAGATGAAGCGCTTTTGCAATTTCATAAGCGGTGACCACTCCCCCTCGGGCTAGGCCAAGGACCACTGTATTTTCTTGATCTTTATAAGCGCGCAACAAAGGAACCAGCTGGCGTCCGGCATCACTTCTATCTTTAAAAAGCATAGGATTAGTTTACATCATTAATCGTTTCACTACGAATTAATGTTTTATGATGGGCTGTGATCGGTTTAAGATAGGCGCGTAGCACAGCATCGAACTCATTAGCAGAACAGTGATCGCCGCAGGTAAAAAGATCGACAAAACAGGATTTATGTTCTGGATAAGTATGGATGCTGGCATGGCTTTCAGAGAGAAGAATCACCAAAGTCAATCCATGAGGTGGAAATAGATGATCCACCGATTCTAAAATGGTGGCCCCAGAAGCTAAGGCCGCTTCATGCACCACTTTTTTTAATGTTTCTATATCGGTCAGCGCTTGTTCATCACATTCGCAATATTCGGCCATAAAATGGACCCCTTTAAACTCATACTCTAGCTTATCTAGCGCAGTTAAACGACATGCGCCAAAAGATAGAAGTACCACAAGAAAAAAAATAGTCCCCTTCAGAGACTGTCCACAAACCCTGAATCCATCATCTCCGGGACCTTTTCGCGATTTTTCTCGAAATTCTGCGGCACCTATGGCGCCTCCGGCATATGTTGCCGCAGAATTTCGAGAAAAATCATCGAAAATGACACTCGAATCTGATGAATTGATGGTTTGCGGACAGTCTCCCATACCCCTACTTACTTGCTCCACATAATGATAAAATGATTTTGTCCTGTTAAAGGCTCCTCTGGTAAAATTTCATATGAAATTCCAGCCTTTGAAAGTTGTTTTAATAAATTTTCTTTACTTAGCGCACTGATCCCAAATGTTTTTGGGAAAAAATTGCAGATTAAATAGCCGCGGTCTGCCTTAGATAAAATCTTTCTTAAATAATCTTTTTGCTGCTGCGCATCGGTCTGGGTAAAACCATAATGACTAATCACTAAATCGCAAGATTGGTTCTCCACCTCATCAGCTTTTGCAAAATGGACATGGGGGACATTTAATTGGGATAAATATCTTTCTGCAAGTGCGAGTGATTCTGGGGTATCTATGAGGGTATAATTTGAGAAGACAAAAAGATCGGAGAGGATTTTACATTGACCGCCGTAACCTGAGCCAATCTCGACAATCTTCATGCCATCTAAATTCCCAAAATGGGCCCTAAGATCGCTTACAACTTTAATATAGCGCAAAGTGGTTGGAGAAAAAAGACCAATTCTTTTGTAAAGGAAAATAAGTGGATTTCCTAGGTGGTCATTACTCTGGAATTTTTTCATTAAAATCGGATTGAGAAGATCTGGAGAATCACGATAAATCAGGTCTAAATATTCCTTTCCTTCTTCACGAGTGGTGAATTCCTGGAATAAGGAATAAAGCGGTTGACGTTTAAAGTTTTTGAATAGCTCTTCGCTGGCGAGCACCTCCTTGCAAATTTGCAAATATTCTGGATTTTCTGAAAGACTACAGGACTGCTTTTTTTCCGCCGCTTTTTTAAAGTATGGGAAAACGGTCAAAAAAAGTATTAATACAGCCCCTATAGGAATCAGTTTTTTCATTGATAATTTCATAGGGAAGAAAGTGTAACAAAAAATTAATCCAATTGTCCAGATGAGTTGATTATTTTTTTCCAAAGTTACACAATGATGAATAGGATGAAACTAATCTTTACCCTTCTTTCACTCTGTTCCTTAGGCTACGGCATCTTCTGGTTCACAGAAAAGAACCCAGAAGTAAAACATAAACTTGAATCCTACGTTAGGATAAGCGAAGTGGATTCCCTGGAAATCCGCCATAGTGCAGAGCAGATCATGGAAGAGAATCGCAAAATTCTTTTGAGAAAAAGCGGTGCCGTCTATCTAGACCCGATTCTCAAGTTTTATCCCTATCTACTTTTAGAAGTGAAATTTACCCCTTCCAATAACAAAACTAAGGAAGGGATTATTTTGTGGGATTTAACTGACGGAGAAATGGTTTTAGATGCGGAAGACTGGGAAAAAAGCCATGGTTTTGGCGACTGCATGCAGATGAGCGTCCAAGATCAAGAGTTTAAAATCTTAGATTACATATCCCGAAATGGAAAGGCCTCTGATGAAGCGAAGATGGCCGAAGAGCTTAAAACAGAGACCCATGTCATTGACATCTGGCTCAAAAACTGCATCCGGAAGGGACTTGTTATCGCCTCCCATGATGGCTACCGTTTACATCTAGAAAAACCTTGCCTGGCGCGAGTTCCTGAAACCAAAGTGAAAAGACGGCCCGTCACCCATCCCTACAAAGCTTCCTACAAAGTGCCTCAGCAATTTTCGGCAGCCAAAGTAGAGAGGATGGCCCGTGTGGCGTTTGGAAAGAGCTTTTCTGTACGTAGAACCTCGCTGATTTTCCTGCCTGTGTATAATATTACCGTTCAAAACCCGAGCGGCTCTGTCCATACCAGTTTTTGGAATGCGACCAATGGCGTTCGATTACCGTCAGCCCTTTTTTAAAAATATTAGTTAATTGATTTCAAATCTCTCAACGCGATAACATCTTTTTCTTCATGGAAAGATGGCTGAGTGGCCGAAGGCA
>CAZMTP010000038.1:0-16386 GCA_964569185.1 uncultured bacterium
ATGACCTATCCAGATTTAAATGGGGTTAAACGCGTTTTAATCGTCAAAATGCGCCATTTGGGAGATGTGTTGCTGACCTCTCCGCTCTTCTCCTGCCTCAAAAAAGCAGTCCCGCACGCTGAGATTGAAGCGTTTATCTACAAAGAAAGCGCTCCCATGCTAGAGGGCCATCCAGCAATTTCAGACCTGATCCTCTATGACCGCAACTGGAAAAAACTACCTTTTGCAAAGAAATTATTTGAAGAATGGAAGCTTTTATGGATGCTCCGGCGGCGCCGCTATGATCTAGTGATCAACTTGACCGAAGGAGATCGCGGAGCTATTGCAGCGTGGGTTTCAGGAGCCCCCATTCGAGTGGGGTTTGATCCGGAAGGGTCGGGTTTTTTAGGCAAAAAAGAGATCTATACCCATCTTGTTAAACAGTGTCCAAATCCACGCCATACTGTGGAAAAAAACTTGGATGCGCTGCGTCGCATCGGTATTTTTCCAGAGCCTGAAGAAAGAGATTTATTGCTGCATGTGCCAGAAACCGTTCTTTCAAAGATGCGCGCGCTTGTGCCGCAGGAATTTGTTTTGATCCATCCTGCCTCTCGTTGGAAATTTAAATGTCTTCCAACTAAAACGATGGCAGAGCTCATCATTGCGCTTAAAAAACAGGGGACTGAAGTGGTGTTGACCAGCGGTCCTGACGCTCAGGAAATGTTGATGGTGGATGCGATTGTGCAGCAAGCGGGTGAAAAGGTGATTAATTTAGCAGGCAAGCTGAGCTTAAAAGAGCTTGCCGCATTAATCCAGCTCAGTAGCTGTCTGATTTGTGTGGATTCTGTTGCGCTCCATATCGCCTCGGCTTTAAAGACGCCGGTGGTGGCTGCCTTTGGGCCTACTTCTGAAATTAATTGGGGCCCTTGGATGCATTCTCAGAGCAAAGTGGTGGTGAAAAATGTATCCTGCCGTCCCTGTTTTCGGGATGGTTGCGGCGGTAGCAAGCGAAGCGACTGCCTCTATCAACTATCTGTGGATGATATTCTGGAAGCTGTTCAGCAACTGACTCAGGATAAGCGTAATACGGTGGATTCATGCAAATTCAAGATTTTTTCTTGAAAATGCACGGGAATAGGGTAAAATGAAGGTATATGTACCTTCATCGCAAATTAGAAAAGCCTTTAAAAGAGGCCCTTAAACAGTTTCCTGCGGTTTTAATTACAGGTCCAAGACAGGCGGGCAAGTCGACCCTTTTACAGCATATTTTAAGCGGATATACTTACGTTACTTTTGATGATATTTTAGTGCGTAATTTGGCAGAATCCGACCCTGCTCTTTTTCTTAAGACATATCCTCCGCCGCTGATATTAGATGAAATACAATATCTGCCCTCATTGCTGTCATATTTGAAGATGGCCATTGATGCCCACCGCAGAAGTTATGGACAGTATGTGCTTACGGGCTCGCAAATTTTTCCGCTCATGAAAGGAGTGTCTGAATCTTTAGCGGGACGTATTGCGGTTTTTCAGCTTTTTCCTTTGAGCTGGGGAGAAATACCTCATGTAGATCCCTATGATGAGATAAAAATGGCTGAACAGATGCTCAAGGGATTTTATCCTGAATTTCAAGTGGAACCTGAGTTGAAGCCAAAGTTTTGGCATAGCGCCTATCTTTCGACATATATCGAAAGAGATCTGCGTGCGATGCGCAATATTCAAGATCTGGGCCAGTTTCAAAGATTTCTTGTTTTGCTAGCGGCTCGAGCGGGCCAGATTCTTAACATGAGTGAAATAGGCAAAGAGTGCGGCATTTCGCAAACAACAGCTAAGGATTGGCTGACTATTTTACAAGCGACTTCTATTGTTTATCTTCTTGAACCTTATGCAAGAAATCTGACCAAGCGAGTGATCAAATCGCCCAAGCTATTTTTTGTGGACACAGGGCTGCTCTGTTATCTCCTTCGTATTGAAAATGCAGAGCAGCTTGTCCATTCGCCTTTTGGAGGCCATGTGTTTGAAAATATGGTGGTGATGGAAAAAGTGAAGCAATTTGCAGAAAAAGGAGAGAGGGCCCCCTGTTATTTTTATCGCACAGGTGCAGGGCTAGAAATCGATCTTCTATTGGATTATGGCGATCATTTTGAGGCTTATGAGATTAAGTTTTCCGCAACGCCTAACGTGGAAATGACACGCTCTTTAGCACAATTTAAAACTGAATTTCCTGTGAAAAAAGCAGCGCTCCTCAACTTGCGTCGGGAGCGCCTTCCTTTTTCAAATGGAATTAGTGCCGAGCACTGGAGTGTCTAGTGAGTGCAAATCGGCTCACTATTTTGGACTTCATAAAAGCCATTGTAGTGGCTGCTAAACACATTCCAAAAGCTTTTTCGTTCTAAAGGAGCGCGTAGTGCGTCTGCTACAGAGGCCACTTTAGTCACAGTGATTAAAGGGTCACTTGGCTTTTCTGGAGTGGAAGTCTTCCATTTGCCTCTATCGGCAAGTGCTCGATCTAGAGAAAAACAACTGTTATTTTGTGATCTAGAATCATGCACGAGCGTTGCCCCGCCAACTAAAACAGTTCTTGTTGCGTTAAGGCGTCGAATGTCCGAAGTTGTTCTAATTTTTAGGGTGTCAGTGCCATAAATAGTGAGAACATCTGTGGGCTGATGTCTCTGTTTTCTCTCATCCATTTCTATAGACAACTGACTTTCAGTTATTATTGGCTTTTCAGCCGTTCCAAATGTTCTATTTATTGGAGTATAGCATTCTTTTGCTAATCGATGATCTCTTCTTGTATCAGCAAACAAATAGTCAGTAAGTTTAAAAATGGCCAAAAAAAGACCAGGAATCAGCAATACTACGGCAGCTATTGTTTTAAGCATATTTGTGTGCGGAGGGTCCCAAGCAAATTGGATTTTGCTTCGCCGAAAAGAAGGCATCGCATCGATTTGATATTCTGTTCCAGGTGGAGACGACAATTTTATTTCTATTGTCTCACCTTTGAAAAGATAGCGGACAGGAGTCAGCCCAAAATTACCGACTTGAGATAAGTGGCCTGCATTTACGATTTCAGTGTTAAAGAAAACTTTTAAGTCATTCATGGTTTCACCTATTTGAAAAGACTAGTGCGAAGATTATAACTCAAAGTGGAATTAATAGATACTATTCTGCTGGAGCTGTCTCTAAAGCGGCTTCTTTGCTCTTTTCATTGAATTCTTTGGCCACAAAGAAAACAGAGTAGATCCAAGCGGCAAAGACCACTGCCAAAATCATGGCGATATAGGGAGAGCAGAGGCCTATGCTTCCCATGGTTAAAATAATCCCTTGATAGGTTAAGGAAGAGCCGGATTTGCCGATACTGGATCCAAATCCATCAATCGCTGCTTTTCCTTTAATGCGCGATTCTGGATCGATTGCAAGAAAGGCGAGCTCTTTAGAGGCATCAAATACTGAATATTTACCGCCTTTACTGAGGCAGTTTTGTAAGGAGCCTAGGTAGACGGTCATCAGGAGCGGTGTAGCACCAAAGAAGAGCATGGTAAAATCATAGAGGGAGCTTTCAAAGAAGAGAAAGGAGAAGAAGCCAAGTGCCATCAACACCATCACTAGAGGGGTTAAAAGGGCGACAAAGGTCCAGCCCACTCTTCTGACAATAAAAGAGAATAGCACGCTTCCGATCGTGGCGACAATCCCAATCCCAATGGTCACTTGGTTTAAATGATTGAGCATGTCGACAGGGTCGGAAAAATACTTTTTAAGTTGCTCTTTCCAGAGAACATCTGTGAAATTGATCGCGATACTATATCCCACAACGATTAGAGCGAGGCACGTTAGATATTTTGAGCTGAGGATATGTCTGATGCACTCGCGGATCGAAAGCCGCTTTTTCTTACTATTTTTGATCACCTCATCGTGTCCATCGGTCATCGGATTATGAGCGATCACTTTTCTTTGGATCCAGTAGAAGGTTCCCATCGCGCAGCAGCCAAAGAAACTGACCAAAAGGGTGAGTTTAATGAGCGCATGGTGCCAGGCTTCTTGGGAAATCTGATTTTCAGTCACAAAGAGATGGGTGCTGACAAGGATGGCAAGTCCACCGCCTAAGATCGGCGCCAGAGTAGAACCAATATTAAAAATTCCATAGCAGCGTTTGGCTTGATGTAATGGGGTCGTATCATTGGCAAAACCCCAAAATAAGATCGCTAGAACAAGGACCGACCAGAGTTCAGAAATCACATAAAAGGTAGAGAAGGTCCAGTTGCACACCATCGAAATCAGCCCTTTAAAACCAGGAGGCAGATGGGCGCGCAAATAGTTGCCTGTCTCTGTCAGATTCAACGTTTCACTATTAGGGAAGATGACAAAGGCAAAGAGCAAGAAATAGGTGATAAAGCCGCCCACAACAACGTAGAATACTTTTTCGCGGTTTAACTTCGCCCGTATTTTGGCATAGAGCCAGGTCATCAAAATGGCCCCAGGGACCACTCCCCAAACTTTAATGAAAGGGATCACTTCTGCCCCAGAAGAATTAGCAGTCAAAATCAATGTATCTTTAATATTGCGTAGAATACTGTAGCAGGTACAAAGGAAACCAAACAGAAGAAGCATCGAAATCACCTGCTTCAACTCGAAACGATGAATGGGCCAAGCGATAGAGCGGAATAAACTAAATTTTTCTTCTGACTTCCCTTTTGTATTCATAGTTCTACCCAAGCATTATAATGTTATAGCCTAAAATCTTCACCAAAATATGTGGATCTTGCCTCTTTACTTTCTAAAAGTTCATTGACAGACCCCGACATCAGCACTTTGCCCTCTTGAATCAGGTAACTGCGGTCCACTATAGAAAAAATTTCACGGGCATTATGGTCTGTAATTAAAATACTAATTCCTTTCTTTTTCAATAAACGAATCATATGTTTAACATCGTTGACTGCTAAAGGATCGATATTTGCAAAGGGCTCATCCAGAAGAAGTAAAGAAGGATTTGCAATCAGCGAGCGGGTGATTTCTAGTCGTCTTCTTTCCCCTCCCGAAAGGCTGCATGCTTTTTTATGGGCCAACTTTTCTAGGTGGAGCTCTTCTAAGAGTTCATCAAGTCTTTTTTTGCGCTCTTCTTCCGATATGGGCAGCGTCTCAAGGATACAAAGAATATTTTCTTTTACAGTCAAGAAACGGAACACTGAGGGCTCTTGGGCCAGATAACCCATGCCCATTTTGGCTCTTTGATGGATCGGAAGTTTAGTCACATCCTGATTTTTAAAAAAAACTTGTCCCGAATCAGGACGGATCAGACCGATGGTGAGATAAAAAGCGGTGGTTTTCCCCGCTCCATTAGGTCCTAAAAGCCCTACCACTTCGCCTTCTTCTACTTGGAAAGAAAGCCCATTAACAACCGATTTACCACCATAGTGTTTTACCAGTTGCTGCGTTTTTAAAATAGGAGGTGAATTAGTCTGTTTCATAGCTCACAGGTAGAGGGGGTTCATAAAAGGGAAAAATTTTCTTCAGTGCGGTCTGTTCTACAGCATCGAATGCAAATTTCACATTGCCAATGCCTCTCACGCTATCTTTGCCGGTTAAAGGATCGCGCTGCATTTTCACTTGGCGCGCGCTAATAGACAGTTGCTGTTCTGCATCCCAAAAGAGCACTTTTTTTCCAGGAGCAGCGGACAGTAAAACGGTATGATCTGAAGGGGAGAGATCGACTTTATCCGCGATAGCTAGTTTTGATGGTTTGCTAGGATCTTCAACAGCTAATCGGACATTGCCTTCGAGAGAAAGAGAGGATAAGCGTGTGCCTTTTTCCTCTGCTAGATATTGGACATCCGCTCGATTTGCACGAATAGCCATCGATTCATGTTCATAAGCAATTTGCATTTCTTCTGCAACTGTTCCTTCCTGTTTGGGGCTTTCTAGGACAGCATGTAGATTTTCTCGGTCCACAACGATAGGCCCTTGGCAATGGAGCTGGTGTACACTTTCTGTTTCTGGATCCATGTATTTGAGGGAAGTATTGCCGCTGGCTACAATGGTCTTTAATTTTTTGCTTTTATTATGCGTCACCTGTTTGAGCTCAATTTCTTCTTCTGTTTGTAAGGAGCCATAAGTGCCCTCTTCAACAAGCGCGCCACCCTGTAATTTTAAAGTCCCTTGCATATGATCCCAAGTCAGCTTTCCTGCTTTAAATTTAATCTGTTCTTTTTGGAATTGGGGGAATAGGACCGATTCTAAGACCCCATGAGTGCTGTGCAGAATCAATTTGAGCTGTTTTAAATCAAATTCGATGAATTTTGCATGAAGAGTATCACCCAGATGGGACAGTGTACAAAACGTATCATCTGCAGAATAGGCTAATAGCATGGCCCATTTTTCCTTTTGCTGAAAAAGAGCGCGTGCTGCTTTGAGCGCAAAGTCTTGGCCATATTCTACAAGAACATTTTTAAGGGCTTCGATTTCATCGATCTGATAATCTTTTTCATTTTTAGAGAGTTTAAGTTCTGCCAGTTCGCTATTGAGCTTTAATAGCGCTTCTCCCCCTTTCATTTTTTCTAGAAGTTCTGTGTAGATAATTCTTTCTCCCGGTTTTGGGAAAAATTTTCCTTTCATAGTCTGGAAATTAAGGTCGGCGATATCACAGAGCATCTGCCCATGGTTTTTGAAGTTTAAAAGCACATTTTTTTGTAAATGGATCAGAGAAAATAGATCTTTTAACTTTTCATCTTTTTCAAGATAGGCTTCGCTGGCTGCCATCTGCCCAAATTCATGGTCTAATTTGACATCGCCCTCTAAGAACAGTTTATTGCCATTATAGGAAGCATGCGTAGAAGAAATAGAGGAGGGAGGAGATTCCGCAACAAGAAACCCTGGACAAATCAGCGCTGATATTGCAACAACGATTCTGTTTATCCTGCCGTTTACGATCCTGCGCATCTTGTTTTCCGAAAAAATAAACAGGATAGATAGGATCGCACGCGGCAGGATAAGCAGGATAGTGAATAGTTTGCGGGTCAAATATTTCATCATTTTGGTTCCTGTTTAGTAAGGGTGGCTTTAAATTGTTCGGCTTGGAATTGGGGAGTCTTTCCAGACACTGTAAAAGTAACGCTTTTTGCAAGGCCGCTTAAGAACGATTTTTTGAGATCAAGAGATTGCGTGGCTAGATTGTGCCCCGGAAGGCGGAAAAGGGAAAGGCTGACTCCTTGGGCATTAAATTGTTGTGATCCATAGTGGTAGACCCCTTCATTGGCCTCTAAATAACGGGCCTGCTGCATCGGCTCTTCGCCACTAAAGTAGAGTTTGTCTTGGGTCCAACATTTCACTTTGCCCAAAGTTTCAATGATCTCGAACTTGTTTTTCACTGGAAGCAGCGTCAAAGTAGAGGTGGTGCTTTCAATCCGATACTGGAGCCGCGAATCATCGTCTTGCGCAAACCAGATGTCTTTGCGCACTCCTTTGCGTAGTTGATTTGTTGAGGAGTAATTGGGGCTATTGGAGGTGGCAATCGCCTTTTCTTTCATTAGATTTTGATAAAAAAGCAGATCTTTTTGCCGGATCATATAAAAACTGAGACTCCAAACAATGAGCAGTAACCCAACAATAGCAGAACTGATCAATGTGGCTTTGCGCAACAATGGACTACCTCATAAATCGCTTTTAACTGCTCCAGCAACGCTTTTAATTCATGCAAAGGAAATTGAGAATGGGGATCGCTTTTCGCCGCTTGCGGGTCAGGATGCGCTTCAATATAGATGCAGTTGCATCCCGCAGCAATGGCCGCTTTGCAGAGGGTGGGAATAAACTCACGTTGCCCCCCAGAAATAGTGCCTCCACCTCCGGGAAGTTGAACACTATGCGCGCCATCAAAACAGACCGGAAATCCTAACTTTTGCATGATCGGGATGGCCCGCATATCGCTCACAAGATTATTATAACCAAAAGAGCTGCCGCGATCAGTCAAAAGAATATTATCATTTCCAGTGGAAAGCACTTTATCAATCAGATTTTTCATATCCCAAGGGGCCATAAACTGGCCTTTTTTAAGATTGATCACCTTTCCTGTTTGGGCCGCGGTGACCACAAGGTCGGTTTGGCGGCAAAGAAAGGCAGGGATCTGCAGTACATCGCATACTTCTGCTGTCGCTTTTGCCTCTTCAGGTGTATGCACGTCTGTAAAAAGGGGAACATCAAATTCCTGTTTCACTTTTTCAAGAATTTTTAGCCCTTTTTCCAAACCGGGGCCGCGATAGGAGTTTACGGAAAGGCGGTTGGCTTTGTCATAGCTGGATTTGAAAATAAAATTAATTCCTAAAGAGGCGCACATCTCTTTTAAAACGCCAGTGACTTGGAGAGACATCTCTTCACTTTCAATCACACAAGGCCCAGAGATCAGTGCTAAAGGGCTGTCTTCTCCAATGGAAAAATCTGAAATTTTTAAGTTCTTCATACTTTTTAGAACAAATCCATCAAAGTATAGGTGCCAGCAGGTTTATTGACGAGAAAATTTGCAGCCATTAAAGCTCCTTTGGCAAAGGCGGTTCTAGACAGGGCTTCATGCCTAAATTCTAAAATTTCCCCTTCGAGATTTAAAAAAATTCTATGTTCTCCAATCGCTTCGCCCGCACGGATCGATTCAATAGGAATTTTTTTTTCAGAACCGAGTGCTTCTGCCAATCTTAATGCCGTCCCGCTAGGGGCATCTTTTTTATGTTGATGATGAGTTTCTACAATCTTGCCACTAAAATCGGGAATTTGTTTCACAATTTCGGGTAGCATTTTTAAATAAAGCGCCATTCCAAAACTAAAATTTGGGGAGGATAATATTGGGATTTTACGCGCTGCTTCTTGAATGTCTAGTTTTAATTTTTCTGGAAGACCGGTCGTCCCACTCACAAGAGGGAGACTATATTCGAGTGCTGTCTTAAGAGCGAGTTTTGTTCCTTCTGGGGAAGAAAAATCGATCACAATCTGTGCATCTTTAGGAGAAAAAACCAATCGGTATTCCTTTTGCGGTGCGATCAGCTCTGTAATGGCTGTTCCCATCTTCCCGCTGGCACCCACAAGGTAAATAGATAAACTCTTATCCTTTCTGATATTGTATTTTCCTAGAATTAATTTCTTTTAAAAGAGAATTTAAGATTTTGACAGATTCCACCAAATTAAGTAGGGCGGTTTCATTTTCTTTTATTCTGCGCACAGCAATAGTTTCCATCAAAGTTTTTAGTGTTTCGTTCTGTTTTTTTCTTTCTTCTTCATGCCCTTCATCCTCATCCTGTTCTTCATCATTGGACCAAAGAATACCGGGAATGAGTGCATGAGAAAAGAAACGGTTGCGTTGGACATAATATTTGGGAGGAGGCGAAAAGGCTGCCCACGGAATATTTTTAAGGTGTACTTCAAAAAGTTCTTCCCATTTAGAAGAGTAGATGCTGGAGGTGCCTGCCATCTCCAAATGGCGCGGGATCATCGAAGAGTCAGTAATATAGACAGTGTCTAAAGTTTCTTGATCGACTGCATACCGTTTATGCGCCTCAATTCCAATCTGATCGACAGTCACTTTTTCCATAAAATTTTTTGCCCTCTCCGCGATGATTATGACAACTCGAAATAAAATTGGCTATCAAAAAAAACAACTCTCGGCATAAAATGTCCATGTCTCGGCATTATTTATGTTTAACAAAGTTACGAAACTACTTTTTTTAATTTGTACGCTCTCACTTTTTAGCGTCGTTGCTGAAGAAGATGAAGTCGTTGTGCCTGCTGTAGAATCTTCAGGGGAACATCATATCGATTTCAAAGATGTGTCCATGATCGAACTGATCCGATTTGTGAGTAAAATTTCCCAAGTGAATTTCATTTTCAACCATGAAGAGTTGCAATTTAATGTGAGCCTGTCATCAGGCAAACCGGTCAATTCCGCAGAAGTATTGAAGGCGCTGATCCAGACATTGCGCGTTCATGGATTTGGAGTCTCAGAAGAAGAAAACTATTTTGTTATCTATCCTTTGCAGAAAGAGATGGCGGGAGGGGCCAAAGAATTTCCTGCGGACAAATTGATCGCAGGACCGATCATGGGATCGCGCGCTTCGGTAAGCGATTTAGATTTTTTTGTCTATAAACTACAATACCATCAGGGGTCTGACATTGAAGAGACCCTTAAAAAAATTGCAGGGGATTTAAGAACACGTCCTGACCATCCGCAAAAATTGATCGAAGCGATTCAGACCATTCATTGGGTAAAGGCCACCAATTCACTCTTATTTTCTGGCGAGGAGGAAACTATAGGCCGCTTAAAAAATCTCATTGGGACGCTCGATATCCCGTTGCGGCAAGTTTTTATTGAGGTGTTGGTTGTGGAGACCGATGCGCGCAATTCCACAGAATTTGGGCTGCAATGGGTAGGCGGCGGCAACTACCGTAATAAAATCGGATTTGGAATGGGCAATTTTCCTGCAGTGGGCGGCAATCCTCCTTTTGCCAATACCGTGTCTAGTTTAAGCCCCACCAATCCGCCTACTGGATTAAATCAGATCCCTGTGGGAAGAGGATTTGATTTGGGCGTGATTGGCGACCTAATTTTCCATAGAGGCAAAAGCTTTATCACTTTGGGGTCACTGGTTTCTGCGTTGCAAGCGGATGGCGATACCAGCATTGTGTTAAACCAGAAAATCATCACACAAGACAATAAAAATTCGACCATTTTTGTCGGTGATAATATTCCCTTCACTGGATCGATTGTACAAACAGTGGGCCAAAGCCAGCAAACAACAGCCAATATTGAATATCGCGATATTGGTGTCAGTTTAAGTATCACTCCGATGCTTGGCGAGGGCGATATTATCACATTAGATATTGATCAGGAAATCACGGAAGCAGTCGATCATATTCCTAACACCACAAATCAGGTAGAAGGTATCCGGACGACCAAGACCAATATGGCGACACATGTGCATGTTCCTGATAACCATTTTTTAGCTTTAAGTGGAATGGTCCGTAATTCAAGATCGTATCAAAAATCGGGTCTTCCGTGTTTGGGCGGCCTTCCCTACATTGGCGCAGCCTTCAGCAAAACACGCAAAATAAATGAAAAGCGGAATATCTTAGTTTTTGTGCATCCGCACATCATTAATTCTTTTGAAGACTATCAAAAAGTCACAGAGGCCCAGGACAAATACTATGATCCTGAGTATCTTAAGACCGAAGGTTAGTTCATAAGTTATTAATTATTAGTAATATACGTAATTACCTTTTTATTTATTAATTATGTTATAATTAGTATCAAAATAAAAAATAATTAATTTTTATGAGTTTTATAAGTATTAGTTCTAGTTCTCCAAGTCCTATGTCCTTATCTTCGAGCCCTGGTCAAGAATGGGATTCTCAGTATGAAAAGTATGAAGAATTCATCAGGCGAGTAAGACCACAAGAGCGCTTTTATTTAGAAAGGACATTGTTGTCCTTAGAAAATTCTGAAGCGATTATTGATGGATTATTAGCGGCAATAGAAGGTCCTTGGGGTGTTGAAAATCCCTATATTTTGCATGAGCAAATGCCCTACTATGCTTTATTAGCATTTAAAGAAGGCAGCCTTGAAAATTATCAGTTAGGAACGCTTCTCAAATTTTGGAGTGCCTTTCAACATCACAAAGAATACCATCAAGAGCGAGGGGGAGCAATCCCTCCTTTTGCGCCCGTGGGATATTCTCTATTTCATGAAAATGGAATGCCTAATCATGAGGCTTTAGAGCTGGTTTTTAGAACCTTTTTTGATAGCGAAGACCCAGACGATGAACCTTTAATTACAATCGATGAAAGACAAAAGATGCAATGGGTTGAAGAGATGCGTCAACTACCCAGATCAGAACAACGTTTCTTCGTTCTCCCTAATTTGCTTAAAGAAAAAACCAATACCTTTTCAGATGAATTTGATAAGATGCAATATTATATCTTTCGATTTTTAGATCGTGAAACAAAAGCAGAACACCTTTTGCCTTCTATTGGAATGCAACAAGCATTCATAAGCGCAACTCATACTGGAACATCTAAAAATATTATACTGAATCCTGTAATCGGGCTTTCTTCTCTAGAAGACCTAAGAAAAAATGCATTAGGATCTACTCGAGATATGGCATGCCATTTTCCAGATGTTTTTTTACCTCACAGTGCAGATGGTTTATATGCACCATGGCACTATTTTACTGATCATGATGCCTATCATGCTAAAAGAGCTGATGACATAGGAAAAATGCGTGTACCTCTTATGCAGTTGTCAGATCAGTTAGGATGGGAAGGATCAATAGATGAGCGGCGCCATCAATACTATTTTAGAGACACACTGATCGATTTAGATTTTAGCCATTTTAGACACAAGATCTATGAAAATGAGGAAACTTTTTGGCTTTCTTTTGGAATAATCAGCCATCTATTACCTAAAACTTTTAAGCCTCTTGATCCGAAAACAGAAGACCAGATTTTAAGACGTATTTGTCATTCTTTGTCCAATGATAAGAAAATTTGTCGCTGTTTACAGAATAGGTTTAAACAGTTAAAGCAAAAAATGGCCCAGTATAATCCAAGAGAATACGCTATTTTTTTCAGTAGCCGCACTTTCAAGCGACTCCCTGTGATTTGGAGAGAGGAGCAATTTCTTAAAAAATTTAAAACTAGTTTTTTAGAGAAAAAGGGAAAAATAGGAAGAGAAAAATGGATCAAGAAGTTGCTTCCTTTAATCCGTGAAGAAAATGTGCTGGATTATTTAAAGTTTTCTATTGACCTAGGACAGAAAGCAGCGCGTATAACAGAACATTGTGTCCAATTTTTTGTCGCCCATTTCCACAAACTGGTCGAATCTGATAGCCTTAAGGGGCTGAAAGAAGAAAGGCCTGAACTTGCGCAAGCGCTCATTCAAAGAGGGCTGGCCGCATCTCGTTCTTAAATAGATCGCCTATTTCTACTTGAAAATTGATCTTTCTAGAGATACCATAAGGGTTTCGTGAGGGTGTCTGAAAAATTAGGCATTCAATGGATTTTTGAGGCATTTTTTTGTAAATTTTTGAAACGATTCGCAGGACATACTTGATTAAGTAGGCCAAGAATTGGTTCGAAAATTTACAAAAAAAGGGCCAAAAAGGCATCATGACTAATTTTTTAGACACCCTCTAATGAGGATCGATAGCTCAGTGGATAGAGCACCCGCCTTCTAAGCGGGTGGTCGCAGGTTCGAATCCTGCTCGATCCATTTAAAAAGTATGTCAATGAAAACCTTTGCACACGCCAAAAGATTCTCTTCAGCAAAGTATTTAGGCGACTTTGTTTTGACCCCTGACCGTTTTGAAAAATTGGAGGAGGTGCTAGAAGAGTTTCGCTCCAAAGAATTCAAACGGTTTAATGATCACCAAAAAAGCGAGCGGGTCAACCGCTCTTTATTAGAATGTGTTCAAAAAGCAGGCTATCCAAAATTTTTACTTGTTGCAGTAGTCGATTACATCGATCAGATCAATCGTGAAAAGGTGCTTGATAATCCCTATAGCTTTGCCAGTTTTGAATTGTGGCTTAATCAATTTTCTGCATTGCCCCCTGAAGAAAATTATCTGGTGCGTGCTCAGATTGTAGGAAAATGGATTCCGCGTGAAGAATACCAGTCCTTTTTTCCTATTGCCATGGAAAAAATGTATCCTGGCAGTCATATTGTCACAGCTCACTCCTCTCCCGATTTAGATACCACAGTGGCCTCTTTTTGGGGTTGGGTCGATGCTTTTGGCGCGCGTGTATCTGAAGGGTTGCACATGTGGAATGTGCCGGGAGGGGCACCACCATCCAGTATTGAAGTGGCGCTGCTTTTTTATCATATTTTTGGGCCTAATGCATTTACTCATCTTGCAAAAGTGCGCACCTCTTTAGCGCTATCTAGCTTGGATCTTTTAAATCAAAAAGGGGTGATCAAGCAAACAACAGATCAGTCTGCTTTGCAAATTGATCACGAACGGACAGCCAAAGCGGTGATTCTTGTCGATGAATGGGGCTATTTTTTAGGAGATTGGCGCAATTTTGATGTGGAAGGCGTGCGCCAGGTGATTCTGCTTTTAAACCATTGCTTAAGATGGTTTGAAAATGATTTGCATGTGAAATTAATCTCTTTCTTTGCCAAAGAAAAACTCTCTTTAAATGATGTCCCAAAACTCATTCATGCCGCCTTTGGAACAAAAATTAAGAATGCGGCCCCTGCCAAAGAATTCAGTGATAAGCAAGAAGTCCATATGCAGGATTTTCTGCAAAAAGTATTAAAGTTAGAAAACGGGTTGGACAGCACATTTGAAGAGTTTGCCTTGGGATTAAAAAAGCTGAAATTAGAAGATTTCCAACACTGTATTTCTCTGATCGATTCTTTGCGTGACTCCGATCTTTTTGATAAAAGCGGCAAGCTGATTGAGGACCGCCCCAATATTTTCCTCTATTTAGAAAAGATCATCATGGCTCTAGATAAAGCGATCGTCAGTTTGAGAAATTATACCGAGCGTCTTGAGATTGCATTAGAAATAAAGACCAAAGTGTTTGGTTATTACCCTCAAGTGATCAGTTACCGTGCAGAGGTAGACGAGATCCGCAATAAGATGGGCGCTTATCCCTATCTCACAGTGACCTCAACGGACAAAGAGGGCCGAATGGTGCCTCTGGGGGTGGTCCATGCCCATGATCTCCATAGACCGATTTTAGGAACGGTAAGTTTGCGCGATTTTTGTAATCGGGAAGAGACCAAGATCCCTGCTTATTTAGAGATCATCAGTGTGATAGACCATCACAAAAGCAATTTGACCGCTTCTGCGCCCCCTGTGGCCTATATTTCTGATTGCCAATCATCAAACACGCTTGTGGCAGAGCTTGCTTTTGCAATTAATGACAAATATAGCACTTTGGGTTTAAGCGTACAGCAGATAGAAGAGCAGATCAAAGAGGCTAAAAAAGATCTTTCGACGCCTAATAGCAAACGGATTTTGCGGCGGTTATTGCAACGCCATACCGCAGCCACAGTCCAAAAATGTGGTTACTTTATCGATCCTATGCGGGAATTTGTGGAGTATTTACATTTTCTCTATGCCATTTTAGATGATACCGATCTTCTAACGAAAATATCGCGACGCGATATCGAATGTGTGGCCTCTTTATTGAACCGATTAAAATCTTTAATGATGGGACAAGAGGTGGAAGTGATCGATCTCGATGGGTTGGAGTGCGATCAATTCTTTAATGAAAAAGCGGCCAAAAGAATCCTACAAAACCCAGAGATGTATTCTTTATATCGCAAAATTTATCTTGCTAAAGAGCATCTTGTCGAAGAAAACTTAGAATTGTGCGCCCATGGAAAACCATCCAGTATTTTTGTTGATACCAAAGAGCAGAATGGATGTTGCCGTGTAGGCCAGACCAAAATGTTTGCCAATAATTTTGCCACATTCCGCAAATATGCGTCGCAAATCCGTGCACAATGGTGTGCGCAAGCCCAAGAGTTTTACAAAGATACCAAAGAATTTGATTTGCATATTCATATGATCAGCACCATTGCAGGGGCTGAAGACCTTTTTGCAGGGACTACAGGCAAGTATGATCATAAAGATGAGATGTGGATCTGGATTCCTTCTTCAGAACAGGCGATCCAGCATCTGACCTCTTTTTTGAACCATTTCCGTTCAGCGCCTCAAGTGATGAGCAGCAAGGATTGGGAAATAGAATTTTTAGGCGCTAATGCCAAAGAGTTAAGACAGATATTTAAAGAGAGTTTTATCCCGCTGATTGAAACAGCTCCTAAAAAGAAAGAAGGGGAATCTCTTCCATTGGCCATCTTGCGCTTCCGCGCCGGATCGATCAATTCCCGTAAGGCGATGGTCTCTCCTTATCTCCCTCGTGCCGTGTAGCTTATTTCTATGAATTAGTGATGGCATAAGTGACATGACCATTTTTTGTAGTGATTTCAATGTCACATTGATCAAATTTAAGTATTTGATGGTCTTTATCAGCACGGACTTCATCAAAAATAACACAAAGCAGATCTCCTTTTTTAGAGAAAAAGCCTACACCGTCCCCCTTTTGGGCCTCTATGGCGTCTCCTTTAGGCTCCGAGCTCCAAGAAATGGTCAAAGTACCAGTCCCATCAATTGGATGAAAAAATACTTTCCCTTTTTTCATCCTATTTAACAGCGCGGAAACCCCGTCCTTTAGGACTGGGAGGAAGCGCCGCTCCCATATTGTTTTTTAATTTCTACTAATTTAAACTTTCGCACATTTTTAGGGTGTGCAACGGCATTAAGTTGTCTCCGCCTCGGGAGAAAATCCCGACCCTATATTTTAAGCCTTCGGGCTGGCGCAAGAAACAGACGCTTAAATCTGACTCTTGCTCAATCTTTAGGTTGAGCAA
>CAZMTP010000039.1:0-15229 GCA_964569185.1 uncultured bacterium
TACATCGCATGCACCTGCGGAAGGGTCTGATGCGACTCGTCCACAAAGAGGAGAAAATTTTTAGGAAAATAATCAAGCAAACAAGGCGGCGGCTGGCCTGCAAGCCTGCGGCTAAAATGGCGCGAATAGTTCTCAATGCCTTTGCAAAATCCAATTTCGCGGATCATCTCAAGATCGTAGGTTGTGCGCTCTTTGATCCGCTGCATCTCTAAATAGCGCTGATTTTTTTCAAAAAAGGCAAATCTTTCTTTGAGCTCTTCTTTAATCGTTTCAATCGCATGGAGCCGCACCCCTTCCGGTGTTACGTGATGCGAACCAGGATAGATGGTAATGGAATCCACTCTTTTTTTTGTTTGCCCTGTCAAAGGATCAATTTCTGTGATCCTCTCGATAATATCTCCGAAAAATTCGATGCGGTAGGCTAGCTTTTCCTCGTAAGCGGGCATCACCTCTAAAATATCGCCGCGCGCACGGAAAGTGGCGCGCACAAGCTCATAATCGCTGCGTATATAGCGCATTTCCACAAGATGCAGGAGCATATCGTCGCGCCGCGCTTCCCCTCCCACTTTAACGGTGAGCTGCATCTGACTGTAATATTCTGGAAGTCCTAGACCATAGATGCAGGATACTGATGAAACAATGATCACATCTTCTCTTTCAAGGAGTGATCGTGTCGCAGAAAGGCGCATCCGATCAATTTGGTCATTAATCGCCAGATCTTTCTCGATATAAGTATCAGTTCGTGGAATGTAGGCCTCAGGCTGGTAGTAGTCGTAATAAGAGACAAAGTACTCTACAGAGTTGTCAGGAAAAAAAGATTTAAATTCTTGATAGAGCTGCGCAGCCAATGTCTTATTATGAGCCAAAATAAGCGCGGGCCTTTGCAGACGCGCAATCACATTTGCCATTGTAAAGGTTTTGCCAGATCCGGTAATGCCCAGCAGCACTTGGGACTTCTTGCCGCTCTTGGCGCCTTGGACTAAACCCTCAATGGCTTGAGGCTGGTCCCCTCGGGGGATCAGATCTGTTTTTAATCGGAAGCTCATTCACCCACTTTAGGAATATAGGGAGCGCCCAACATCGTAGACACTTGGAAAAACAGAATAAACAGCGCAAATAGCAGGACCCAAATTAAAAATGGCTTGCCGCCGAGTACGCGATAAGGCCCAGACAATTTTAAAACATAGCGCCCCTTCCAGACCATCAGCACAGGGAGGATACCATACAAAAACATCAGGCAGATACCGCCAGCAAAATTCAATGCTTTAAGAAAGATAGTCGGGTAAATCACCGCAAAAATCAGCGGCGGAATAAATACCAAGCTGCAAACCCCGATATTTTCATGCCGCTTGTAGGTGATTTTAAATCCATCGCCAAGAAAATGTGAAAGTCCCAAAGAGTGGGCCAAAAAAGCGGTCAAAATAGCAAAAAAAGCCAATCCACTTGCTAAATAGCTAATCCAATGCGAGCCTAAAATTCCTGAAATGGCTTGCGACGCCTCTTGTCCATTTTTTAAACTATCTAGAATGCCAGAGGGCCCTTCTAGAGGTATAATTCCTAGCGTGATCACCTGCCAAATCAGATAAATCACTAAGTTTGTAATAGCGCCTACAATGATGCTCAACCGGACCCGTTTAAAATCTCCCTTCATGTAGGTGATGAGCACTGGAATCAAATTTTGAAAACCAAAGGCCAGTACAAAGATCGGCAATGAGTAAACAACAAAAGAAAAATTATGACGCAAGAGATATTGTGCATTTACATGTGCCGCACCCAAAAAAATCAGGCAAATAAAACAACCGACTTTACCGACCATTAAATATCTATTAGAAAAATCGACCGTGCGTGTCCCGAAGTAGATGAGCCATCCTAAAAGAACGACAAGCAGTAAACTTCCTCCCCAATCAGGAATAGAAACAGAAAAATAGTCATGTGCAAGGGAGGTGATTAAACTACCGATGCCTGCAATATAGGCGACTAGTAAAGTATAAAAGAAAAAAAGAAAAAAGACCCAACTTGCTAGCCGGCCCACTTTTCCTAAAGTCTTGGTGGCCATAGACACCAAATTGGCATTGTGTCCAAACCAACCATTCACTTCTAACATCAATAGAGAAGTGGAAAGCATAAATGCAAAACCAAATACAAATGCAATAAGGGAAGGGAGAAATCCCGACAACCCTGTCATGATGGGGAGTCCTAACAGCCCCACTCCGATGCACCCGCCTACAATCAGCAGGACGGAGCCAAAAACGCTTCCATGTTGTTTATCCATTTAATTGCCTTGCTTTCATTTTTTCTACGGTTCGAATTTCTTGACCTAAGCGGCCCAATTCATATCCTTCGTAATCGACAAATTTGAAAAATCTCTCAAAACCAGGAAAAACTTCGCACACCTGTTTGGAAAGTTCCTGCGCAATGTAGCGATAAGAAGGGTGCCCCGCAGGGGATGAGCGCAACTCGCAAAGCCATTGCAATGCGCGCAAATTCACATGGAAATACCAGTGAATATTATATCCCATAGGAACAATGTATTGCGCCTCTTCAGGAAGCTCATTAGAGATCTGATCGTAGACAAGCCGCGCCACATCCATCGCATCGCAATAGGGCTTTTCCATCTCTGTTTTGCGGATCTCCTGCGGCACATAATAGCCGTAATCACAGGTGAGCAGCTGTTTTTCTTGAGAGAGCATCCGGTGCCGTTGCAGATCCCGATAAATACCAAAGTCGGCCACAATTTCAAATGTGAAATAGGCATGTTCGAGTGCACGGGGCGACTTATGCCGTCGATTCTCTCTGAAGCTGCTGGCCGCTTCTAAAATACGATTCAACTCTTCTTCTGGAAGTCTTCGGCAATATTCTTGTAGTTCAAATAGTCCTGCATGGGAAGCAGAAAACAGGACAGCTGCCGCTACTTTCACAGGAGCCTCTGGATCATAGGAAATGAGGCGCACGCCAGGACCAGACATTCTTTCTAGTTCATGGGCATATTGCAAACAGAGCACTTTGATCTCAGAATGCATCTGCTCTGTATACTTTGTGAAGCTGTGCTGGTATTTATGCGTGGGCTCGCCGCGCCGCACAAAAGAGGGGATGACTTTATTCAGTTCTTGGTAAGTCTTTTTTCCAATGTCTTGGATTTCTGCTAAATTGCACGCATTGCATTTCTGAATAAACCCTTCATAAAAACGGCCATTGCCAAACACTCCCATATTAGTGAGAGCGCTAGCAGGCAAAAGCCCCCGCAAACAGTCCAGCACTTTGGCGCGGATTGCCGCCGTGTAAGCCACTTTGGAAATATCATGCTCTTTCGGAAATCTTTTTTCGATTAACTCTGTGAGGGGCGGAATCAGCGCAGAGTAAGTTTCAAAAAGTTGGTTGCACATGCCCACATAAGTTTCACGAAATGCGGAGGTCATCAAAATGGGTTCGCGATAAAAAAGATACTCACCCCCAAATTTCTGATCGAAGTAGATGTAACGGGTCGATTTTTCTAAAGGCGATCCTCCGATGCGGCAATCTTCGATCTGCTTGGCTGCCAGCATCGAAATATTTTCAAACGCAAGGTGGGCGCCTCCCAGTTCACCAATCGAATCGTCCCCATAGCCATCCAAAATACGGTCATAAAAATTTTGCGCTTTTTTGATGGCCATGATCTGGTCTTCCATCTCATGATCCGACTCTTCTTTGGCCTTAGCCAGATTAGTGATGGCAGAAAATGCGGTCTCTTCATTCAAAATAAACTCTTTCAATAAGAGCGAACGTAAACCTAAGCTGGATCTTGAATAGCGGGAAAATAGCGCGCCTTTGATCACTTCAGGAAGATTTTTTAATACAAAAATATTGCTGGTTGTGTTGGAGACAAACCGGTTTAAAATTTTCGTTTGCGCTTCAGTAAATTCTTCGTAATTTTCAATCATAAAAACCTTTGCATGATAACGACCATTCTAGCTATCCTAGGAATTTCAAGTATAAGGAAAAATGCTCAAGCGCCCTCGTCGCAACCGTCGTTCTCCAGCAATTCGCTCACTCATAGAGGAAACTAGCTTGCATCCTTCCGACCTTGCGGTGCCCTTTTTTATTTTGCCAGGCACCAATAAAAAATCTGATATTGCTACTCTGCCGCAGATCCAGCGGCTCTCAATCGATCATATCCTAAAAAAAGCGGAGACCCTGCACCAGAAAGGGATTCAAGCGATTCTTTTATTTCCTTGTGTCCCACAAGAGTTCAAAGATCCTGATGGCAGTTTCGCTCTTGCAGAAAACGGGATTCTGCCTACTGCAATCCACGCAATAAAAGAAAAAATTCCTTCGCTTTGTGTGATTGCCGATTTAGCTCTCGATCCCTACACTTCACATGGCCATGACGGACTTGTCAATGAAAAGGGCGAAATTTTAAATGACCAGACCGTGGCGCAACTTTGTGCTGCTGCTCACATCTATGCGCAGGCCGGCGCCGATTTTATCGCTCCTAGCGATATGATGGATGGCAGAGTGGGGGCGATCCGGAAAAAATTGGACCAGCACGGACTAGAACATGTAGGAATTATTTCTTACACGGCAAAATATGCTTCAAACCTTTACCGCCCCTTTCGCGACGCTTTAGATTCCGCCCCCAAATTTGGAGATAAAAAAACCTATCAGCTATCCTTTGCCAATGTGAAAGAAGCTCTACTAGAAGCCAAGTTAGATGAAGAAGAAGGAGCGGATATTCTGATGGTCAAACCAGCCCTTTTTTATCTCGATGTGATTGCCAAGATGCGCATGAGTACCCACCTTCCTATTGCTGCCTATCATGTGAGCGGAGAATATGCCATGGTGATGGCGGCCCATGAAAAAGGCTATTTAGAGGCGCCTAAAGTATTTCTGGAAGCATTGCTTTCCGTCAAACGAGCAGGGGCTGATTTTATATTCACCTACGCCGCAGATCAAATTTTAAATTATCTTTAAGAGTTTGTCATTAACCTCTATGCATAACGTGTTCGAGTTAAAAATAATTTAACCACCCGCTCACTACGTTCTCTAGAGATCACAGAGGTCACAGAGAAAAATCCGGATTTTCTTGCTTCTCTGTGATCTCTGTGATCTCTAGTGAGCAAAGCGAACGGGTGGTTGATAAAAAACCGGGCATAGGCACGTTTGAAAATGGGGTTATGCAACAATCTCGTTAAATTAGGCAGGCTCTTCTAATCAAATCTTTCTTCGTAAAGAAGATCGTAAAGTCGATTGCCTGTTTCCGCAATCGCGCCCACATCGCGCAGCCATGCGGACATGCTATAAGTGATGAATTGCCGGCTGCTCTGCTTTAGGAAAAAATCGAACGGGATGCAAAAAGAAAATCCTTTGTCAAAATAGGTCCTCCCATTGATATGATCCCCGCCATTTGTCACAGTCGCCCAAAGCGAAAATCTTAGACCGCTGGGGAAATAGCGCATCACTTCCACGCGCACTCCTAAATCTCTCGCAAGGAACTGGCCCACTTTAACTTTAATATCTAGCTGCAATGGTTTAAATAGGTAATACAGATCTAAGAAATATTGCAGTCCGATGTAAGATTTTTTAATATCATGTCCCTCATGGAATTCAGGCACTTTATTAAAAAAACCAAAGCCATGATAGCGCCGCTTCAGCACCGAGGCACCTTCCACACCAATGGCAAAACAGGAATTGACCGGATACCAGAGAAATTCTGCGGCAACACCTGCATAGGCCGGCTCAAAATAGCCTGCCGCAAAACGGGAAAACCAACCTCTTGAAAGATTCCAGGCTCTTTGAAAATAGGCCTGCTCCAATCGGACATTATTTTCCTGAAAATATTTTACAGAATCGGAGCGTACCTGCAAAAGCTTTGAAGGGTTTAAAAAATCGCGCGCTTGTAGTCCGTGCATACTGGAATATCCTGAATAGGCTACTTGCATGCGATAATAGACCTCATTGTACAAATAGCCTTCAAATGAGGTGACAAGCCCCAAACTATATTTGTATTTTCCTGTACTTGACCCAAAGAAATTCAACAGACGGGGAAGGACTGTAAATGTCCAAATTTCTTGCTCTCGTTGAAACAGCAGCGCGGCATCATAGCAATCAGGTAACGGTTCTGCTTCCCGCATAGGAGATAAAATGTCTAGTTCTGGCGCGCTGATTTGACGTTCTCTAAAGCGGTTTAAATCTTCTGCTCTAAATCGATATTCGTGGCTCGGCAGTCCTTGAGATTCTATGACAACGTTCACTTGGCAAATATCGCAAGGAATCAGTGCTGCCAGTAAATTTTGAAGACGCTCATGGACTTTAGCTTCTGCGCGGTAGCGGTTATTGACCACTTTCAAAAAAAGAGTGCCTTCTCTCAGATAAACAGAATAGAGATCTAACCCTTGGTCACTAAAGGCAAATGCTAAATCGGCCGCAAACTGATTTTCAGGGCGCATCACTCCTAAAGCTTCTGTATCAATAGGGCTACAATAGGGAAGAGGGTCATCGCTTTTGGTAAAAAGTCCCTTAGTGGTCCCTACAGGAAATCGCAAAGAGGCAGATCCGGCTAACTTTTTTCCTCTTAAAGAGCTGATCGAAAGTTGTAGGGTGTCTTTAAAAAGGTAGGACAGCCCTGCATTGATACGACAATCGACTGTTCTGCCTTTGGCATGTTCAGAAATATGCTTTTTGTAGTTGATCGCATCATATTCTGCTACAAGAGAGATATCCTTCAGAATAGAAAATCTGCTTTTTCTGAAAGGAGTCCACGCTGCGCCTCCAAAAAGTCCTTTTAACCTGCCTTTTCCATAGCCTAAGGAAATTTCTAGGTCATAGGCTGTCCAAGGCATTGTGGCTACTAGATATTGAGAGCTAAAACGACTGGTCCCAATAAAATCATCCAATCCGTAGGAAATCAGAGGCAAGTAGGGAAGATTATCTGCCTCTGCAATAATGCCAAATTTCACATTTCCGATACGATCCGCTTCATCTCCAAAACCTGACGCGCCAAAAATAGGATCTAATTTTCCTCTAAAAATGCGGTAATTGGCCGAAAGCTCAATACGATCAAAGACCATGAAGTTGGCCCCGATAACCGTATAAGGGGGAACACTGGACGCCCCGGTGCCAAAATAGCCTTCAGGTGCCATGCGCGCCGACGGCATATTAAAATAGCCCCCTATAAAAGAATAATTATAATACAAGGGAAGACGATCATTTATTTTTTGATTAATCTGCTCCACCAGCTCCAGATCTTCAAAAAGCGTTCTGCAAGGAGTAGAGAATCCTAGAGAAAAAGAGACAAAACTCAGTGCCAAAAGGGGAAAGAAAATTTTCATTGAGACAGCAGTTTAGAATCTTTCGCTGAATTAGTCCAATTGGGTTTGAAGTTAAATAGAGACCCCTTTATACTGCATTGCATTAGGGAATCTTTTATTTAAATATTATTAAAATATGACTGTGTTCCAAGCAGAGCAAAACGAAGGAATTCGGATGGGGTATTTAGAGCACTTTGAATCGGCCCTAGAAAACCATGATGCCAATGCATTGCTGCGCCTATGGGAAGAGTATACTTCCTCTGAGAGTGTGGGCGGAGAAGATCTAAAAGAAATTTTAATCGCTGTTAAAAAATCCCCTTTAAGCGACTACATTGGAAGACATGTTGAGCGCATTCTTCCTCTTTGGCAAAAACTGGAAACGTCTGAGATCTCAGATGAAATTCTCAAATTAATTTTAGATTTAGAAGAAACAGACCCAGAGCAATTGAGACTGCTTGCATTGGACTATTTGGAAAGAAAATATAGACAAGATCCTCAGTTCAATGAAAAGATGCGTATCGTTGGGATGCGTGGAAAAGGCGAAAGTTTCAAAGGCGTCATCAGCCATTTTGAGCTTCTCAACCATATGAAAAAAGGGAAATTTGTTTTCCACACAGGAGGTTGGGGTGTAGGCGAAGTGATGGACATTTCGATGCTTCGTGAACAGGTCGGCATAGAATTTGATTATGTCCCTGGAAGAAAAGATATCTCTTTTAAAAATGCATTTAACTGTTTAATCCCCATCCCAGATGGCCATTTTCTTGCCCTGCGCTTTGGTTCTCCCGATGTATTAGAAGAAAAAGCCAAAAAAAATCCAGTTGAAGTGATCCTGATGTTGCTACGCGATTTGGGACCTAAAACAGCAGCAGAAATCAAAGATGAACTGTGTGAACTGGTTATTCCAGCTGCAGAATGGAATCGCTGGTGGCAAACAGCACGAGCCAAAGTCAAAAAAAATACACTGATTGAATCGCCAGAGGATTTAAGCCAGCCCTTCCGTTTGCTTAAAAAAGAGATCTCGCATGAAGAAAAACTGTACAAAGCGCTCGAAACCAAACCTGACGCAGATACTTTAATCCAGCTGGTCTATTCATTTATGAGAGATTTTTCTGAAAGCCTGAAAAGCGCTCAGTTTAAAACCTCTCTCTTAGAAAAACTCAAAGAGCTTCTATCTACTCAAGGTCTTACAAAGTCACAAGAGATCCAGCTCCATTTCTTCATTCAAGACTTGAGCAACCAGAAAGATTATCCTTTTATCAAAGAGCAGATCAAAAATTGGGAAGCGCCCGCAGATATTTTAAAAGAGATCTCGATCCAAGCATTTAAAAAACGCTCTCTCACTGAAATCAAACAGCTACGCAGCGATTGGAAAGAGGTCTTTTTGAAAATGCTCTTTATCGTAGATCAAATTGTACTACGCGATTACCTCTTAACCGAATTGCTTGCCACAGATGCTAAAAATGCGACCATTAAAAAATTAGAAGAGCTCGCGGCACATCCTTCGCAAAATCCAGAAGCTGTCATTTGGTACTTCCAGAAAATCATAGCAGATCCCAAGTTGCCCTTTGGCGATGCCAAAGGAGCCAGTCGCTTCTTTGAAGCCCTACTTGTACTTTTAAGTTATCTAGAGCAGACAGGCAGCCATCGAGAGCTGATCAAAAAAATTCAATCGATTTTATCTGCGGGCCGCTTTGCTACTGTACGGCAGATCATGAAAGATGCTTCATTGCATGATGTCCAAGAGTTTTTGCTGCTTGTGACAAAGTGCCATTCTTTGAGCGATCACGATATGAAAATTTTCCATTCGCTTGCGGAAGTGGTCTATCCTACGCTTGCTAAAAAAGGCAAAAAGAAAGAAGCGGAAGTAGAAGAAGAAGTGATCTGGACGACCCAAGAAGGGTATCACAAACTACAAAAAAGAATTGAAAAAATTGCCACTGAAGAGACTGTCGAGAATGCAAAAGAAATTGAGGTGGCCCGGTCCCATGGAGATTTGCGTGAAAATGCAGAATTCAAATCGGCACTAGAGAAAAGAGATCGTCTGCAGGCAGAGCTCAAATTTCTTTCAGATCAATCGAACCATTGCCGCGTGATCACAAAAGACGACATTACCACCGATTACGTAGGTGTGGGCGTCGTGGTTGAGTGTAAAAAGGCAAATGGAGAAACAGTCCATTTCACATTGCTCGGTCCTTGGGATGCAGATCCAGATCGTGGAATTCTTTCCTTTCAATCCAAACTAGCGCAAACTTTGAAAGGGCATAAAGTAGGCGACAAGTTTAAAATCCAAGGCGAAGAATACACCATCACCAGCATTAAATCCGCTTTATAATTCAATTGCAGAACTAACAGTCATTCAATAGGTGGAAGTGCATTGCATGTCTCAATTAATTTTTCATTTTCTTTTTTAATCTTTTTTTCCAACTTTTTAATATCTTCTTCTGCTGATAATTCTTCAGGATAAATGCCTCGTTGTACTAGCACCTTACGGACTCCTTGATTATTTTTAACATGTTCATCTGCAATCTGATTTTCTCCCTGTAAATTTTCTTTTTTGACATTGAAATTTGTAATTTCACCAGCAAAATCTTTGGCTTTAATTGTAATTGTCGGTAAAAAATCAGCTAATGGCCTTGTTTCAGGAACACCTAACTTTTCCTTCATTGTGCCAGTTGAAATTCCTCCAAAAAGAGCTTGATCTCCTTTGCTGCGAATGCGTCCAAATCCATGGTCATCCACACCATGTTCATAAAGAGTCGAAGATAGTTCCTTAAATCTTGAATTTCTCTTTGTGAACCGGAACCTAAATCAACCATTTTCGTGACCTCACGAAAATGGTTGATTATAAGCACCTTAGAATTGTTACATGCAATTTTTGCTTTTTCAATTACATTGAGAAAATTTTCCCATGTGCTATATTCAAAAAGTATTTGGAGATCTCGTGCCATCCAAAATTCGACATCTTGTTCAATGCACCTATTTTTTTCAAAATATTCTGCTAGTTTAAATATAAGTTCTTTTTTCATAGCCGCCTCCGAACACAGTGTAGCTTAGAGAATTTTTCAATTTTTTTATAGCCAAACAAATAAAATCGAAATTATGTTATGTTGCTAGTTATGAAGCTTGTCATTGCTAGCCGTAATGTGCATAAAATCCGCGAATTCCGTGCCATGCTCAAGGGCATACGCCACTTGGATATCTATTCACTCATCGATTTTCCACAGTACCAGCCGCAACCTGAAACAGGAAATACATTTGAAGAAAACGCGATCCAAAAAGCGGTCCATGCTGCTGCTGCATTGGGACTCTGGGCATTAGCAGACGACTCTGGACTTGTCATTCCTGCATTAGGCGGCGCTCCTGGCGTCTATTCGGCCCGCTATGCAGGCGAAGGCGCCACAGACAAAGAAAATCGCAAAAAATTGCTGCACGAAATGCGCAATCTGAAAGATCAAGAAAGAGCTGCCTATTTTGAATGCTGTATCGCTTTAGCTGCCCCAGAAGATTTAAAGAAAAGCGCCTGCGCTTTTTGTGAAGGCACTATCACTGAAGAAGAAAAAGGACGCAGCGGCTTTGGCTATGATTCTCTTTTTCTAAAACATGAATATAGTAAAACGTTTGCAGAACTTGAAGAAGAAGTGAAAAATCGCATTTCACATAGAAGAAAGGCGATGGACAAAATTCTGCTTGTTCTGGAATCCATTAAATAGTGTATTGATTAAGAATGCACTATTTCATTGACGGCTATAATTTCCTCTTTCGCTTAAGCAAACAGAAACTTCCCCTAGAGAAAAAAAGAACACTTCTTCTCATCACACTAAATGAAGAGATTGAGAAATTGCGCATGGACGCGACTATTGTGTTTGATAGCTCGGAAAAACTACGAGAATCAGCTTCACGTGGCCATCTGGACGCGCTGGAAATCATCTATACCACAAAACAGGAAACGGCAGACGATTACATTTTAAAGGCCATTAAAGCGTCATCCAATCCTCAAAATGAAACTGTGGTCAGCTCTGATCGGGAACTCACAGGACGATGCAAACAATTAGGGGCAAAAGCAGTGACTATAGAGCAGTTTCTTTCAATGATACAGAAGAAGAAAGCCAGGAAAAAAAGAGGCTCCGCCACACGCGCATTTAAAGACACAGAAAAAGAGATTGAGCGGCTTCTTAAAATCTTTGAAGAAAGATTTAAACAGCTTTAATCTGAAATCCTTCGTAACGCTCTTTAGGTTTATGAAAATCGAGCTGAACCTCTTCAATTTGTTGATTCTTGAAACTATTTTTTAATTTATCGATTAAAGCCTGAAGATTCTCTTTTGTTCCTTGGGCCACAATTTCAACGGAACCATCAGCGCAATTTTGCACATACCCAGTGAGGTGTAAGCGTAGAGCAAGAAATTTTGTTTCTGCCCTAAACCCGATCCCATGCACTCTGCCCAGCACATGCGCTCTCATTTCAAATATTGCATTGTCGCTTTCTGAGGAATGCCCTGAAATTCTTGATGTACACACAAGCATTTATAAAACTCCCCTAATAACACTCATAATCACTTTTTCTAAAATTTGCAGTATAAAAAATCCCAGCATCGGGCTTAAATCGATGACCCCACCCACAGGCGGAATGATCCGGCGGAAAATATTGAGATAGGGATCTGTATAAAAATAGACAAACCGCAAGAGCGGGTGGTGGGCCAGTCTCGGAATCCAAGAACTAAAGATGCGGACAAGGAGTAGGAGGGTATAGCTTAAAAAGAGGTAGTGGACGACCTGTGCAATTATCATATTTTAATATAATAACACGAGTCTTTATTTCCGAAAATGTAGATTCTGATTAAGATATTAACGATGAATTACATTGCACTGCATTTAGATGGAAATGAACTGAAGCGAGTTCTGATCCAAAAAGATAAAAATAACTTTAAAATCCTGAAGAAAGAGACCCTCTCTTCAAATGTAAAGCCGCTTGACATTACCCCTAAAAATAGTTCTTATACTCTTGTGACAGGCATCGATTCATGGAACCTCTTTTTAAGAGAATTTTCCTTCACTCTACGATTTAAAAGACAGATCCTATCCATTCTTCCGTTTCAAATAGAATCCCAATTTCCTTATCCACAAAACGAGCTTATTTTATCTCCCATCTTTTATAAGAATGGCGCTAACACAACTGTTTCCCTATTTGCTGTGACACAGGAGCAGTTAAAGCAACATCTTCACTATTTTCAGCACCTTAAATTTGATCCTGATCTGGTCTCATCGACTCCGCACGCGCTCCTGCGCTATGCAACCCATTTTTTTAAAGACTACCCTTCAACCATCGTCTATCACCTAGGGCAGGAGAAGAGCAGCTACATCGTGATTTCTGAAGGAAAAATCTTACTGTCTCAAACAGAAAATTTTGGCGCCTCCTCTACCTCTTTAGAAAGTTTTGAAAAAGATTTAGAGCGCGTCTGCTCTTATATACGAAAAAAATGCCCTTCTATTCAAAAATTGATCTTAACAGGGGAATCGTATGACCATCTCCCATTCCTTGCCAAAGTGTTCAGCAGCCATTTCACCTTATTAGAGAGTAAGGAAAAATATGCGCTGCCAATTGGCCTTTGCCTAGACGCTTTGAAGCAAGATCAAAAAAGTCTGCAATTACGAACAGGTCCATTTATTGCCGCAAGAAGAGCCACCAAACGCAAAGCACGTATAAAAACCTATTTAATAGCAGCCGCTTGTCTCTTTCTCTTTACCTGTATTGGAGGCCAGTACTGTCTCAAAAAGAAAGAAAAAGAGGCATTAGCGGAATTTAGTGCGATCTTCCCCATTGCAAAGGAGCGTTCGCTTGAAGACGCATTAGCAGATTTTGAACTCTCTCTTTCCAAAAACAAAGTGCCTTTTTCTTTTTCATTAACTGTGCCACGCGTCAGCGACACTCTAGCATGGCTAAGTAGCCATCCCAAGCTCCAGTCTAAAGAAGATAGTATCGAGATTTCACATATACGCTACCAACTCATGAAATATCCTCAACTAGATTCTCCTTCTGCTCCCTATGAAGCACGCGTGGAACTGGAATTTTCTACTTCATCTCCACGTATCGCACGGGAATTTCATGAATCTCTTTTGAAAGGAGACCCCTTCATTAATACAAAAAAAGAGATCCCTTGGAATGCGCATCAAGATAAATACCGCACCTCTTTTTATCTCAACCCCTTAAAAGTGAAAAAAGCGCAATGAAACAATTAAAAGAAAAATTTAAGCAGTACCGCTCCCAACCATTCTTTTTTTGCCTCCTTCTTTCTTTGGCTCTAGTTCCCTCGCTTTTTTATATGCTCTATTTTTTTACCCGCATGGACACACTAGAGTCTGTCCAGCAGCAGATCGCTCAGCTATCAAAGAAAGCAGACCTCCAAAAATTTAGAAAAGAAGAAGAGGAGCTTTTTTTAAAAAAATTAAAGATGGCAGACCATTATTACATCGATAAACAGTTGGAAAGTCAGCTGTTTTTAGAGTCTGAACTTAAAAGATATCAGGCTGTCTTAGCCTATGACCCGGAAGAATGCTGGACTAAAAAAAGGGTTCAATTTTTGAAAGAAGGGACCAACCGGCTGCGCTTTTCAGAGCAAAATTTGAAAAATATCCATGGGTTTCAAGAAGTAGAAGAGGTCCAACAACATACTGTAGAAATGAATCTTGAAGATTTAAAACAGCTTCTTGCACATATCGAAGATGTGACAATCGGTCCTTATTTGCCCCATCCAAATTCTCCTCAGTTAATTATTAAAAACTTTGAATTGACCAAGAAAAAATTAAAAGAAAATGAAGAGGTTTATCTGGTCAATTTACAACTTATTAAAAGAGAACTTTCTCAATGAATAGAATACTTACCAGCCTACTTCTTATTATCTTGTCCGGGTGCGTCATGCACACAGCCAAAAATGATCCCCATCAGATTGTCAGCCTACAGATGGTCGATCGCAATGGTTTTTCTGAAACGATTGGTAACAAAGAGCGACTGAACGTATATCAAAATGTGGATTTTCTGGCAGCGCAGCCCTATCAAAAAGTATTGCGCGTTTTTGGAAGAGACCATGAAGGTAAAAGCCATTGCAAGATCACAAGCTACCATGCCAATGGGGGCGTGTGGCAATATTTAGAGGTATTAGATGGCAGAGCGCATGGTGAATTCAAAGAATGGCACGAAAATGGGGTCTTGAAGATCAGTTGTCACGTTCTGGATGGGATGGCCGATGTGACACCTTTAGCTCAGACCGGCTGGATTTTCAATGGGAAAAGCTTGGTATGGGACGAAAATGGCCATTTGATTGCCGATATTCAATATGATAATGGCGTACTTCAAGGACTCTCTACCTACTATTATCCTGAAGGGCAGCTGTGGAAAACGATTCCTTATGACCACCATTTAATTCATGGGGAACTAGTTGTTTACAATCAAACAGGGGAAGTTATAGAAAAAATTCCTTATGAAAAAGGAGTAAAACATGGCATTGCAACAGGGAAGTGGTATGAAGAGCACCATGACAAAGGACTACTTCTAGAGGCAGTCTATTATGATCCATCAGGGAAAAAAGTGGCAGAAGTGAAAGATGGGGATGGATTACAGGCCCAATTTGAAAACAGCTCTCTTTATTCTCTTATCCAATATCAAAGAGGAAAAATCGAAGGCGAGATTAAAATTTTTAGTCCTGACGGCCACCTTGTAAATGTTTACGGCATCAAAGAGGACCAAAAACATGGCGAAGAGTGGGAATATTTCCCCCATTCGACACAGCCCAAACTGCTTGTTTCTTGGTATGAGGACTCCATCCAAGGCCTTGTGAAAACTTGGTATGAAAATGGTAATTTGGAAAGCCAGCGCGAGATGAGCAATAATAAAAAACATGGTTTGAGTTTTGCCTATTATAAAGATGGCCAGCTGATTTTTATGGAAGACTA
>CAZMTP010000040.1:0-13872 GCA_964569185.1 uncultured bacterium
CCCTGACTAGAACCTGAATCTAGCGCGTCTGCCAATTCCGCCATGGCCGCAGAGGCCAGAATCATACCGTTTTCTGGTTTTGGCGTCGAACCCTTTTGATATAATGTAGGGGATGCTACAATAGGCATTAAAGGGAGCGTTTATGGCCGAACAATTTAAGCACTTAACAGAAGATGGATTTGACCAAGAGATCAAATCAGGGCTCATTTTAGTCGACTTTTATGCAGATTGGTGTGGTCCATGCAGAATGTTAACTCCTATTTTGGAAAAGGTAGCTAAAGATTTTAATGGAAAAGCAACTGTCGCCAAGTTGGATATTGATAAAGCACAAAAGACGGCCTCTTCCTTTCAGATCACCTCGATTCCCACTTTAATTTTATTTAGAAATGGAAAAGAGGTCGGCAGGCTTGTTGGCCTACGTGACGAGAAAACAATTAAAGATCTGATCTCTTCCGGCCAAAAATAAACTTCCCCTATTGTTTCCAGCCAAAGACATCGTGCAGGATAGACCAGCGCGGTTTATAAGGGACTACTTCTTCTGTTTTTCCTAAAATCCAAAGGTTATACTGCCTTTCTGTAAAACCTTCATCTGCTTTGAGCTTGAGCCAGTTATCCAGATAACACATAAAATTATGTGCATCATATTTGACAGGATAACTTAACGAATCTTTCCCAAGTGAAATATGAGGAATCACCACATGATAACCAGGATGAGCTGATACCCAGGCAATGGCCTCCTGCTCTTCCCACATCAAAAGGGTTGGAGTAGCCTGGATATTTAAAAACTCTTCATAAGTTTTTAGAAAAATGATCTTTTCTGTTGGGAATTCTTGACGTGCAATCATTTCTGCACTAGAGCCTTTAAAAACAGCAATTTTTAAAAGGTCATTAGATTTGATATAATCTAAAGAGGCCAGCGGACGTCGGTTCTGCTGGCTAGTAATAAATACAATTCTTCCTTCCAAATAAGGATTAGTAAAACACATCGACTTTAAACGCTCTTCTGTCAATGAAATAGCAGACATCCCCACATCATAGACTCCTGTTGCTAAATCTTCTCCCATGCGCTCATAATTTATGGGAATAAATTCTAATGCACAATCGAGATCATAAGCTAGCTCAATTGCAAATGCCACATCATAACCTGCTAATTTTTTAGCTTTATTATAAAAACAAAATGGCATGGTGTGAGGGTCATAACCCACACGCAGCACTTTAGTTTTTAAAATTCGCGTTAAAGAATCTTCTTCGGAATTCGTAGAGACTGGGGGAATCACCCCTTGTGGGGTATAGACTTTGATATTAATTCCTGATTGAATTTCTAAGGCATCGATCCGTTTTGCTTTATTTTGAACGCAGGGCAGGATTGGATAATATTTTAAAGCAACAAAAATGACAAAGATGGGAACTAAAATAAAGGCAGAATTCAAAATGATTTTTCGCCAGTTGTGTCGCAAAAGATTGCGACATGCCAAGGTGATGAGAAATGAGAGTGTAGCCACAAGCATGGCCGAAACCATCGATTGGAATCCGGCTGTAAAAGGAAGTGTAGTCAAATAAAGGCCAATGCCATCTGTCGGTAAACCTAAAGAATCTAAAATAAAGGTCAAGCTATTGATCCATGCACCGAGTCCGACAGCGCCTAAGCTTGTTAAAAAAGTGGTGAGGAAAAGCTCAAGTTGGCTGCGCGCACCCAGTTCTGTCGAATAAAAAACGGAAAGAAAGAAAACAAATACGGTAATAAAGATAGAACCTAAGGGCAGATTAAAAACAATCGATACAGTACCTTGGATCTGATTTTGTAAATTAACATCTTTGGGATACAACTCTTGCGTCTCTTTTTGCACAATATTAATGATATAAGGGAGGCAAACAATCACTAAGTTGGTGGTGTATGCCAAAATCAATACGGGCACTAGATTTTTAATCCAATCATAGGCGCTCATATTAGTCAGCATGCTGACAAGTCTTGGAGCGACCCAGAACACAATCAAGCTGGTGCCTAAAATATATAAAATGATGTAGGTGGCCATCTGTTTGATGGTGTGGAATTGGGCCATTCCCATCTGGTTAGCCATGATGATAAAAGTTCCAAAAGGAGTAATGCGCGCAATCCAGTAAGTGATGCGTGTCAGCGCTTTTAAAATTGTTTCCAAAGACAGCATCGCATTTTGTTTTTCAGCAATACCCATCAAAGAGATGCCCACAAGTAAAGAAAAAACAACAATGGCAGGAACAATGTTACTTGCTAAATCAGCAAAAATATTATCGGGAATGAGCAGTTGCGCAAAATCTAGAGGGGCGATTTCTTTTAAAACATAGCTGATAGGCGCGCCCCCTTTGCCTGCAGGAAGTACCCATTTAATCAGGTAGACCATGCTAATATTGATCGCGATAGCAATCGCAATAAAAATGGCTCCCTTTTTCAAAATCTGCTTAGCTGTTCCCACATTCAAAAGTCCAATCCCATGTACTATGGCCACAATCAAATAGGGAATGGCTGTGATTTTTAAAAGCATGATGTAGGCATCAGCCCATGGCGCTAAAATGGCTGTCTTTTCCCCAAAAAAAAGACCCACAAATAGGCCAAGAAATGTTGCAATCGCCATCTGAAGTGGGAAGGAAAGACGCTGTATCATAACTGTGCGAATTGTTGTTGTCTTAACGATTCATATAACACAATGGAAACTGCATTGGCCAGATTTAAGCAGCGACTCTTTTCGCGTTGCGGGATCGTAAAAAATTTTTCTGGCCAACGTGTGTGAAATTCTTCCGTCATCCCAAATGTTTCTGAACCAAAAATAAGAAAATCAGAACCGGTGTAGTGAATATCGGTATAAAGAGGTGTGGCCTTACTTGAAAAAAAATAGAAATTTTCTTCTCTTTCGAGCAAGAACTGCATCAGGTCTTCTAAAAAAAAGACAGGGACACCTTCCCAATGGTCAAGACCTGCTCTTTTTAATTGCCGATCTGTGACAGAAAATCCGAGGCGTTCAGCAAGATATAGCTCTGTACCTGTATTAGCGCACAAACGAACAATATTCCCTGTATTTTGAGGGATTTGCGGGCGAAATAGGACAATTTTCACATGTTATCTAACAGCTTTTACCTGTATATCCGAAGCAATTTCCTGTTTTTCTTCAGCGGGTGTCGCAGACAGAGTGTCATTTTCTAAGCTTTGCGGCACATTGGCTTTGACAAGATCAATTTCAAATGTGAGCAAAGAATTCGGCGGCAAATAGCCGCTTGTCCCATAGGCATGATCAGGATGGATATAGAGCGTTCTTTTTTCTCCCTCTTTCATCCCCAGAAGACCTTTACTAAAACCGGCAATCGTTTCGTCCAAAGAGATCATCTCATCTTCTTTAGAAGAACCAAAAACAGTGCCGTCCAAATATTTTCCTACATAGCGGATAAGAGGAGAATCATGTTCTTTTATTGTATCCCCACTACCCTCCTTTTCAATTTTGTACTGAATTTTTCCATCGCCAACAGAAACAATTTTTTCTCCTGTGGCATTTTTACTTAAAAAGTCTTCTGCTTTTTTCAGATTTTCTACTGCTTGATTTTTAAACGCCTTTTCTTGAGCAGAGGAGATGGCTTGGATGCACTCCGATTCGCTCATCGGTGCTGATTTTCCCGTAGAAGAATCTTGAAGTCCTTTAATCACGCTTTTGAGATCAAATTTAATCCCCAAAGTATCGATATTTTTTCCTATCAAATGGCCAAAAGCTTCTGATACTTTCTCTAAGTTTTCATCTTCTACTTTATCAACCACAGCTGCTTCTTCATCAGAAAACAATGGAAATGCCATCAAAGAGAAAATGGCAAAAATAGAAAAAAGGGCTTTTTTCATAGGAAAACTCCTGTTTCGTTCTAATCTAATCCTTGGAGACCATTATACACAAGGGTTTCTAAAGATTATTTTGAATGAGCTGTTGCTGTTTTTCTAATAGAATCGGAGCCAATTCTTTTAAGGCTAAAGTTGTCTCTTGACGGGTTTTCATTTCTTTAAGCTTGAGTTGGCCCGATTTTAATTCTTCATCCCCGATGACAACAGAATATTCTGCCTGCAGCTGATCGGCTAGTTGCAGCGCTTGACCCACTTTCTTTCCTTGCAAATCCATCTCAGCTGCAACACCAGCATGACGTAGTTTAAATAAAAGATCGACACAATATTCTTTTGCAGCCTCTCCAAGGGAAACTAAAAAAACAAAAGGGTGAGGGGGGGGAGGAAAATAACAGCGCTGGGCTGCCATAGTTTGCAAAAGCCGTTCAATCCCCGTAGCAAAACCCACTGCGGGCAAATTGGGTCCACCCAGCAAAGAAAGCAGTCCGTCAAAACGGCCGCCGCCCCCGATCGAATTTTGCGCACCCAGTTCCCCAGAAGTGATTTCAAACACAGTTTTATTGTAATAATCTAATCCGCGCACCAGTTTTGGATTGAGAACATAACGAATGTTTAATTTGTTGAGGAGTTGTTGTACTTTTTCAAAATGGTCTTTTGACTCCGCGCTTAGTAGAGTCAAAATAGAGGGCGCATGACTAAGAATTTTTTGATCTTCAGGATCTTTAGAATCCAGGATTCGTAGTATATTTTTGGAAAAGCGCACTTTGCTATCAGCTGATAACCGATCAAAGTGAGGCTGCAAATATTGGGTCAATGCATTTCTATAAGCAGTCCGCGTCTCTTCATCGCCAATCGAATTTAAATTGACAACCAGATTTTTAAGGCCCAACTGGCGATAGAGTTCGCATAAAAGATCGACCATCTCCACATCTTGCTCAGGAAGACCAATGCCGACAGCCTCTGCTCCAAACTGGTGATGTTGGCGAAAGCGGCCTGCTTGTGGGCGTTCATAGCGAAACATCGGACCGATATAAAAATATTTGTGCGCTCCTGGCATCTGGTGGAGATGTTTTTCTACAAAGGCGCGCATGACAGGGGCCGTACCCTCTGGTCTCAAGGATAAAAAGCGTTCTGCACGGTCTTGGAATGTGTACATTTCTTTTGAAACAATATCGGAGGACTCCCCTACGCCACGCACAAAAAGGTCGGTGTGTTCAAAAATCGGGGTGCGGATTTCTTTGAAGCCATAAAGGTGCGCGATTTGGCGCATTTTTTCTTCCACATATTGCCAATGATCGGAGGTGCGCCAGGCATCTTCCGGCAATTTTTCTTGGGGCAGAATATCAAACACGCCTTTTGGAATTGTGTACTTCATAAACGCCTCTACCTTAAAAGAGAAAAAAATGAATGTCAATAATGAGTGATGAAAATTATTTGTTTAGGGGTGATGATTTTGGTGGACATGAAGAGAAGGAGAAATTATGATCGAGGGTTTAATAAAGGATTTTGCGCATGGACAAACAAAAACGCTGGCAGCGTTTTCTCATTTTTGGAGTCATTCTCCTTACCGTCTATAACATTCTACCCACCGTTTTTTACTATACTAAATCCTTAAAAAGTCCCATTGATCAAACAAAGGCTGCTGCAATCTCTCAAACGATCACACAACGGGTCGATTCCCTTGAAGAAGATACAAAACAGTGGCTCAAATCTTTTTGTAAATTACTGGGCATTAAGCCAGTTTCCATTGCCTTTAGTGCACAAAATCCAGAATTTTATTCGATAGCCTTTAGCTCTGCTCAGGACGCCGCTAAATTCCGCACCTATTTGCCACGCGCTGGCAGCTTGATCTCTTTTGTCCCTAAACAGCTTTCTCTTTATGACTCCTCTACTACTGGCAACAATGTGATCGTTCAAAGAAAAATTCCACTCCATTTTTCAAAGGAGAGCTGGAAAGACTATTTTCAATTTGCAAAAAAAATTAATGAACAGGGCCAACCCACATTTGTTTACCGCACGCTGATCGATGACCGCTCTCTGCAGTTAGGAATTGCTCTGGGCGGTCCTAGTGAAAATGCGCAGATGCTGCTGGCGACTCTTTCTAATCCGAACGACTCTCAAAATCAAGAGCTGGTCGTCCGGATCGCACAAAATATTCTCTCCTTTGTCAACACTTTTGGAGAAAATGCACCCATTACGAAAAGATATTTTGCTTCCTTTACACAAGTAGAAGGGCCAAATAGAGAGTCTCTTTTCCAAAATTTTGTACGAGTTTTTGAACAGACAAAAGACCAGCTCAAACTGGAAAGAATTAATTTGCAATCAGAGTCCCAATCATTGCAGACCAAAGGGGCTTTCTTGGAATTGCCAAAGCAGCAAAGACTCCAGTTACTCCCACAACATGAAAAAACGCTGCAGTCTGCTGATGCCCTTATCAAAAGACATGCGCCAGAGTTTAGCGCTGGAAAGACCCCTTTCAATTATAGCTCTTTGGGGGCACTCCTAGAGCAGAGCCATGCAACGTTAAATGAAAAAAATAAATTACAGATCATCTCCCTAGATGGGCGCAATCCTTTTATCTCTGAATTTGTGATCGATTGGGCCAATGAAAAAATAGATTTAAAGCTTTACCCCGATCTTTTGGCCTTTAAAGCAGGTCTTCAAAATGGAACGCAGACCTATCTGCGTGACCAGGTAGATCAGATCCTTTATAATGAAATTGCCTATGATTCTAGACTCGCAAACGAAATTATTTCGCCAGTAGGTACCGGATTCCAGATCAATTTAAGCCATCTTCAGTCTAGTAAAACTTTTTTAGCGCTACCGCTATCAAAAATTGCACAGGTGCGCGCTAAGGGACTAAAAGAGACACTGCTCTCCAATTGGCAACCAAAACATCCTGACCTCACTCGAGATTCGTTCCCAATATGGGATTATGAGACCTATCTTAATCTGCCCGCTGAGCAGAAAAAATTGGGACTCATCGTCTATGCCCCTTCTATGCAAAATAAGATGCCACCTAGCGGCTTCCGCATGAGCTCTATCTACGTGATTGCTAAAGGGCTCGATAAAGTGGTGCAAAAATTGCAAGCTTCCTCTCAATCTGAAGAAGCCGCACTCTTTATGGAAGATTTCAATGCCCTCAAAGAACTTTTAAAGAAGAATGGGCTGTTTGGCTATTCCGGAAATGCTTTTCCTTTCAGCAGAGAATATGCTCAAGATTTTATTTTTGAAGATGAAGACTACTATCAAACTTTGCTAAAAGCGACACGTGAAGATTTTACAGTCAATGGCACAAAACGTTTTGCTGTTCTGGAATTTACTGATGTAGAGCAACGTCTGCTGACTGAGAATAAGATCGATGATCATATTCAAGAAGATCTTTTAAAATGGCGTGATGACTATTATGCAGCCAAGATGGAACTTAAAGGAGCGCATCCCTATGATGTCCCTGCCCCCACGCAAAGTCCTTTTTTCCAAAATTTAAAACTGAGCACGACCAAATATTTTAGAGGAGACAACCGCAAGATTCTGCATTGGGGATTAGATCTTTCAGGCGGAAAAACGGTGCAGATCGAATTGCGCGATAGTAATAATCGTGTCGTGAGCGGTGAAGCGGAATTGCGACAAGGAATCAACGAACTCTACAATAGAGTGAATAAAATGGGTGTATCTGAAATTAGCATTCGCCAAGAGGGCAATTTCATCACACTAGACTTCCCTGGCTCCCAAAATATTTCTGCTTCTGAGCTTGTGAAAGCCTCCTCCATGTATTTCTATGTAGTGAATGAAAAATTCAACATGCTGAATCCTAATTTGGCAGATGTCTCTTCTCGTTTCTTGCAAGAGATCTGGAATGAAGCAGTAGTGACAGGACGAAAAGGAGTAGAGGATATTAATCTGATCGCATGGAAACATCTTCATGGGGAATCTGCCGATCCAGATCTTGTGCAACCCAGAAGTGAATCGGCTAAAATTCTATATGAAAATGGCCTGCGCCTTGCAAATCCTTTGGATTCTGCTGCCTCGAGCAATTTTAATGATGTCTATTCCCAAGTGGCTGTGATGCGTGGAGATGACTTTACAGATTGGCATGGACAGACCCATCCTTTGATGATCGTTTTTAGAAATTTTGCAGTGGAAGGTTCTAATTTAAAAAATATTCAAGCCTCTTATGACCCTTCTAAAGGTAATTTTCTAGCCTTCGAAATTAAATCGTCCCAGGTCCTGTCCAATGGACAAAAATTGAGTCCAAGAGACGATCTGTATGCCTGGACATCCCAATTTTCTAAAGAAAAAATCGCAGGAACTGCCAATGCTACTTTTTCCAGAGGCCAAGGCTGGAGAATGGCTGTGATTTTGAATGGTTCTGTGATTAGCTCTCCTACTTTGGATGCTGCGCTCAAAGATAGTGCCATGATCTCAGGAAGTTTTACACAAAGAGAAATTAACCAATTAGAAGCTGACTTAAAAGCCGGTTCTTTGTCCTATACGCCACGCATTCTTTCTGAAAAAAATGTGAGCCCAGAGCTCGGATCTAAAGAAAGACTCTTCGGCATTTTGGCGATGGCCCTGTCACTTATCTTGGTCATTCTTACCATGCTGGGCATTTATCGCTTTGCGGGTCTTGTGGCCTCTTTTGCTGTCCTCTTCAATCTTTTAATCATGTGGGGCACTCTGCAAAATATTTCGGCCACGCTGACTTTAGCCTCCATTGCAGGGGTGATTTTAGCAGTTGCCATGGCAGTCGATGCCAATGTTTTAGTATTTGAGCGGTTCAGAGAAGAATTTTCTGTATCCGGAAGAATTGGCTCTGCACTCCATGCCGCTTATCAAAAGGCATTTTCAGCCATTTTAGATTCCAACGTTACCACTATTATCGCTGCGCTGATTTTGCTCCATTTTGATTCCGGACCGATCAAAGGATTTGCACTCACACTGATCATCGGTATTGTCTCCTCAATGTTCACAGCTCTATTTGTGACCCGCTACTATTTCACAAAATGGGCGCAAAATCCTGAACACAAAACTTTAAACATGACCCGCGTGTTTAAACCGACCCATTTCAATTTCTTAAAATTATCAAAATTGGTCGTCCTTTGCACAGGGATCACGATTCTTATTGGTGCTGTTTTCTTTGTGAAGGAAAGACACACTATTTTTGGAATGGATTTCACAGGCGGCTACTCTTTGAATATAGAGTTAGTAGCTGATGCACCTGCCAATTACCGTGCGCGTGTGGAAGAAGCATTACTAGCTAGCGGTGCTAGCTCGCAAAACTTCCAAATTAGAGAACTCAGTCCTTCTAATCATATCCGCATTTTCTTAGGCAAAGGGATGCAGCAGCCAGGCAAACCCTTCTTTGGCATGCCTGTTACCTATGATCTTAAAGAATACACTTATGCTTACCAAACTAACCCGCGCATCGATTGGGTTGTCCAAGCTTTAAATAAAGGCGGATTAAAATTAGCGCCGTACACATTAACTATTTTGGACCAAAACTGGAGTGAAGTGAGTGGACAATTATCTGATTCGATGAAAAAAAGTGCTAGTATTGGACTGCTGATTGCTCTTGTTTGTATTTTGTGTTACATCACCTTGCGTTTTGAATTTAAATATGCGGCCAGTGCCATTATTTCCTTGGCCCATAGCGTCTTCATTTCATTGGGTATGATTGCGATTCTCCATGCGCTTAAACTGCCTCTGCAAATCGATCTCAATACTGTGGCAGCCCTGATGACCATTGTCGGTTATTCTCTTAATGACACCATCATTATTTTCGACCGGATCCGCGAAGATGTGCGTCTCATGAGAAAATCCTCATTTGAAGAGATTGTGAACCATGCGCTAAATGCCACCCTAACACGCACCATGATGACCTCAGGAATCACACTTTTAGCGCTTCTTCCTCTAGTTTTACTTGGAGGAAGTACAATTTTCACATTTGCATTTATGATGATCGTTGGTGTGATTTTCGGGACGCTATCGTCTCTTTTCGTTGCAGCGCCACTTATGGTCTATTTCCATAACAAGCAGCAAGAAAAAAATAAAAATTCACTCCCCCAGGTAGTGGTTTGAAGGATTTTTTTTATTAAGTTGTTTAAATAATCGGAAATCTGTAGGATGGAATTAATAGAAAACAAAAATAGGGTAAATTGTATTAATGAATGCCTACCCGCATCTGGTCAATTTTACAGATTTTATGAATGCTCCTTTAATGTCCTTATGGGACCTTCCTGTCCATAACTTGATCTCATTGTCTTGCAAGAAAATTTTGTCTTTAAAATCTGCAATATTGGCCAGATACTGGTACAAATGGGAAAAAGATTCGAGATGAAGAAAAACGCTCCTTTTTGATCGCATGCCTTAATGCAATGTTCCCGCTGGGAATAAATGCAGAAATTAGCACACCAGGACACCGTCATTTGGGTCTATCCGCAAATTGATCCCAAGTGGACCCAAGAAATTATTAATGAATTTAATATCCATCCCGTCACCGCTCAAGTGCTTGCCGCCCGCGGCTTTAATTCATTGGATGAAATTCATGACTATTTATACGCAAAGTTGCCCAATCTTTTAGACCCTCACCTATTTCCAGAAATGGACAAAGCGGTGGAAAGGGTGATGCGCGCCCTGAAAAATAAAGAAACGGTGCTAATTTATGGTGATAATGATGTCGATGGCATCACTGGAGCCACACTGCTCACCGAGTTTTTGCGCTTTATTGGAATCAATACCCATTATTACATTTCGAATCGCAGTACATTAAACAAAAGCCTTCTACTCGATGCTTTAGAATTTGCGATCAAGCACACATGTTCTCTGATCATTACAGTTGATTGCGGGATTACTGCTGCGGAAGAAATTTCAGAAACGGTAAAGCACGGCGTCGATGTCATTGTCACCGATCACCACGAGCCCACAGAAAAATTACCCCATTGCGTGGCCACTTTAAATCCAAAACTCCATGGAAGCAGCTATCCCAATCGCGATTTGACTGGTGTTGGCGTGGCCTTCAAGCTGGCTCATGGAATTACCAATCTTCTCATTTCCAATGGGGAAATTCCCTCTACAAAAGTGGATCTGAAACGCTATTTGGACCTGGTTGCTTTAGGAACGATAGCAGATATGGGCTCTCTTTTAAGAGAAAATCGGATTTTTGTCCGCTATGGGTTAAAACAGATGCGGCTAGGTAAACGTATTGGACTCGCAAAACTATTCTCTGTGTGTGAAGTTAAATCTGCTGACATTACTCCGCTCGATATCGCTTCGAAAGTAGCCCCGCGCCTCAATAGCTTAGGGCGTATCGCCGACCCAAATAAAGGCATTGAGCTATTGCTCACACGCGATGCAATGGCAGCTGAAATTCTTGCCAAAGAGCTCGATCTAAATAATATTGAACGGCAAAAAATCGAACGTTGCGATTCAGAAGACATTGAAAAATATATCCAAAAACATCCTCAAATTTTCAGAGAGCGCGCCCTGATCCTCTCTTCTAATAAGTGGCATCCTGGAATTATTCCTATTATCACAGCGCGGATTGCAAAACAATATAACCGGCCCACGGTGATCATCGCTATTGAAGAAGGTCTCGGCAAAGGCTCTATCAGAACGATTCCTGAATTTCCTATCCTGCCTATTTTAAGACAAAACTCTACTCTTTTAGACAATTTTGGAGGCCACGATTATGCCGCAGGCCTCACCATCAAAGTAGACAATATTGATACCTTTAAAAAGCAATTTATTGATGCAGCGAATGAGAAACTCAAAGAGCAGGATATTATTTCTAAGCTTTATCTCGATGCCGAGATTGATTTTGATGACTTGACCTTTGATTTCATGGAGTCCTTAAGCCTCCTGGAGCCTTTTGGAAACGAAAATCCCTCTCCCATTTTCTATAGCAACGCGACACAAACGTGGCCCCCTAAAATAGTCGGTAAGACTCACCTAAAATTCTACTTAGAACAAAAAGAGCGGGTTCTTGAAGGAATTGCATTCGGAATGGCAGATAAAAGACCGATGCTCTGCAAAAAAAATCTTACGCTACATATCGCCTTCACACCCCACGTGAATACTTTCTTAAACAAATCTAGCATCCAGCTGCAAATCCGCGACTTTAAAATCATGAAGAAATAGCCAAAAATTCTTCTACATCCTGTTTTAGATCATCAATGGCCTCTTGCCAAAATTGAGGCTGACTCAGGTCGACACCTAAATGCTTTTGTGCCAGCTCTTCTACACTCATTCTGGCTGTATCTTCTAAAATGCGATCATAGGTGTCCATAAATGCACTGCCTTCTTTCTTTCCAAAAACATAGAGTCCAAGACTAAAAAGAAATCCAAATGTGTAAGGGAAGTTATAGAACGGAACTTCCGTATAATAAAAGTGAAGTTTGGAGGCCCAAAATTGTGGAAAGTAATCTGAAAGACTCTCTAAATAGGCCTTTTTTTGTGCCTCTTCCATCAGTTGGGAAAGCCTTTGCGCTGATACAAATCCCATTTTCCGCTCTTCATAAAAATTCAGTTCAAAGAGGTAACGGGCATGGATATTCATGAAAAATTGGATCGCCCGCCGCAACTTATCATCTAAAAGCGATAACTTTTCAGCTTTGTCTTTTGCCTCTTTAATGGCCCCATCAATAAAAACCATTTCTGCAAAAGTAGATGCCGTTTCTGCTACATTCATGCCACAATTTTGCTGAAAAAAAGGCAGATTATGAAGTCTTTCGAAATGATAGGCATGCCCTAATTCATGGGCCAAGGTGGCTAGGCTATAGGCAGATCCTCCATAGGTCATAAAAATGCGCGATTCTTTTGTTTTAGGAAAAGGAGAACAAAATCCCCCCATCGTTTTACCTGCCCGATCTTCTGCTTCTACCCATTTCCGATCGAATGCTTTTTGTGTGAACCCGCTGAAGCGGGGCGAATAGTTTTCAAAATGGCGCAAAAGGAGCATTTTTGCATCATCATAGGAAACCTGACTTATAGGGCTGCTATTGAGTGGCGCATTGAGATCCACCCATGCCAATTTTTCCATCCTCAGCAGTTCTGCCTTTTTTTTTAAATAGCGTAAAAAGATGGGTTTGTTTTTTTGGATCACTTCCCACATCATTTCCAGGGTCTTTTTATCCATACGACAATCATTCAAGGGTTCAAAAAGCAGGTCATTCCATCCTCTCTCTTCGTAAACCTTCAATCGAAACCCAGCCATATGATTTAAAATTTGCGCTAAAAAATCGGACTCTTTAGACCAGGCCTCTACCCATTGTTTAAAGCTATCCACTCGAATCTTTCGATCCTCATGGTTAAGCATATTTTCAACTTGACCAGCTGAATACTCTTTTCCCCCAATAGAAATGCGCATCTTTCCTACGAAGTGACAATAGAGATCCCAAAACCCATGGTAACCATAGGCAGACAGATCATTAATGATCTTCTCTTTTTGAACATCCAATTTCTGTTTTGATAATTTCCGCAGCTCTTTTAAATGGAACGCGATTTCCTTTAAATCGGGGTCATAAAGCATAGTCTTAAAAGCAACCTCATCTAGGCTTTTTAGCTTTTCCCCTAAAATTAGGGTCAAATTCTGATAAGCGGCTTTTAATTTAGAAAGGTTGGCCTGATGCTGGCGCGCCTGCCCATCTGCAGTATTTTGGGCGCAGAGACACGCCACATAAGAATCTGCCTCTTTTAACTCTTTGCCCAGCTCTTGAAAAGTGAGAATCGCGGGTTTTAAAACAGCGGTAAATTGGATGTGAGCTAAAGAGCGCTCTATTTTCTGAATCTGTTTTTGAAAAGAGTCTTCTGAAGCATGAATGGAAAGCAGATCCCAAGACATAAAAAAATCACCTGAAACTAGCTAAGTTTCAGGTGATTATAAACTAAGAAAAAAAAATCTCAAAAAGAAAATTCCCTTACATGACTTGGGAATTTTGTACTTTTCGAGAGAGATAATTTTCTTGGTATTGTTTGATGTCGTCATTATGGACAACCCATGCAGCTCCTTTACGAGAAGCTTTTAA